>CAZQRQ010000013.1:0-8421 GCA_964595725.1 uncultured Rikenellaceae bacterium | reverse complement strand
TCTTTGAAAGAGTGGTTATTTGAAAATGAAATATACCTTTCCCTCAATCCCTGTACCTGCTCCTTACCAACAGCGAGGACCATTTTTGTGTACTTATCGAACAGCTTCATCTCGCTGTTCTTAATTTTTTCATCCTCCAGGTAATTCATAAGCATATAAGCATTGCGTTTTACTTTTGCAGCCTTTTCGTAGGAATAATTTGTCTCAATATCCCCGCAATGGAGCGTGTGACTGTTGTTAACGGGATTGCAGTTCACCAAACCCAATCCGGAATATTTTTCAATTAATCCAATACTCTTAATATTAGTATAATTACTCAGAGTATATAGCAGGGAGGTTCCTACAGCCCCACCACCTACAATCAGCACATCGTATTTTGGAATTGTGTTATTCATTTTACTGTTATTTTCGTTCATTCAGGGGAACATAATCATGCTTCCCGTAAACATTTTTAAATGCAGGTCGTATTATCCTCTTAGCACAGAAAGTGAGTTCTTCAATTCGATGAGTACACCATCCTGCCACTCTTCCTATTGCAAACAGAGGTGTGTAGAGTTCTTTTGAAATGTCAAGGCACGAGTATACGAAACCTGAATAGAAGTCAACATTTATGCAGACCACTTTTGAAAATTTCTCACCCTTAAAGATCCGGAAGACCTCCGGTGTAAGCCTTTCAACTACTTCATACAGTTCAAATTCATCAAGACGTCCCTTCTCAATTGCCAGTTCTTTTGCTTTTGCCTTCAGTATTGCCGCTCTCGGATCTGAAATAGTGTACACTGCGTGTCCTATACCATATATCTTACCGGAGTAGTCATTAGCTTTCTTGTCCAGGATCTTAAGCAGGTGAGCTTTGACCTCATCCTCATCTTTCCAGTTCTTAACATGGATCTTCATGTCATTCATCATCTCAAGGACTCTAACATTGGCTCCTCCGTGCAAGGGCCCTTTCAGTGAACCTATTGCAGATGTAATGGAAGAATAGATATCCGTTTCCGAAGAACTGGTTACCCTGAGGGTGAAAGTAGAGTTATTACCTCCTCCATGTTCGGCATGCAGAACAAGCAGGAGATCCAGGAGATCTGCCTCAAGTTTCGAGAATCCGTTGCAATCACCTTTGATAAGATACAGGAAGTTCTCTGCTGTTGTCAGGTTGAGCTGTGGATGCCTTATGGATAGTGTTTTGCCTTTATACAGGTGCCTGAGTGCCTGGTATGAGTATGCTACAATTGTAGGGAATTTAGCTATCAGGTTAAGCGATTGTTTGATCAGGTTATCGAGTGCAATACTATCTGGATTGTCATCGAGAGTATAAAGGCCCAGAACCGACCTTGCAAGAATATTAAGCACATCCTTCCCTTTCATTGAAAGTATCATGTCCTTGGTGAAATCGTCGGGAAGAGCCCGCAGTGATGCCAGGTATTCTGAAAACTCTTTCAGCTCTTCATTATTTGGGAGACGTCCCGACAGTAAAAGGAATATAGTTTCATCAAAGCCATGCCTTCTGTCTTTCTGGAATCCATCAACGAGGTTATCTATATCAATACCCCGGTAAAGCAATCTTCCAGGTGTTGCGACCACTTTGTCACCTTCTTTTTTATATCCCACAACCTCTCCTATGTTGGTTAATCCCACAAGGACACCTGTGCCATCCTTGTTCCTTAATCCTCGTTTAACGTCGTAGGCTTCAAACAGGTCGTTGTCAATATCGCATGATTTTCTGACCGTTTCCTCAAATTTTGAAAAGAAATTAATGTCTCCCATCTGATCTTGAATTTTTTTATGGTTATAGTTTGTTTATGTTTGCGATAATCTCGTCTGCAAATTCAGAGGTTTTAAGCATCGTTGCATTTTCCATCAGCCGGTGGAAATCATAGGTAACTCTTTTTTTCTGAATTGCACTCTCCAGGCCACTATAGATGCTTTTTGTAACTTCATTCCATCCCATGTAATCGAACATTAATGCTCCTGAAAGTATTACTGACCCGGGATTAACCTTATCCTGGCCGGCATACTTGGGAGCAGTTCCGTGTGTGGCCTCGAAGATGGCATGTCCGCTGTCGTAGTTTATGTTTGCTCCCGGTGCGATCCCGATACCTCCCACTATAGCTGCCAGTGCATCAGAGATATAATCGCCGTTGAGGTTAAGCGTGGCGATAACCGAATATTCTGCTGGTCTTGTGAGTATCTGCTGAAGGAATGCATCTGCAATAACGTCTTTGATTATTACCTTTCTCTCTTTCCCGGCATTTTTAAGCTCTTCATCAGCAGCAGCCAGTCCTTCTTTATCAGCTATCTGCCTGTGCTGTGCCCATGTAAAGACCTTATCTCCAAACTCCCTTTCTGCCAGTGCATAACCCCATTTCATGAATGCCCCTTCGGTGAACTTCATTATGTTTCCCTTATGCACCAGGGTGACTGAAGGTAATTTCTTGTCTATTGCGAGTTTTATTGCCTGCCTTACAAGTCGTTCTGTGCCTTCAAGAGACACCGGCTTGATAGCAATAGAAGTGGTGTTTGGAAATCTGATCTTCTTAACGCCCATTTCGTTGATAAGGAAATCCTTCACTTTTTCTGTATCAGGGAAGCCATGCATAAATTCAATGCCTGCATAAATATCCTCAGTATTTTCCCGGAAAATATGCATGTCAACTTTTTCGGGATGCTTCACCGGACTTGGAACCCCTTTGAAGTACCTTACAGGTCTGTAACATGTATAAAGATCCAGTTCCTGGCGAAGGGCAACGTTAAGTGATCTCATTCCTTCACCCACAGGTGTTGTGAGAGGGCCCTTTATACCAACAAGGTATTCCCTGAAATCGTTAAGAGTTTCCTGAGGCAGCCAGTTCCCTGTCAGTTTGAATGATTTCTCCCCGGCAAAAACCTCTCTCCATGCTATTTTCTTTTTGCCACCAAAGGCCTTTTCAACCGCTGCATCGAAGACCCTGACCGAAGCCCTCCATATATCCGGACCGGTTCCGTCTCCTTCAATGAAAGGTATTACAGGATTGTCGGGTACTTCCAGTTTGCCGTTTTTTATCTTGATCTTTTCAGGTGCCATGTTTTTTGAGTTAGAAGTTGGGAGTTGGAAGTATAAAGTTTTAATTTCAAAGTCCTAAGTTAAAAGTTAATGGATTTGTTACGAATGAGGTTAAGGGCGCTGCCGGCTCTGAACCATTCTATCTGTGCTCCGTTGTACGAATGGTTAGCCATCAGCATCTCATTTTCCCCGTTCGAATGCCTCAGGAAGATCGTCAGTTGTTTTCGCGGGGCAAATTCATTAAGCCCTATTATATCAATCCTGTCGTCTTCTTTTATCCTGTCATAGTCGCTCTTATTCGCGAAGGTAAGAGTAAGGACTCCTTGTTTCTTAAGATTAGTCTCGTGGATACGTGCAAAGGATTTCACTATCACTGCCCTGACATTGAGGTACCTGGGCTCCATTGCAGCATGTTCCCTTGAGGATCCTTCGCCGAAGTTGTCTTCACCCACCACGACAGAACCTATTCCCTTTTCCTTATATGCCCTGGCAACATCGGGAACTGCTTCATACTGTCCATTCAGCTGGTTGAGTACCTGGTTGGTCTTATCATTGAAATAATTTACTGCCCCGATCATGTAGTTATTGGAGATATTTTCAAGATGTCCGCGGTATTTGAGCCAGAAACCAGCCATTGATATATGGTCTGTGGTACATTTACCTTTGACTTTTATAAGCATTGGAAGCCCTGTGAAATCATTTCCATCCCATGCATCAAACGGCTTGAGCGCCTGGAGTCTTTCCGAATCACCGGCAATGGCAATTTTTATTTTGCTGCCATCTTTCTCCGGTTCCTGGTACCCGTTTTCTATCTCAGCGAAGCCACTTGGAGGCAGCTCTGTCCCTTCCGGCTCAGCGAGCCTTACCTGCCTGCCATCGGAGGTGGTCAATGCATCTGTTACCGGGTTGAAAGTCAGATCTCCTGCCAGTGCTATGGCTGTAACGATCTCAGGGGAGGCTACAAAGGCATGGGTATTAGGATTCCCGTCAGCTCTTTTTGCGAAGTTCCTGTTAAAAGAATGTATTACTGTGTTAACCTTATTTTTGTCAGAGTCTTTGCGGTCCCATTGTCCTATGCAAGGCCCACAGGCATTTGCAAAGATCTCGCCGCCTATTTTCTTGAAAGAATCGAAATAACCATCCCGTTCTGCAAGATGCCTTATCTGTTCAGATCCTGGTGTTATCTTGAACTCTGATTTTGCACTGAGGTTCAGGTCGATGGCATTTCTAACCACCGATGCCGCCCTGGAAATATCTTCGTATGATGAGTTTGTGCATGATCCGATAAGAGCGGTTTCAACCCTGACAGGCCACTTATTCTTTTCCGCTTCCTCTTTCATTTTCGAAACAGGAGTGGCAAGGTCGGGAGTGAATGGACCATTTATATAAGGTTCGAGTTCGGAAAGGTTAATCTCGATATATTGATCATAATATTTTTCCGGGTTTTTAAGTACTTCCGGATCTGACCTCAGATTATCACTGTTCTTTCCGGCCATATCAGCAACCTGTTTTCTTCCTGAAGCCACAAGGTATCTCTCCATTGCCTTGTCGTAGGCAAATATTGAGCATGTAGCCCCTATTTCAGCCCCCATATTGCATATAGTTGCTTTCCCTGTACATGAGAGTGATTCAGCACCTTCGCCGAAGTATTCCACTATTGAGCCGGTACCACCGCTAACCGTAAGCATTCCGGCAACCTTAAGTATTATATCTTTTGGAGCAGTCCAGCCGTTGAGCTTTCCGGTCAGCCTGATGCCTGTCAGTTTAGGCAGCTTGAGCTCCCATTCCATCCCCGTCATTACATCTACGGCATCTGCGCCCCCCACGCCTATAGCTACCATTCCAAGTCCGCCTGCATTAGGAGTGTGAGAATCAGTTCCGATCATCATTCCTCCCGGGAAGGCATAATTTTCAAGTATGATCTGATGAATGATGCCGGCTCCGGGCTTCCAGAATCCAATCCCGTATTTGTTACACACTGAGCTCAGGAAATCGTATACCTCCCTGTTAGTAATAAGTGCATTCTTCATATCCTCAAGGGCTCCTGATCTTGCCATTATAAGGTGGTCGCAATGAACAGATGCAGGCACAGCTGTATTTTCCTTTCCACCCATCATGAACTGCAGAAGTGCCATCTGGGCAGTTGCATCCTGCATTGCAATCCTGTCGGGGGCGAAGTCAACATAGTCAATGCCCCTCTTTAAAATATGAAGATCTGTATTTTTAAATAGATGGCTGAACAGAATTTTTTCACTCAAAGTAAAAGGACGACCTGCGCTTTTCTTAATATTTGTAATCTTGTCGCCTAAATCATTATAAAATCTCTCAATAATGTTGATGTCCAGAATCATAATGTAATGAATTACCAGTTTTTTTTTAATTTTTCAATATTACAATTAATTTCAATTAATTCCGCAAAATATTATTTTTATGATAAAAGTCATATATATATTTTTCTGAATTTGTCTTACTAATTCATTTGCGTCAATATAGTCGTTTGTTATTCAATAGTATATGTGATAGATTTCAGGACTGATTGTTTTTCAAAAAACAATCACTGAAAATTACGTTCACTCATCCTGAAACAAAATGAAAAACAAATTACTGTTGCTATAACAATGACGGACCGGGAATTGTTTATCTGAATTTATACAAAATAAGCGATTAAATTCAAATGATTTTCGGCTGACTAGTTCATGAACTCACCCCCTTTGTCCCCCTCTCTTCCCGCTTAGCGGGAAAAGATGGGGAAATAATTATGACATAGTATAGTATAGTATATGTGTTTTAGTTCAAGCGTGTTTTATATACAATTGGATGTTGCCTTAAGAATTTATATCCTGACAGTTTTCTGTTTCTTAAATGGTTCCACAGTAGTTTTTCAGAATCAGTAGCGTTGTTTCTTAGTTCACGCGCGTGCTTCTTAATAACCTTGAAATCAATATATTTACCCACCATAATAAATTCTTCCAGTAATAAATATATTAAAATTTCCAGAAGTTCATGGGATCGTTAACAAGTACCGGGGAGGGCTTTGCAGGCCGAAGCCTTTCTCGACCTCAGAAGTTTCTATTATTCATTCATGATAGGTATATACTTATATCCATAAGGTTTGTGATAAAGTATAACCTTGACCTGTGAGCAGCGGAGTGTTTTGACAGGTATCCAGTGGTGATTAAGCTCATCCAGTTCATGGTCTGAAAATCCGTTGAAAATATTTGAATAAAAAATATACCGATTCGCCTCCATGTCTAATTCAGCAAAAGAGGTATCCCTTCCTGAAAGATCCAGATAATCAAATCTTCCAAGATTCGGGAAAAGTGTTCCGGTCTGGTCTATAGGGATATTCTCTTTCTTCATATAATCAAGCATCCTATCTCTCAGAGGGAAATAAGGAAGGTAAGCAAGTGTTGAGTCCCAGCCTTTGGAAATTTTATCAGGATATATCCACAGGTTGCCTGTAAGAAGGCCGGCAACAAGGATGAAAAAAATGGTCTTTTTAAATATATCCGAAGTAAAAATTTCAAACAGGTACCAGACCACCAGAAGACTGATCAATATAAATAAAGGCATGAAGTAGCGGTGACCGGTCAAACCCGTGAAAACAATTCCCGGTAGGACCAGGAAGAAGAATATCGGTAAAAGTACTATTGTGACGATTACGACATCTTTCGGAATTTTGGGCCTGTGCTTCAGGTAGTGAAGCAGAAAAAGAACTCCTGTAACCAGGATAAACAGCCTTCCGAAATCGGCGAGTCTCCACCCGATAATCAGTATATTTCGGGCTGCCGTAGCCGGATCTGAAATCTCAAAAAGTGAACTCCAGGGCATGTCCTTGTGAAATCCCATCCAGCCTGTTCTATAGTAATGCCATGCAAAGAAAAATACGGCAATGATTACCGCAGGGAAATAATCAGAAATAAGTGCCCGGATCCTTCTTATATTTGATACGGATCCGGATACGGGATCTTTCCTTTTAAGAAATATCTGGATGATGGTCTGAGCCACAAAAAAGCCTGCCACGCATAACATACCTCTCATGCTGGTTAAGGTCAGACCCGTAAGTGACAGGATAAGGAGAGTCCTTTTTCCCGCTAAAAGGCTGTTAAGGGCCACAAGGAAAAAAAATACCAGTAAAATATCCGGCGATACCAGTGTCGACTGTGCTAAAAGAGTCGCATCTGCGAGTATCACCGCCATTGCAAGGAACTGCCATTTTTTGCTGAAAAGCCTCCGTGTGAGCTGTTGAACCTGCCATATAATTCCCATGACGAAAGGTATCATTGCCAGGTGGCTCGCAAATAGTGAACGCCCGGCAAATTTCCAGATGAATGCCATGTACAGACCAAGCAGGGGGAAATGGCCGCTGTCCATCTCTTGCGGCAAGATAATTGAACTGAAGTTTGTATCATAAAAATAAGTAGCATGCTTTGATGCAAGCTGAATGGTATCCCAGAAAAACGGGAACCTGGAGGTGGCTACTACCAGGCACAGGTAGATAAGATAAAAAACCAGGAATTTTATGTCTTTCAGATTTTTGACCATCATTTCAAAATTACCTGAATCAGCATAAGAATTTCTTTAAATATATCACAAAAAAGTTATCGGATAGTATTCTTTTATTTCACAAATACTCATTCCCATACGGGTGTCTAAATAGGAAATTCTTCATTTTTATTGAGTTAAATGTTTATTTGGTCTTGAAGGAAGGGGGTGAGTTCATGAAGTCACAACCTGATTTCCCGGAATTTCATACATTTTGCTGTTGATAACCGTTTGCCATATTTGCAATTTTATAAAGTATTGCCCTGCAGGAGAGAACTCAAAGTCAACTGACCTATCTTAATATGGTTTATGGTGAAATTCTGGTTGAGGAATTAGTGTTACAAAAATTGCCAATTATTTTGCTGACTAGTAGTTGGTTAATTATCTGTGTCTGTTAAAATGCAGGTAATCAATCTATTAGCCAGTTAATAAGCCTGGTGTCCGGGTCATATCATTATACCTGAAAATGCTTAATTTAACGAAATCTTCCGCTAATGGACGATTTGAGTCTGTTGGTCAAATAAAAATTCCAGTTTGATTATTAATGTTTAATTTCGTTGATGGAGACTGGATTTTAAACTTATCAAGGGATTGATTACCCCTTAAAATTCTACAGCTATAATGACCTTAAGCAGTTGCAGTCTCAAAATAACTGAGCAGGTCGTTTTATCAGTGCACTTATATGTGACTGACGGGGCGAAAGCATGCCAAAAAGAAAATACTTGCTACTGATGAAGTCCCTTTCAATATCGGCTCTTCTGTTTATTTTGACAATCATAAAAGTATCAGCGCAACCTCCTGAGACAGTGTATCTTGGATCTGTTATTAAAACCGGA
>CAZQRQ010000012.1:0-65238 GCA_964595725.1 uncultured Rikenellaceae bacterium | reverse complement strand
TTCAGGGGAGAATGGCAGAATGGTCTCAGGTTAATGTTCAGGGACCGTTATTTATATGATCTTGAGGAATTTGATAACAGCCTTTTTGAGAGAGAGGATCTGCAGTGGATTAAAAAGAGTTATATCATAATTCTTCAGATGGCCTGGGACAGGGAATTCTATGACAGGAGTATTGGAAAATATACCTATCCTGAGGAACTGAGAAGATGGAATCAGCAGTTCGGATTTGTGGATGTTTTCGGAATCTGGCCAACATGGCCACGTCTCGGACTTGATGAACGGAATCAGTGGGACATGTACCGCGATCTTCCAGGAGGTACGGAACAACTAAGAAATTTTGCCAGGCTCTCACGACAGTATGGTACGCGATTTTTCATAGCTTACAATCCATGGGATAATAGCACAAGGAAAGAAGACCATCTTAGGGGAATGTCACAACTTGTTGCAGAAACTGAAGCTGATGGAGTGGTCCTGGACACAAGAGGCAGTTCAAGCTATGAATTACAGGCTGCAGCTGACAGCGCACGCGAAGGAGTTATAATGTTTTCGGAGGGAATGGCTGTAACAAGAGATATGCCCGGGATTATAGCAGGAAGGGTCCATAATGCAATATATTACAGTCCTGAGCTTAATCTTAATAAGCTCATCAAACCTGATTTTTCTATATTCAGGGTTTGTGATATAGGAGAAGACAGGAACCATCGTGAAATCGCTATTGCATTTTTTAATGGTTATGGCAGCGAGCTTAACCTATTCAGGCCAGGAGGAAGAGATTATGAAGGATATAACAGCGATTTGAATTACCTGGCCCGGACTACTTTCATTCTTCGCCAGAACAATGATGCATTTCTTGATTATGACTGGACACCGCTTATTGAAACCGAGACCGATGGTGCTTATGTAAATAAATGGAGATCAGGAAATAAAACGATTTTCACGATTTTGAATATGAACCAGGATGGACTCAGAGGAAAACTCTTCAGGGATAAACCCGGTGAGGGTATTCATTATGTTTCGATATGGACCCATGAAAATGTCACTCCGGTAAGGGAGGGAAGGAATCTCTATATCCCTGTTGAAGCTGAGGGATGGACAGATTCTTTAACCGGTACAAGACTCGAAGGTTCGATTAACTGCATTGCCAGGTTGCCTGAATTGATTGATACTCATGTATCAGGAGACTCAGTATACATAAGAAAGCGTGGAAATGGCAGGATAATAGTCTGGAAAGGAAACCCGTCATTTCAGGCAGATCACTTTGAACTGAATAACCGTGAGGATACAGTAGTATCTGTAATGAACAACTTCGGATATTACGAGGGGAAAATAGTGATACAGTACCTTGAAGGTGACATTCTCGGAGATGAGCGAATTGAAACAATAAAAGGAGGGAGGCCCTGGAAGATAAGCAAGGTTAACAGAACTCAGGAAGCTCACTCCATACCACCTGACATGGTTTTTGTCCCGGGAGCTGAAATTGAATACACCCTTACAACCAGGGAAGATTTTATCCCTTATCCCGCAAAAGATGAGACAGTAAAAGTAAATGTCGATAGTTACCTCATTGACCGGTATCCCGTCACCAATTCCCAGTTCTACGACTTTCTTATTACTTCAGGGTATGTTCCGGAAGACACAACGAATTTCCTGAAGCACTGGGAGAATGGTATGTTCAGGCAGGGCCAGGAAAAATACCCGGTAGTATATGTCTGTTATGAAGATATGGAGGCTTATGCAAAGTGGGCTGGCAAAAGACTGCCAACGGAGGCTGAATGGCAGATGGCAGCACAGGGCACTGACGGGCGAAAATGGCCATGGGGAAATGAATTCCGTGGCACTTGGTGCAATAATGCTTTCGACAGGCCTACTCCTGTTGATGCTTTTAGTAAGGGAGCAAGTCCGTATGGAGTAATTGATATGGTTGGCAATGTATGGCAGATGACCGGCGACAAGTATTTCAACGGAATTAATTACCTGACAGTTATTCGTGGAGGCAGCTATTATATGCCGGAGAGCAGCTCATGGTATATCCAGGGTGGTCCGCAGTCGCTTGACAGGAATCAGATCATGCTTATGGTATCGCCTGGATTCGACAGGAGTGCCACTGTTGGATTCAGATGTGTGAAAGATGTTGATCCGGCATCCTTCAACCAGAGAAGGTGAAAGTTCTCTTCATTTGATTCTTCTGGCGCCATGGCTTACCTCAGGCTGATAAAAATCAGGCACCAGGCCTGTCTTTTCAGTGTATACCCCTGAGAGGTCAGCTATAAATCTTTCTATGAACTCATCTTTAACAAAACTGACTGTACAACCCCCAAAACCGGCTCCTGTCATTCTGGTTCCTATGACACCTGGTAGTTTTCTTCCTTCGTATACAAGCGTATCAAGTTCACTCCCTGTTACCTCATAATCGTTTTTCAGCGAATCGTGCGACTGATTCATTAGTTCCCCGAACAGTTCTATATTATTGCTTTTCAATACGTTTACAGCTTCAATAACGCGGCCGTTTTCACTGATTACGTGACGGACTCTTCTTCTTACTACCTCTTCAGGTATAAAGTCTTTAAGAACTTCGAGTTCACCGGTATTCATCTCGCCAAGGTTTCTTATCTTCCTGTATTTCTGAAGATATTTCACTGCTTGCTCGCATTCTGACCTTCTTTCATTATACTTGGAATCGGTAAGACCCCTTCGTTTATTTGTATTTGTTATTATCAGTGAACAGGCTTCAAGCTTAAGCGGTACATTTTCATATTCCAGAGTGTCACAATTTAAAAATATTGCATGATTTGTCTTGCCGAATCCGACAGCAAACTGGTCCATAATGCCACAGTTCATGCCGACAAATACATTTTCAGCCTTTTGAGACATCTTTACAAGGTCGATCATTTGCAGACCGGCATTAAATGATTCATTAAGCGCAACAGCTGTTACCATCTCAATTGAGGCAGATGAAGAGAGTCCGGCACTATTAGGTACATCACCCCAGTATAAAAGTTCCATGCCTGTAAGTTCTGTTCCTTGTTTCATGAATTCATTCATAATACCGAGGGGGTAGTTTATCCATGTCTTGAAAGTGTTGCTAAAGAGCCCTCCAAGTCTTACCGAGGCGTCACTTGAGAAGTTCAGGGTAGAGAATTTTACAGCATTGTTTTTTGTCTTCCTGAAAGCCAGGTATGTTCCATAATTAAGTGCACACGGGAAAACATATCCGCCATTATAATCGGTGTGTTCACCAATAAGATTGACTCTTCCAGGTGAAAAAAAAAGAACAGGTTCTTCATCCCTGTTCCCGTATTTTTCAAAAAAAGTATTAATAAATTCCTCTGCTTTCATATTCATACTTTCAGTTTCTTTTCAATTTCAAGTATCTGGTTTCTGAAGTGTTTGTCAGTATCAATAAGGTTATTAACGGTTTTGCAGGCATGCAGGACGGTGGCATGGTCTTTCCCTCCGATATGAGAACCAATACTGGCGAGAGACGCCTTGGTAAGATTTTTGGAGAAGTACATTGAAACCTGTCTTGCCTGGACTATCTCTCTTTTCCTGGTTTTTCCCTGGATCTGATCAATGGGAATTTTATAATAATCGCATACTGTCTTCTGAATATAGTCAATGGTAATTTCCTTTCTTGATGTACTGATTAGCTTTTCGACCATCATTCTTGCAAGCTCAGTGGTAATTTCCTTCTTGTTGAGAGTTGATTGCGCGTACAGGGATATCAGTACAGCCTCAAGTTCCCTGATATTGTTTGAAATATTTTCGGCAAGGAATTCAAATATCTCTTCGGGAAGCTCTATTCCATCATTGTAGGCTTTATTCTTTAGTATTGCAAGCCTGGTTTCATAATCTGGTCTCTGAAGGTCAGCAAGCAAACCCCATTTAAATCTTGAAAGCAGCCTCTGTTCCATACCCTGCAGTTCCACGGGTGGTCGGTCGCACGTAAGTATCAGCTGTTTGCCTGACTGGTGCAGATGGTTGAAAATGTGGAAGAATGTATCCTGTGTCTTTTCCTTACCTGCGAATTCATGCACATCATCAAGTATCAGGACATCAATCATCTGGTAAAAATGAAGGAAATCATTCTTGTTATTGTTCCTGATCGATTCGGTGAATTGGGTCTGGAACTTATTGGCATTTACATAGAGCACAATCTTATCCGGGTGCTGTTCCTTTACCAGGATCCCTATAGCCTGGGCCAGGTGTGTTTTGCCAAGACCGGAGTCACCGTATATCATCAACGGGTTAAAAGCCGTTCCTCCAGGATTATTCCCTACTGCTATTCCCGCTGACCTGGCAAGCCTGTTACACTCACCTTCGATGAAATTGGTAAAGTTATAGTCCGGGTTTAGCTTCGGGTCGAAATGGATTTTCTTAATGCCAGGTATTACAAAGGGATTTTTTATTGTTGGCTGGGTAAGTTCAAATGGAACCTGAACTGGCTTATTATTCAGGTCAGTCTTATTCCTGGAAGGGTATCTGACTGTATATGGTTTACCATTCACATAATTTGTATTCTCCATCACAACATTGTACTCAAGCTTGGCATCTGCTCCAATCTCTCTTCTCAAAGTCTTCCTCAAAATGTCTATATACTGCTCCTCCAAATACTCATAGAAAAATGGACTTGGGACCTGGATAGTAAGAATATTGTTTTCAAGCCTGAGGGGTACAATCGGCTCAAACCATGTTTTGAAACTTACTGATGGAATGATATCCTTTATTATTTTAAGACAATTGTTCCAAACATCATGATGAGTCTTATTCATGGACGTTTTTAGTTATAAATTCTGATTTTTTGTTCTCTTAATTCAGAAAGCAATATTTGTAAAAAAAAAAGTTAAAAAAAAAATTTTTTTTGCTTGGTTTTTTGAAAAAAAGTATATGAAATTAATGTTCAATAACTTATCAGAAATTTTTTTTTAAAAATAATTAATGTATTGGTAATCAGGTGTTTGTGCGTTATTTTTTTCACAGATCCTGTTTAACGTAAGGTATAATGCACCTTTGAACGATTCATAATTTAATGATCCTATACAGCCACTATTTTGACCTATGATTGTAACTAAAATTTAACAAAAAGATAATCTGTAATTTACAAAAAATACCAGGCTGGCCTAATTTTTCTTACCAAAAAGTGAAAAATGCACATATCTCTTCGGATTTGCCTTCATGTCTGTTAGCAGTATATTCAGGCTCTCCAGACTGTTAGAAAGATTATTGTAAAGCGAATCATTTGTAAATAACTGGCCAGTAGTGCCTTTGCCTTCATTCATGCCGCTCAGCAATGCAGATGTCTTTTCCAGGGTTGCCTTTAGATTATTTATTGTATTGTATATGTCAGCCGAAGCTATCGTATCTGAGACAGATGAAAGGTTACTGATCGTGTTATCAAGTTTGTCAGTATTAGCAGCAAGCATAGTGGAAAACTTTGAAAAACCATCTATCATAGTTTTTAACTCAGCTTTTTTTGATGAGATTACGTCGTCAAGACTTTTGGTAGTGCTGGAAAGATTAGCCATACTACCCCGAACGTCTGCAGTGAACTGAGGTGTCATTACTTCATTTATACCAGAAAGAACAGAGTCTAACGATATGATCATCGATTCGACCTTTTCTTTTAGTGGTATTATCTCATTTTCCAGTGTTGTCAGGATTGACTCGGCCATCCTGCCGGGTATTGTATCCCCGTTCCTATACACGCCCGGACCTTCTCCAAAGATCAGCCTTATTTTCATTCCTGCTATTAACGATGCTGTGGTCACCTCTGCAATTGTATTTTCAGGAAGTATGAAGCTCTTATTTATTGACAGCTTAACAAGCAACCTTCCACTCTTATCATTTATGAAGCTTATGGATTGTACAACACCGGCTTTATATCCGTTGATCTCAACAGGATTCGACTCTGTGAGTCCGCCAATATTTTCATATATAGCATAATAGCTTGCTGTTGAGCTGAATAAATCTTTGCCTTTGAGATAATTATAAAGCCAGATAAAGACAATAATAGTTATCACCGCGGTTGCTCCAACCTTTACTTCATTTGAGATTTTTTTCATCGCATGGTTTTTATTTTCCCTTTTTGATCCTGTCAAGTGCTTCCTGCAAAGGTAATACTTTGTCATCGCTGACAGCAATAACAAATGCACCCGGAAAAATTTTTTCCATTTCCCTCCTGTATTCTACTGCTTTACTGTACTCAGAAAATGTACCGGATACATACCTGTATCTGCTTCCTGAAGTGATTTCTCTGACATCCTGTATATTCTTGAAATTGGATGGCTCAGTTGATATTCTCCTGGATGAAGCTGCAAGTTGTACCCTGAATATTATATCAGGTTCAGAAGATGAAGCTGTGATTTTTTTAGGTCCGCTATCAGCTGGAACTTCAGGGGCTGAGTAGGAAATAACACTTTTCTTTTCGATATCATTGATATAATCACGGCATGCCCTGAAAATTGCTGATGCTATATAATCCTGTCCCTGCTTCGAATTCAGGTACTTTTCCTCGTTCACATTTGTGATAAATCCTATTTCTGTCAGTATGCTTGGCATCGTAGTCCGGTACAGGACCCAGAATCCTGCCTGTTTTACTCCCCTGTCATATCGCCCGACACGTTCCTTGAACTGGGATTGGAGGGTTGAGGCAAGCCTGGTGCTTTGTTCCGAATAAGCACTCTGGTATAATGTGAACATTATATAGGATTCAGGTGATTTGGGGTCAAATTCTTCATATTTTTCTGAAAAATCTTTCTCAAGGAGGATTACCTCGTTCTCTTTCATTGCAACTTCAAGATTCTGCTGGTCTTTATGATGTCCCATAATGTATGTTTCTGTTCCGTAAGCGTTCCTTCCTTCCAGCGCATTTACGTGAATGGACACAAACAGGTCAGCCTTATTTTTATTGGCAATTTCTGATCTCTCCAGGAGATCTACGGAAACATCTGTTTTCCTGGTATAGATTACTTTTACGTTTTTAATATTCTGTTCAAGATACTCTCCAGTTTTCAGTGCCACAGCCAGTGTGATATCTTTCTCCTTGCTGAAACTGCCTACTGCTCCCGGATCTCTTCCTCCATGACCTGGATCGATTACAATAACCCATCCATCATTCACCTGTCCGGTAATACTACCCCAAGAAACAATAAGGGCAAGCAGCACAATAAGACTTCTTATCTTTATGTTAATACTCATGGTATGATCTTTGCCGTTTTCGGCATTTGTGAACCGTTATGTTCATGAAAATATATTAGTTTTGCCGGTGACATCAAGGTATTACACAAAAACAATACAAAAATAGTATTTAAGTTGTATTTTCTTAACGTAAAACGGTTGGTTGTAGTGTCCCTGATGGTGATCCATTTTACCTTTTTGTTTTCCCAGGTTGAAGAAATAACAGTTGATACAATACCTGAACGTTACAATGTTGTAAACGCTGATACTGCACAGAGCAGTGGCAAGATATCCCAGGAAGCTATCGATATGCCTATAACGCACACTGCGGCCGGTTACAGGAAAGTGGACTTTATCAACAGGAAGGTCTATCTTGTTGATCAGGCTGAGGTCAACTATGGTGATATTATCCTGAAGGCTGATTCGGTTGTGCTGAATATGGAAACTTCAGAGGTGTTTGCCACAGGACGAAGGGACTCGACAGGCGCAATTACAGGGTCACCGGTATTTCAAAAGGGTTCAGAAACATTCCAGTCTGATTCAATGATCTATAATTTTAAGACTGAACGCGGAATATCTTATGGCATGATGACGGAGCAGGAGGAGGGTTACCTGCACAGCGGACTTACCAAGCGCCTTGAAAATGGAAGCCTGAACATCAAAAAAAGTACTTATTCAACCTGCGATCTGGATCATCCGCACTTTTATGTCGGTTTTAATAAGGCACGGGTTATACCTGATAAGAAAATTATTACCGGCCCGGCTTATCTTGTCCTCGAGGATATTCCCCTTCCGATAGTCCTCCCTTTCGGTTATTTCCCCATACAGAAAAAAGAAGCGGCCTCAGGTATCATAATACCAAAGCTGGGAACTACTTACGAGCTCGGATACTCGCTGAGGGAAGGAGGCTACTACTTCGCTATAAACGATTACATTCACCTGCAGTTAACCGGGAGCCTTTATACAAATGGAACATGGATGCTTAATGCAACATCGGCTTACGCAAAGAAATACAGGTACTCGGGGAATTTTTCAGTCAGCTATGCTAACAATATATCAGGACACAAGGGACTTTCAGATTATTCGAAAACAACCAATTACAGGATAGACTGGACCTATAACCAGGATCCAAAATCTTCACCGGGATCACGGTTTGCTGCCAGTGTCAATATGAGTTCAAGTGCTTTTGACCGCTCCAATTCGTATATTGCTTCAGAGCACGTTACTACGCAACGTACATCTAGCATAAGTTATTCTAAAACATGGGAAGGCACTCCTTTCAATTTTTCAACAAGCCTTAACCATTCACAGGATGTCAGGACAGGCACTATAAATCTTAATTTGCCAAAAGCAACATTTTCTGTATCAAGGCTATATCCTTTAAAAGGGAAAAACATGACCGGGCCTTCAAAATGGTACCAGGAGCTCCAGATACAATATACGGCACAGCTCGATAACCGCATTGCTACTTACGACAGTCTCCTCTTTTCCAGGGAAGTATTTAAAAACATGAAGAACGGATTTAAACATGATATTCCTGTTAGTATCCAGATAAGACCTTTTAAATGGGCTCCCGGATTTACAATATCTCCACAGCTTTCATACTCCGGCGTTCTTTATACTCAGAAATTTGAACCAAGATGGGTTACAGACTATTATGACCCGGTCACGAACAATTCAATTCCAACAGTGGTGAAGGATACCGTGAACGGTTTATTCTACGGTCAGTCCGTAAATGCATCAATCAGTACCGGCCTTAGCCCTCAGATCTATGGAACCTACCAGTTCAAAAATCCCAATTCAAGGGTGCAGGCAATAAGGCATATAATTAAACCATCGGTTGCTTTTAGCTATGTGCCTGTTCTAAAAGGCCTTGCAACTGATATGTACAGGCTGGTACAGGCTGATACCCTGGGAAATATGAGACAATACTCAATATTTGACGGGAACCTGTTTGGGACGCCATCTCTTGGGCGACGCAGCGGTGGCCTGACATTCAACCTTGTAAACATTGTCGAGGCAAAGGTTTTTGAAAAGGATGATACTACCGGAAAACCGAAGAAAGTAAAGATCATCGACAATCTTACGATGAATACTTCATATAATATCTTCGGAGACTCACTGCGATGGACTCCTCTCTCGATGAACTACCGGACCTTGCTCTTTGAAAGCCTTAACATATCAGCAGGAGCCGCATTC
The DNA here is from genome assembly GCA_964595725.1 of uncultured Rikenellaceae bacterium. Taxonomy (GTDB): domain Bacteria; phylum Bacteroidota; class Bacteroidia; order Bacteroidales; family VadinHA17; genus LD21. Next base: position 55,866 of record CAZQRQ010000012.1, on the reverse strand, counting down.
TCATTTTATGGACTGAGCAGTGATGGACTTCGGACTATAAATACCTCATATTTTAACTAGACCAGGCACCTGTTACGGGCAACGAACGCCAATCTGAGTTTCAGTTTCAATGTTGCGGATTTTATTCAGAAAAGGAAGAAAAACAACCTGCAGCCACAGCAACAATCTCCACCCCCGGCACAAAATTCAGATTTGGCGGGTGTTTCAGCCCAGATACCCCAGTCACAGGCACAGGGCCAGGCACAGGGCCGGGAATCGGGTGATATTATTGACAGCTACGGTTATGTTAAGTTTGATATGCCATGGACCTTAAACCTGACATACAGTCTGAGCTATTCAAAACCACTTTCAACATCAAGAGTAAGTCAGACACTGGCGCTCAGGGGATCGCTTGACCTTACCAGGAAAACAAAAATAACCTATACTACAGGATTTGATGTTGTACAGAAGAAAATTACCATGACCAACATAGGAATTACCAGGGACTTGCATTGCTGGAATATGAGCTTCGTCTGGATTCCATCGGGATACTTGAAAAGCTGGTATTTTACAATTCAGGTAAAGGCATCGGTTCTACAGGATATTAAGTACAAAAGAGAAAAGGATTTCCACGACCAATATTAAAAAGATGAAGAAAATAATCAGCACAACAAATGCACCATCGGCTATTGGCCCTTACAGCCAGGCTGTTGAAAGTAACGGGATCTTATTTATTTCGGGCCAGGTACCTGTTGATCCTGCGACCGGTAAGATGGTGGAAGGCGGAATCGCCGAACAGACTGAGCAGGTATTCAGAAATATTGAAGCTATTCTCAAAGCATCAGGATACAACTTCTCCGATGTGGTAAAATCAACCTGCCTGTTAAGTGATATGGCTGATTTTAAAGCCATGAATGAGGTTTATGCCAAATATTACCCTGATAATCAGCCGGCAAGGGCTGCTTTCGCGGTAAAAGAACTGCCACTTTCGTCACGTATTGAGATTGAGACAGTTGCAATAAAATAAGAGGTGCCTAATTTCAGACACCCTCTTATCCTGCAATCAGAGTCTCTCTTATTTTATTCAGCTATAATCTCGAAGTCAATTTCAACCTTGACATCCCTGTGAAGCTTAATAAAAGCTTTATATGAACCGATCTCTTTGATCTGGTCCTCCTGGAGGGTAATATTTTTACGGTCGATTTCAAACCCTTTTTCTTTTAATGATTCAGCTATCTGTATAGTATTTACTGATCCGAAAATCTTTCCGGTACTGCTGGTCTTTGCACCAACAACAAGCTTGAGACCGGCAAGATTGTCGGCAATTGCCTGGGCTTCAACTTTTATCTTTTCCTCCTTGTGGGCTCTCTGTTTCAGGTTTTCTGAATGCACTTTCTTTGCCGACTTTGTAGCTGCCATAGCAAAGCCTTTGGGTATCAGATAATTACGGCCATAGCCGTCTTTTACTTTTACCATATCATCTTTATGTCCAAGTTTTGGAACATCCTGCAGTAAAATTATCTCCATTGTAATCCCTCCTTATTTTAATAGGTCAGCCACATAAGGAAGTAGCGCAATATGCCTGGCTTTCTTCACAGCTTTAGCCACTTTCCTCTGATATTTCAATGATGTACCGGTTATTCTTCTCGGTAGTATCTTTCCCTGTTCATTAAGAAATTTTTTCAGGAACTCGGGATCCTTGTAGTCAATGTATCTTATCCTGTTCTTCTTGAACCTGCAGTATTTCTTTTTTTTAATTTCGACTGTCGGGGGAGTCAGGTACCTTATTTCTGATTCATTCTGTGCCATTTCTTATTCTTCCTTTGATTTTTCTGATTCTTTCTGCTTTCTCTTCTTTTCTGCATATTCAACGGCGAATTTGTCCATTTTAAAAGTGAGAAATCTTATAATTCTTTCATCTCTTCTGTACTGGACTTCGAGCTTCTCAATAATTTCACCCGGTCCTTTGAATTCGATCAGGTAATAAAATCCTGTAGATTTTTTCTGGATAGGATAGGCCAGTTTCTTAAGGCCCCAGTTCTCTTCATGAACGATCTCACCAGTATTATCGGTGATGATCTTCTTGAATTTTAGTACCGCTTCCTTCATCTGATTCTCAGATAAAACGGGAGTTGCAATGAAAACGGTTTCATACTGATTTAACATGTTAGTCTATCGTTTAATAGTTAAATTATTTTGGCTCGCAAAACTACAATAATTTTGTGTTAAACAAAAATTTGGAGCCCCAATTTTGTAGAGCCTGCATAATATATTAAGTTATAGTTGTTCATTTCTATTTCCTGAGTGCAGTTTCTCAGTAAAGCTTTTTGCCTATATTTGTCCTGATGCATAACAAAACAATTCTAGAAACTTTAGATGGAAAACTTTATTGTTTCAGCAAGAAAGTACAGACCGGCAACATTTGATATGGTTGTTGGTCAGAGTTCAATTACAAATACTCTGAAAAGTGCAATAAAAATCAACCATCTTGCACAGGCTTATCTTTTTTGTGGTCCCAGAGGTGTCGGCAAGACAACATGCGCAAGAATATTCGCGAAAACTATTAACTGCAGCAATCTGAAAGACAATGGTGAAGCCTGTGATGAATGCGAATCATGTCTTTCTTTTAATACTCTTAGGTCATTTAATATTCATGAACTTGATGCTGCATCAAATAACAAAGTCGATGATATAAGAAGCCTGACCGATCAGGTGCGTATTCCGCCCCAGGTAGGAAAGTACAGCATCTATATAATTGATGAAGTGCATATGTTGTCATCATCGGCTTTCAATGCATTCCTCAAGACACTTGAAGAACCACCATCACATGCTATATTTATACTTGCAACGACTGAGAAACACAAGATAATCCCCACAATACTATCAAGATGCCAGATCTTTGATTTCAACAGGATAAGGGTTGAAGATATTGTTGCAAGACTTAGTTATGTTGCAGATAAAGAATCTGTTACCGTAGAGGAGGAAGCTTTTCATGTGATAGCACAAAAAGCTGATGGAGCCTTAAGGGACGCATTATCTATTTTTGATCAGATAGTAAGCTTCAGCGGCAAGTCATTCTCATACCAGGATGTGATTGACAACCTTAACGTGCTTGATTATGAGTATTATTTCCGAACCGTTGATGCAGCCCTTGAAGGAAATGTTTCAAAGATTTTATTGATTTTCAACGAGGTGCTGGAGAAAGGATTTGATGGTCATAATTTTATTTCAGGCCTTAACAGTCATCTGAGGGATCTTCTGGTCAGCAAAGACAAAGAGACTATAAAATTAATAGAGGCAACACCTTCTATAAAACAAAGGTACATGCAACAGGCTGAAAAAAGTCCTGTTGATTTCCTGTTCAGTGCTCTAGAAATAGGTAATACATGCGACCTTGAATACAAAGGAAGTAAAAACCAGCGGCTTCTTGTTGAACTTTCATTACTGCGCCTGAGCAGGATAAATAAGAGGGAGTCGGCTGGAGCTGAAAAAAAAAAGCCTGAGCCTGATACACTGAATGAACCTGTAGTCCCGGTTCATTCCAAGTCAAAGTTATTAAGAGATAAGGAAGAGAAATTAACGGAATCGGAATCAGTATCAGCATCAGCATCAGACACCGATACATTTGATCCCGAAGGTATTCAAAACAATAAATCATTTTCTGTTAAAAACCTGATCTCCGGGAATAATGACAATTCACAGGAGGAAGCAATTCCAGGTAAACAGGATTCTGGGCCGTCCGGCAAACATGAACTTTTAGAAATGTCGGCTGAAAACTTTCAGAAAGCCTGGAATGATTTTTCTGATGAGATAAAAAATGACGGCCCCAGGGTAGTAAGCATGTTCAAGTCTGTCAAGACTGAACTACACCCTGATGGAACAATATCTCTTCACCTGAGCAACGCTGCACAGCGTGATAGTTTTAATCAGAATTATAAACAAAGGCTTTCTTTGTTTTTGGAAAGAAAATTCGGTACAAAAGGCATAGAAATAGAGTCAGTTGTAGATACATCTGAAATTGAAGGCGTTATTTATTCAGACGAGCAGAAATATAATCACCTTGTATCAAAACACCCGGCACTGAAAGAAATACGAAAAACATTTAATCTCGATTTTGAATAATCTTCTTTATTTTTAAAATAAGCCAGATGAAAAAAAAGTGAATAAAGAGATTCAAATATCAGTTATCACGGAAAACAGATCTCTAGGCGAAAAACTTATTGAAGAACTGCAAAATATTACTGGTTCAGATAATATCTCCTGGTATTATTTTGAAAGTGCTTTCCTGGAAACGGTCAATGAAAGGCAAAATGATGTGGTTTATATTGATAAGTCAGGTAAAGATGATAACTGGAAGATTATCCTTAAAGCTATACTTAGGTACTGGCCTAATGCACTGGTAATTTTTATTGTTTCGGATGATAGCTCTGAAGACTCTGTTAGTATATTGGAGAACGGCGCATTTGACATTATATCTTCTTTTTCTGCCAACAAAATAAAATCTCAGCTTGTCATGATCAGCAGGGCAGTCAATGAGCGCTTTGCTTTGACTGAGCTGGCAAGGGATAAAGTATTCAACGATTATATTGCAGAGAATTCCAGGTCGATGTTAAGTATTATCAACCGCGACTACCGGTATGAGAAGGTAAATGCCAAATTCTGCAGTGCACATAATATTGAAGCTCAGGAAATAGTAGGTAAAACATTGTCAGAAGTGTGGGGCGATGATACTTTTATTGAAAAGATCAAAGGGAATATTGACATGTGTTTTAACGGCGATACAGTCCGCTATGAAGCTAACTTCATTACACCGCTCTTTGGGAACAGATATTACGAAGTTGTTTTCCGTCCCATAAATAGGGATAATACCGAAATTGAATATTTACTTGCTGAAACTTACGACGTTACAGAGCTCAGGCTTTCTCAGCAGGTTGTAAGGGAAATGGAAGAGGAGTTCAAAAAGCTTGAAACCAACCTTCCAATAGGATTCGTTAGATGCGAACTCGATGGCACAATTATTCATGCAAACCGGGCTTTCATGAACATTATGGAGGTTGAGCACGAGACAAATATGGCTGGGCTTACTATAAGTGAATTCTATTCAGAGAAGGGTCTTTTCAGCATTCACCTCAACCAGTTGGAATCTCATAAAATAAAAACATTTGGCAGGGTGCAACTTTATACTTTCAATGGAACCGGGATTATGTGCAGGATCAGTGGATTTATAGTTGACAGTGAGGATTCGTCCCAGTCATTTATCGATTTTGCATTTGAAGACTGTTCACGTGAGTTGATGCTTGAAAGCAGACTGATGCAGGCTCAGAAACTTGAAACAATAGGTGCTTTGGCTGGTGGACTAGCTCATGATTTCAATAATATCCTGGGTACCATAATAGGCTATTCCGAAATGATGCTGGAAGAGAATATGGAGAACACCGGGATCCGGGATAAAATCATCAAAATTATTTCTGCTGTAACAAAAGCGAAGAATATTACAGGACAGATCCTTACATTCAGCAGGCAGGTTGAGCAGGAAAGAATTGCCGTTAATGTTAAGGAAGTACTGGAAGAGACAGTGGGATTCATTGAATCCGGAAAACCTGACAACGTAATTATTAAATGCGATATACGTGAAACAGGGAGTTTTGTCCTTGCCGATCCGATACAGCTTTTCAGGGTCTTCCTGAATCTTATGACAAATGGAATCCAGGCTATGGACAGTAAAGGAGGGGCACTGAACCTGTCATCAATCTTGGTTGATGGCACTGCTATAAGGCATGATCTGACCAGGGACATTGTTGCGGATGAATATATTATGGTTATGATTGAAGATACAGGTATAGGAATGGAGCCATCTGTGGTCGACAGAATCTTTGAACCATATTTTACTACAAAGGAAGTAGGTAAGGGTACCGGACTCGGATTATCTGTTGTTCATGGTATAATATCAGAGATTGAAGGGGAAATACTGGTTTCAAGCAAAAAGGGACAGGGGACTGTCTTTACGGTTTACCTTCCGGTAGCCAAGGATTATCCGGCTATTGAAATATCAACCGGTAAAAGGGGCAAGATCCTTCTCATAAGCGGAAGTCCGCATGAATCACGTGTCCTGTCTTTGGCGCTTGAACGCCAAGGTTATACACTTACCTTCGCTTCCGACTCTGCTGGCCTTACCGGTATTTTGTCAGATCATGCAAAACATCCTGATACAATTATTTATATGGATGATTCTGAGGATATTAACTCCGATTTGATTTATGATCTAATAAACCAGCTTGAGATTAAAATACCGTTAATCCTTATAACTGACAGTGATCAATATTTATCAAAAGAAAAATTGCTAAATTCGGGGGTCGCAAAACAGGTCCTGCATAAACCTGTTTCGCTCAGGGAAATAAATAATGCAATACAGGTCTCATTAGTCTGATCTTAGTGAAATGGCAGGAATACTTATAGTTGAGGATGATAATGATATGAGGGAGATGCTTAAGACAACTCTTGTCAGGCGAAAATATTCCATTCAGGAAGCTTCAAATGGAATGGAAGCTATAACTAAATTCAAACCAGCTATGACGGATCTGGTCATCACCGACCTTATTATGCCTGATGAGGACGGGTTAAAAGTTATTATGCGTCTTAAGGAAATGAAGCCAGATATTAAAATTGTTGCCATTTCAGGTGGAGGGAAAGCAGGCCCGGCAAACTATCTTAGTCTCGCCAGGGCCCTCGGCGCAGATGTGGTATTGCCGAAACCATTCTCAATCAATGACCTAATTTCAAAGATTGAGTTTTTAATTGAACCGGAACAAGATTAAAGTTGAATTGTTATAAGTATAGAAGTTAATAAAATCAATAATTATGATAGCTAAAAAAGTTGAAGACCTTTTAAACAGGCAGGTTGAGAGAGAAGGTTATTCATCCAACCTGTACCTCTCAATGGCATCATGGGCTGAGAATAAAGGATTTCCTGGCATTGCGGGTTGGTTATATGCGCAGGCAGAAGAAGAAAGAGTCCATTTCCTGAAATTCATAAAATATATAAATGAAAGAGGAGGAACTACAATCATACCTTCTTTTAAGAAGCCTCCATCAGAATTCTCAAATCCTGAGGAACTTTTTGATGCAGTGCTGAAACATGAAGAGTTCATTACTGCTAGTATTAACGAAATTGCACACCTGACACTTGAGGAGAAAGATTATAATACTAATAATTTTCTGCAATGGTTCCTCACCGAGCAGGTTGAAGAGGAATCTTCCGTACGTACTATTATAGATAAACTCAGACTTACAGGTCCGGGCAACCTATATGTATTTGACAGGGATATTATAAGTCTGAGGTCGGCTGCAGATAATTCTGAGTCGCCTCAGGCCTGAAATTTGTTACAATAGAAATCCTTATATATTTGTTTTGTAAACATCATGTTGGTTTTAGTGTTTTGTACTGAAGTGAGATTAATGTATCTTGTTGAGGAATGGGTCGTTTCACTATATCTAGCAGACGGGTAATAATATTAATGGTATTAACCGCATTTCTTTCTGCGTCAGTGCAAAGCCAGGAAGTTATCAGGAAGAACATACCTGCCGGAGTATGCTACGCAGGAAAAAAAGTGAACAGGATATATATCCCGCCACCAAAGGAATTCTATATCACAGACAAATCCAAGGGAGCAGATATTACTGTTATCTATAGCGGGTTTACGACAACAACCCAGGCTGCATTTGAAAATGCGGTATCAATTCTTGCCTCGATTTTACCATCTGACGCACATTTCACAATTAAAGCAAACCTGGAAGCCATAACTGAAAGCGGGGTCCTTGGGCAGACAAGTGTTCCATCGGTATACAAGGGATCAGGTATAAACGGTCTCTTTCCAGACTTGTATTACCCGGTTTCACTGGCCGAAAAAATTATAGGAGGTAGCCTCAACTTTGAAACTGAACCTGATATAGAACTGACTCTCAACAGCAGGGGAGCATGGTATACTGGTATTAATGGAAATACTCCGGAGAATATGTACGACATGGTAACTGTAGTTATTCATGAACTATGCCATGGTTTGGGCTTTTTTGACAGCTTCTATGTGGATAATGAAATTGGCAGTTACGGACAACGGGGATATCCCCCGGTTACCATTTATGATAGTTTCATTGAAACCAAGAAGGGATTGCAACTCATCGATCCGGATAATTTCGATAATAGTTCCAAGCTTCTTGGTGACCAGCTGACAGGGAATGCCCTTTACTTTGACGGTCCGCTTGTCAGCAGGTATACCTTCGGGATCCGACCCAGGATATTTGCTCCGGAAGAATTTGATCCGGGATCAAGCATATCACACCTGGATGAGGATGCCACTGCAACTAAGGACCAGCTTATGACTCCTTATATTTCGCTTGGTGAAGCAATACACTCACCGGGTGATCTTACACTTTCTATACTTGGCGATCTGGGATGGGTGAATACACGAGTTATTCATGAACCTTTTCACGACACAGAATCATATATCACTGAAGCAGATATAAAAGCGGTTGTTGAGTCAGATACGATATTTGATAGAGATCATGTTGGACTGGTTTATTCATTCGACAATTTCGTATCATCTGATACATTGTTCCTTGTAACACCGGTTAGTGACGATACATTCAGGATATCTCTTGATATTCCTTCCTATGAGATCCCGGTAAGTTATTTTCTCTATGTGGTGGATACTTTTGACAGGAATTATCACTTTCCTTCACGGGGTAAGGATGAACCATACACTTTCTTCGTTGGAACGGATACTGTCAGGCCAAAGCTGAATCATGCCAGACTGGGGGATTATTACGATAGGACGCCCTCACTGCTCTTCCGGGCAATAGCAACAGATAATATTGGTGTTGATACAGTTTACATCGAGTACACAAAGAATATAGGAGTGCTGAAAAGTTTTGGGCTAAAGAATGACAGTTCAGATAATTACAGCGGGACATTGAACCTTCTTCCGGAATCTGTAGTTGAAGGTGATTCGATTCGGTACAGGATTATTGCCGTAGATAAATCATCTTCGGCAAACTCTGTTATTCTGCCCTCCACGGGATATTATTCAATCCATTTTAATGCTACTTTCCCAGTAGTGAATAATTACGCGACTGATTTTTCAGATGCATCCACCCATTTTCTGAATACAGGCTTTTCGATAACAACACCCAGCCAGTTCACAAATCCCGGACTAAATACAGTTCATCCATATGAAAGCCCTGAAACAGACGATGGGACCATTGAGTACACCGCCTACCTTAGGGACCCAGTTAAGATCGACACATCAGGCCTGTTTATTTCTTATGATGAAATTGTACTGGTAGAACCCGGTGAACCGGGATCTTTCTACGGATCACAGGATTTCTATGATTATGTGATTGTTGAAGGCTCAAAAGATCTTGGCCTTACCTGGTTCCCACTGGCTGACGGTTACGACTGCAGGGTGAATTCTGCTTTTGTGTCAGCATATAATAGTGAAATCATTGGAATGAACTCTACTGCTGCAGGGACTCCTGATCTATTCAGATCCCATATTATAGATATAAGGACTTTTGATAAATTCAATAAAGGAGACACGCTGCTTATACGCTTCAGGCTCTACTCGGATCCGTACGCTCATGGTTGGGGCTGGGCGATAGATAATCTCGTTATCGGATCTGTTACCGACGGAATTGATGACCTGGCAAAGACACAAATTTTGATTTATCCGAACCCGGGAAATGGGCGGATATTTATTGATCCACGGATTGCTGAATCTGAGAATAGGATTGACTATATTGTTTATAATACAGCTGGAATTCCTGTATTGGACGGAACTTTAGGATATACTGGCAATGAGATCGATATATCAAAATCACCCCCGGGTATGTATATTATCCTTTTTAAATCAGGAAGGACAGTCAGTTACGCCAAATACACAAAGCTCTGGTAGGATCATCTCAATTAAAGCCTTCAGGCTCTGTATTTATGAGAAAATTAAGCTAATTTTGCGGGATATTTTAAGAAGCTAGAAAACGATGAGTGTAGTAAACAAAGTACTTGGCCTCTTTCTTGGCAACAAGTATGAAAGAGACATTAAGGAAATAAGTCCTTATGTCGAACTGGTACATGCTGAATACAGTAAACTGCAATCACTTACCAACGACCAGCTGAGGGACATGACTCTTAATGTACGACAACAGATTAAGAAGGCTATTTCTTCGGACGAAGAGAATATCCGTAATCTGAAGGCAAAGGCTGACAAAGAAGAAGATGTTTACATTAAAGAGGAGATCTATACAGACATTGATAAGCTGGAAAAGCAAATAGAAGATAATCTTGAGACCGTACTGGATGAGCACCTGCCAGTTGCTTTTGCTGTAGTTAAGGAAACTGCCAGGAGGTTTAAGGAGAACAGTACTCTTGAAGTTACGGCAAGACAGTACGACAAGGACCTGGCAGCAACCAGACCAGGAATCACTGTAAAAGGAGACAAGGCATACTGGGATAATAAATGGATAGCAGGGGGTAACGAGATCACCTGGGATATGGTTCATTATGATGTTCAGCTCATTGGTGGTGTGGCTCTTCATAAAGGAAAAATTGCTGAGATGGCTACAGGTGAAGGAAAAACAGTCGTTGCTACATTACCTGTATTCCTTAATGCTCTTGCTGGACGAGGCGTCCACCTGGTTACGGTAAATGATTATCTGTCAAAACGAGACTCTGAATGGATGGGACCGATTTTTGAGTTCCACGGACTTACAATAGATTGTATTGACAAGCATCAGCCAAATTCTGCTGAGAGACGTAAAGCCTATCTGGCTGACATAACTTATGGCACTAATAATGAATTTGGATTCGACTACCTAAGGGATAATATGGCGATAAACCCTGAGGACCTTGTTCAGCGCCGCCATCACTATGCCATCGTGGATGAGGTGGACTCAGTACTGATTGATGATGCAAGGACTCCATTGATTATTTCAGGTCCGACAGCAAAGGCTGATAACCAGCAGTTCGATGAACTCAAACCAAAAGTTGAAAAGCTGGTAAGTGCACAAAAGAAACTTGTAACACAGGTCCTGGCAGATTCCAAACGACTTATAGGGGATGGTAAAACTGAAGAGGGAGGCATGCTTCTTCTCAGGGTATATAAAGGTCTTCCAAAAAATAATGCTCTCATCAAGTATCTCAGTGAGGAAGGTAACAAAAGCCTGTTGCTTAAAACAGAGAACTTCTACATGCAGAACAATAGCAAGGATATGCCCAAGGTAACCGATGAGCTCTATTTTATAATTGATGAAAAGGCAAATTCAATAGAACTTACCGAAAAAGGTATTGATCTGATCTCCACTTCCGTGGAGGATAGTAGCTTTTTCATCCTTCCTGATGTGGGTTCGAGCATTGCTGAAATTGAAAAATCGGAATCAAGCGATCGTGATAAGATCAGGGCTAAAGATGAGCTGCTCCAGGACTATTCAGTAAAATCCGACAGAGTCCATACCATGACCCAGTTGCTTAAAGCATATACTCTTTTTGAGAGGGACACTGAATACGTTGTGATGGATAACAAGGTTAAGATTGTAGATGAACAGACAGGCAGAATCCTGGAGGGCAGAAGATACTCCGACGGACTTCACCAGGCTATCGAGGCTAAGGAAAACGTAAAGGTTGAAGCTGCCACACAGACGTATGCCACCATCACGCTGCAGAACTATTTCAGGATGTATCATAAGCTTGCCGGGATGACCGGTACAGCTGAGACAGAGGCCGGAGAATTATGGAATATCTACAAGCTGGATGTTGTTGTTATCCCTACTAATGTGCCATGTATAAGGTATGACAGGGAAGATATCATTTACAAGACAAAAAGAGAAAAGTACAATGCCGTAATAGATGAGATACTCCTGATGAACAAAATCGGCAGGCCAGTGCTTGTTGGAACAACATCTGTTGAAATATCTGAATTGCTGAGCAGAATGCTGAAAATGAAAGGATTGAAGCATAATGTACTCAATGCCAAGCTGCATCAGCGAGAAGCTGATATTGTGGCTGAAGCCGGTAAAACAGGAACAATCACCATAGCAACAAATATGGCCGGAAGGGGAACGGATATCAAGCTTAGTCCCGAAGTTAAAGCCGCCGGAGGTCTTGCTATAATCGGGACCGAAAGACATGAGTCGAGGAGGGTGGACAGGCAGCTCAGGGGTCGTGCCGGCAGGCAGGGAGACCCGGGATCCTCCCAGTTTTTCGTTTCTCTGGAAGACGAACTTATGCGTATTTTCGGATCAGAAAGGATAGCCGGTATCATGGACCGACTGGGGCTAAAAGACGGGGAGATGATACAGCACCAGATGATCTCCAAATCTATTGAGCGGGCACAGAAAAAAGTTGAGGAAAACAATTTCGGGATCAGAAAAAGACTGCTGGAATACGATGATGTTATGAACTCCCAGCGCGAGGTTATATATAAGAAAAGAAAACATGCCCTGCTTGGAGAAAGACTGTCTGTTGATGTTGCGAATATGATGTTTGATGTTACAGAAACATTGGTGGATACATACCATAGGGATGGCGATTTTGAAGGATTTGATTTTGATCTTATTCGTTCATTTTCAATGGATTCACCCGTAATCCGGGAGGATTTCCTGAAAATGTCGGCAACTGATATTACTGACCTAATTTATAAGAAAGTCCTTGAAACCTACGGCAGGAAAGAGGAAGCTATCTCAGCACAGGCATATCCGGTACTGAAAGATGTTTATGACCGGATGTCCCATGTATATGAAAATGTGGTAGTGCCCATTTCAGATGGGGTAAGGGTTTTCCAGGTGGTTACAAATCTCAAGGCTACAGCTGAAAGTGAAGGAAGAGAACTTGCCAGGGCTTACGAGAAGACGGTTGTACTGGCTACTATTGACGAGGAGTGGAAGGAACATCTCCGGGAGATGGATGAGCTTAAACAATCTGTGCAGAATGCAACATACGAGCAGAAGGATCCCCTTCTTATTTACAAATTCGAATCGTTTGAGTTGTTCAAGACAATGGTTAACAAGGTCAACAAGGATGTTGTAAGTACTCTTATGAAAGGACATATTCCTACACAGGATCCTGACCAGGTGAAGGAGGCCGAGAGGAGAAAGAAAGTAGACATGAGCAGGCTGCGTGAGTCAAAAAGCGATTTCTCGCAATATAGTGATACCAGTGGAGGAGCACCTGACAGGCCTCAGAAAGCTGAACCGGTGAGAGTTGAGAAAAAGGTAGGCAGGAATGACCCATGCCCTTGCGGCAGCGGCAAAAAATATAAGCAGTGCCATGGCAAAATTCAATCCGCATCACCTCCCGCTGCACAACCCTGATAGCATACTTATTTCAGTTCCTCTAAAGCCTTTTGAATCCTTGTGTAAACTGGCCTGCTTACTGGAACAAGTGGCAGGCGTACGTATTGCTGGCATAGATCTTTACAACTGAGCATAGCTTTTGCGCCCGCAGGGCTGCCGTTTGTGAAAAGTAGATCCAGTATCTCCATGAACCTGTACTGTATTTCCCGGGCTGATTTGAAATTTGATTTCAGGCAATGATTTACCATTTCACTCCATTCTGAAGGATATACATTTGCAATAACAGATATGACACCTGAACCTCCGGCAGCAATTATCGGAAGTGTTGCCATATCATCACCCGAGATAACACTGAAATTGTCAGGTTTTCCTTTTAGAATCCTCATTATCTGCTCCAGGTTGCCCGAAGCTTCCTTTATTCCGACAATACCTGTACAATCATGAGCCAGTTCAAGACATGTCTCATCTGTAATATTAATGCTCGTCCTGCCGGGTACATTGTATAGTATTACAGGTACAGGACAGGTGTTAGTAATGGCTTTGAAGTGTTGGTAAAGTCCGCGCTGGGTGGGTTTGTTATAGTAGGGCGCGACGGACAATACTGCATCAACCCTGTCAAGATTTGTATGCCTGATGCTGGTAATAATCTCTTGTGTGTTATTACCTCCGATTCCCACAACAAGTGGTACTCTGCCGTCTATAGCCTCGAGGACAAATGAAATAATGGCTTTTTTTTCATCACGTGTAAGGGTAGGGGATTCTCCTGTTGTTCCCATCGCAACTATATAATTCACTCCACCTTTAATCACATGTTCTATTACGCGGCCAAATGCTGTAAAATCGATGCTGGTATCGTTCTTGAAAGGGGTGACAATAGCAACTCCGGTACCTCTGAGTTTTTTCATAGGTCTTAATATTATTCAGTTTTTTTTGGTTTACCAGTATTGATCATCTCAAGATAATGAATCACCTGGTCAAGGTACTCCTCAATATTGGTAGTAGTTCGGACCTCCATCATAAGATCAAAAGGATTATTCTGGTATTTATTGTTGAATATGCCGACTTTAAATCCCGCCTTTGAAAGGGAGGAAATATACTCCAGCGGAAAAATGTTCTTGAAATTAAGATCTATAAGGATGTCCAAAGGTTTTTTTATGAATTGCTCTGCCTCAGGGCTGGAAGGCCTGTAGAAATAATTCAGATCCTGCTGTTTTAGACAGGTCAGGTATCTGATTGCAGTGATCCGGTCTGGAAGTTCCTTGCCGGGATAATAGCTTATAATGCTGAGGTCAATGTTTCTTTCAAGCATTTTTTGATGGAATCTGGACAGAACCGTAAAATCATCAGATTTGGTCGCATCCCAGACTAATCCCATTGTTTTGGCGTTTGAGATGTTGCCTGTGAATATCACCCTTTTAATTCTTGCGAATTTCTTACGGAGGGTCGCCCTGCCTCTGTTTAAACGGAACTTCCTGAGCATTGCCATGATGCAAACCTAGTTTTTTTTATTAAATGTTGATCACACAAGAACATTATTATTTTTTTATTAATTCAAGGAACTCAGCTTCATTCATCATAGGTATATCCAGTTCAACCGCTTTTGCTTTTTTTGCCGGTCCCATATTTTCACCGGCAAGAATAAATGATGTGCTTGCTGATATAGATGATGAGTTTTTACCTCCCATTTCTTCGATAATATCCTTGTATTCATCCCTGCTGTGCCTGCTGAATGTTCCTGAAATTACAATAACCTTTTCTGTCAGCGGGCCTGTGGTATTCTTCGGTCTGTCTTCTGATATGAATTTTATTCCATAGGAATTAAGCCGCCTGATTATTTCCTGGTTTTCAGGATCCTTGAAATACTCATTAATGCTGATTGCTATCTTAGGCCCTATTTCCCTTATACCAGTAAGTGCTTCAGGCGAGGCATGCATCAGGTCTCCAATAGTTGGAAATACCTTTGCAATTATCTTGGCAACTGTTTCGCCCACATGGCGAATGCCAAGCGCAAAAAGAACCCTGTGATAAGGTATATCAAGTGATTTTCTTATGCTCTGGATAATATTTGACGCTGATTTCTCCCCTAATCTTTCCAGGGGTACAAGGTCGTCTTTTTTAAGAATGTAAAGGTCTGCAATATTCCTGATAAGCCCTTCCTTATAAAGCAATTCAATGGTCTCCTCGCCAAGACCATCAATATCCATTGCTTTTCTTGAAATAAAATGTTCAATTCTGCCTGTTATTTGAGGCGGACAATGAAGATAATTGGGACAGAAATGATTTGCCTCACCTTCATTCCTTACAAGAGGAGTTCCACATTCCGGGCAATTGGTAATGAATTCAACTTTTTTACTGCTTATGCCCCTCATCTCGGTATTTACACCAACTATTTTTGGAATAATTTCACCTCCTTTCTCCACATAGACCGTGTCGGCAAGGTGAAGGTCCAGAAGCTCAATCTGGTCAGAATTATGCAGGGATGCACGTTTTACTGTTGTTCCTGCAAGAAGTACTGGTTCAAGGTTAGCAACTGGAGTAACGCTGCCCGTTCGTCCCACCTGGAAATCAACTGATAAAAGGCGCGTGGAAACCTGCTCAGCCTTGTACTTGTATGCGATAGCCCATCGAGGTGACTTTGCAGTGTAACCCAGATCTTCCTGCATACTCAGGGAGTTTACCTTAATAACTACTCCATCAATGTCATAAGGAAGATCATACCTGGTCGATTCCCAGTGATTTATAAATCGGGTCACATCTGAAATAGTCTTACATAACTCAATGCTTTCAGCAACATAAAATCCCCAATTACGCGCTTGGAGCAAGTTTTCGTAATGTGTTGCAAATGGAAGATCCTCTCCGATAATACTGTAAATAAAGCATTCGAGCGACCTTGATGCTACTATCCTTGGATCAAGGGTTTTTAAGGTACCTGCTGCTGCATTTCTTGGATTTGCAAATGGCTGGTTGTTTATTTTTATCCTTTCTTCATTAAGGTGATCGAACACTTTGCGGGGCATAAGTACTTCTCCCCGAAGTATCAGTTCGCCGGGAAAATCACGGCTGTTTATCAGCATGGGAACAGACCCTATTGTCTTTATATTCTGTGTTATGTCATCGCCACTGTTTCCATCACCCCTTGACAAGGCCCTTACAAGCCGGGAGTTTTTATAAACCAGGCTTACAGATGCACCGTCAAATTTTAATTCACAAACATATTCGACATCCTTACTTAACAGCTTTCTAATCCTTTTATCAAATTCATGAAGTTCTTCTTCACTATATGTGTTACCCAGGGATAGCATCGGGTATTTATGTGGAAACTGGACAAACTCTTTTACTATATCATTCCCGACTTTAATAGTGGGTGAATCTGATGTAATGAATTCTGGAAATTTCTTCTCAAGGACTTCAAGCTCATTCAGCAAAAGGTCATATTCAAAATCGGAAATTGAAGGCTGGTTATGCCTGTAATACCTTTCGTTATGCTCTGTTATCTCTCTTCGCAACCGATCAATTCTATCCTTTGCCTCTTCTTTTTTCATTACAGGTTTATGTGGTTAAAGATGTGATCATATTTGAAAAATCATTCCCAGACACCAGCAACTTTCTTGCCGCACGAGTAGCAATTACCATTCTCAACTTTATTTGACACCACCCGGAATCCCTGCCTGCTAATCAGGGTCTTGCCACAAGATGGACACTTCGTATCTGCCATATCATTTCCCGGTACATTGCCGACATATATGTAATTAAGACCTTCGTCGGCGGCAATAGAAGCAGCCGTATTTAATATTTCAAGCGGTGTGGGAGGTACCTGCTGTAACTTATAAACAGGGTAAAACCTGCTGAAATGGATCGGGGTCTCGGAAAATCCGTTTTGATACAACCACTTGCACATCTTTCTTATTTCATCTTTGTTATCTGTCCAGTTTGGCACGATAAGGTTTGTAATCTCAAGCCATACTCCTTCGTCCCTGTAAATCTTGAGACTGTCCAAAACCGGTTGAAGCTTGCCACCAGAGAGTTTAAGGTAGGTGCTTTCAGACATCGCCTTAAGATCAATATTGGCTGCATCGAGTACACCGCACATTTTTCTTAGAGGTTCAGGATTGATATAGCCGTTCGATTTAAAGACATTCTTGACACCTCTTGATCTTGCGATAGTTGCTGTTTCAAATGCATACTCATAAAAAGTGACTGGCTCAGAGTATGTATATGCTATTGATTTGCTTCTGCTTTTTAAGCATTCTTCAACAACCTGTTCAGGTGGTAGTTCAATATTCGTTGTCTTCTGAGGGGTTGTCTGGGATATGGTCCAGTTCTGGCAATTAAGGCAGGCAAGGTTACAGCCTGCTGTTGCTATTGAAAATGCAGTCGTGCCCGGATAAAAATGATAAAGAGGCTTCTTTTCCACGGGATCTATATTTACTGAACATGGATTACCGTATGCCATTGTGTAAAGCTTTGATTTATATACTATACGGTTATTGCATTGACTCAATTCGCCCTCTTTAAGAACACATTCATTCGGACAGATTAAACATATTGTCCCACGCGGAGTTTCTTCCTGGAACATCGCTAATCTTCTGTAAGGATCTTTCATGTTTCCAGTATATTCTGAAAAACCAAGCTTATCAGGTCCTATCACAAACCCCGCGGAAAGTGCTGCACACTTCCTGATAAAATCTCGTTTGCTTTTATTGAAGGAATGTTCTTTCATTAAACCGGGGAACAGGATTTACCGATAATAAAACTACTATTTGTTACGTATTGTACCAAAAAGAAATCCAGCAAAAATTATTGCCGACAATAAATATATTGAGTCACGAATACCCAGAAGCGGTAAAACAATTCCTGATAAAGAGATAAAACCAAGTGCTGAACCTGTCAGGTCTGCGCTGTAGATCTTTGCCGGTTCAGCCGGAGAATCTGAACTATCAGTCAGTATATTGAAAAGATGCCCTGTAATGAATGATGATATAAATGACAATATTAGTATTATAGAGACAATGGTTATATTTTTTTCAAACGTAAGAATATCCCTGATTACAAATCCTGTAATAAGATAAAGCAATATAAGAGTCAAGAACAGGATGTTTACCGGAACTCTCCATTTCAGGATGGTCCTAAAACGCGCTCCAAAAGCAAGCCCGGCCATGAAACTTGCAAGGATCAGACCTGTGAGCTGGTACATATTCCCGGAGGTTGACTGGAGTACCAGCAGCATAATAATCTCAAAACCGGAAAGCGCAGCAGCAGCAGAAAACATCCTGATTCCTGAACCAGTATTTATAACAACTACAGGTGTCAGGAAGACCAGAATAATAATTATTATTGAAGGCAGTCGCTCATTCAGGTTTGTGGTCAGGCTGTACGACTGGAAGAGAAAGCAGGCAACCGGTGCTTCAATTGTATTTAGCTTTGCCTCAGGATCAACAATGTCGACAAAATTTTCAGATTTTCTTTTTATTTCGCTGTCTGAAAGAAAATCCGGGCTTACATAGAAATTATGAATACTTTTTTTTTCAACAAGTGAGCATATAGACGTCGTCAGTGAACTGTCTGATGCTATCAGGTATAGTTTGTTGCCAACAATGGGGAGCACATTTTCAAAAACCATCTGCAGGCTTTTGTAAATTGAAGAATATAGTTCAGCAGACTGTTTGTTAAAATAATTTTCTCCAGGACCGGGAGAGCAGGAAAAAACACCACCGGGGCCGAGTATTTTCTTTATTTCTCTGAAAAAATCAACAGTATAGTAGCGGTTGACTGATAGCGTTGATGGTGGTGGCAGGTTGAGGATTACTACGTCAGGATGTTCAGTTGTTTCTCTAACAAATGTATAGGCATCCATGTTTTCCACAGTCAGAATGCCCGGAAGGTCATCTCCGGCCAAAACTGACCTGTCAAATATCCCTGGATCATTCTCCACATAAAATATCTTTTCGACAGGATATTTAATTATCTCCTGCAGGCACGACTGCAGGTCCCCTGAGATTACCAGCACACTGTGCGGATGGGGAAATTGCAGCATGGCGTAGTGGACGTTTTCTTCACGCTCAATTTCATTATGCTGGAAAGAAAGCAACCTGTGGTTGTAATAAACACTGTTTTCTTCACCATATCTTGCAAATGTGATATTACCATATGGAGTATCTTCCGATCCTGTAACTATAACACCAGGAAGAAGTTGCTGCCTGAAGAAAATATCTGGTTTTGAAAGTATCAGGATCACAATAAAAATCACACCTGATAATTGCAGCACAAGCTTAAGGGGCTTCCGTTCTCTGTAAATATCACACAGGAAATATATTATGAATGAGACGATCAAAATCAGAATTAGCTGGTACGTATCGATTATACCCCTCGTAAGTACGGAGACAGCAAGTCCGGCAACTATTCCCCCGGAGGTTTCAACTGAAAATGATTTTCCGCTGTTCACACCATGGATTTCTTTCTGTATCACAAGAAGTTTTATAAATGCAAACCCAGATGTAAAACAGAAAGGTAGAAGAACAACCAGACTGAAAAATATTGTTGTCAGGAATGATGGTGTTTCTCCGGTACTCAGAAGAAACCTGCTCAGTACTATCATCAGGAGAATTGAAATGACAGCGCTGAAAATAAAAATGATATTGATTACCCTTACGTCGTTAAGGATTGACTTTCTGGCAATACCGGATCCGGCGGCCGATGTGACAAGCCATGATCCGAGAAATACCCCTGTCACCAGCTCATAACCTCCTGCTATATTCATCATTTCTCGCATCATCAATAACTGCAGTGAGGTGCTTATGATTCCGATAACAAAAAGATTAAGCCTTATTCTTTCCTTTGAAATGTTTACGGAAAGTATATATTTTGAAGGTTCTGCTTTCGAATCATAGAATTTGCCAAAGTACTTCAGGTGCCAGAGGAAATGGAAGATGCCTGTCAGGGAAAGGCCTATTCCTGTCTCTACATGCCATTTCAGTATGGTCTTAACAAAAGGGATGTCCCATTTGTAAGTTATCTGCAAAGCCAGGAATATTCCTGCAAGTGCTGTTATCAGGAATGTTAAAGCAAGTATAAAATTCCAGAATTTTCTGTGGACTGCCTGACTGAAAAATCCTGTCCTGCTGAAGGAATAGCTGAGCAGGTACAGAACCAGTGCTGTTATGCCTGTACTGAATACATGATACATAATTATTTATGTTTTTCTTCAAGCACTGCAGCCTCATATATGTAAATATCAGCATTTTTCCAGCCGTCCCAGCCAAGACCTGCTTTATCACGTGATGTATAGCCGAGGAATTGTTCAACTGTCCAGTTGTTCTCAGTAGCAACCTGTGGCAGCATGGTCCCGGATCTGAGATCTTTTGATATGTAAATACCATGCTTCCCAAGTACTATCTCAGAAATATTGTCAATTTTTCTTAGAGGACTAAGAACGGAGATCTCTATCTCAATCTTATTGAATTCCTCTTTGGTGAGAGGAGTGAACCTGTGATCTTCAAAGGCTGATGCCAGGGCCATCTGCCTCACTACTTCACAGAGAGGATCAGTAGAGATGAATTTACCTATACAACCCCTTAAAACGCCGTCTATCTTAAGAGTGACGAAAGCTCCCATCTCCTCCTTCAGTGCAGGAGGCATTTTGTCCGGGTTGATCCTGAACTGATTCTTATCATAGAGCATCATCCTTATACTTTCCCTGGCTATACCTATAAGCTGTTGAGTTTCATCCTCACTAAAAACCATTTCCGATGCTCTTTTCGCTGAAGGATTTATCTTTTTCTTATTCTCGAGGATAATCGCATTATAACCTACAACTTCATCTTTGTTGCCATATGGCGTATCACCTGAATTGCAATAAGAAATCTTTTTAAACTCCAGGTCGGGATCATTTTCGGCAAGATAAAGAAGCAACAATCCGGAAGTCCATCCGCACATACTCGTGGCAAGTCCTTTTATTGACCTGGAAGCGTTCTTTCTAAGTGCATCCAGGAAGATATCAGGATCTTTCGATACTATGGCGTCAGCTGTGATTTTATCAACTTCCTTTGCAAGGTCGTAAGGCGGATAATGTGAAAAGTCACTGCTGATCACAAAGAGGTTATCTTCTGTAAAATAAGGCTTTAGTGCCTCAGAGATTTTTTTTATATTATCAATGTTGTTTGTCCCAATAATAATTGGAATTATCGGAGGGGGATCCTCAAAGTAGTATTGTATAAAAGGAACCTGGACCTCGAGGCTGTGTTCCTGATTATGAGCATCAGTTTTGAATTTGAACAGGGGATTGCCGTTTCGGAGAGTATTTGCTATTACCCTGTTGACCTTAATTTTACCCAGGGGTGTTATAAAGTCACCTGAATAATATACTGATGCCCCTTCGAATGCCATAACGTGGCTGGATCCTATAAGAAAGATATTCTTGTACTTTCTGTTTTTTGGAATAGCTGAGAATGCAGAGGCCGCAACTTCGCCCGAAAAAACATAACCTGCATGCGGACTGATGATAGCTCTTATATCCATTCTTTGATCAGTCTTTACACTTTCTGCGAAAAGCTGTCTGAGATCATTCTTCAGGGCTACAGGATCTGCCGGATAATAACTGCCGGCTGCAACCGGCCCCCTGTCAATGGTTGTGTTTTGTGGAAAAATTTCCATAGCAAATAATGTTGAAAATATGAGAAAGAAAAACAGACGCATGACAAATGCTTTATTTGGGTAATAAAGTTAGCCCAAAAAAATTAGAAACTATACGGATTAGAATGTAAATATGGGACGTGAAGACCTAAATAAGGACCAATGACTCCTTCAGAATATCTCCTTTATCGTCTGTCCCGTAGATCTTGACTCCAATACTTATTGTTGAGGTATGTATAATATCAATAACAGGACTCAGGGCATCCCTGATATCCTCAGTCTCCATTGAATCATATTCTTCAATATTAAAGTAGAGGTGAATTAAAAGTACACTTTCACGGTCTTTTATTCTGCTGAGACTTTTTACAATTTTAGCTAGCCATATTGAAGATGCTGTATTGAAGTACTCCAGATTAAGGCGAAGGTTAGTTACAGGCTTAGCTTTCTTGACATATTCGTTGACCCATAAAAACAGAGGTTCGTATAATTCTGTAGCATTTTCAGGTATTGACCTGCCAGATAAAATCAGGTCTCCTGTCAGATTGTTAAAATCTATCTGCGGCGTTTTGGATGTTGGTTCAATCAATAAGTTGTTATACTCCCTCATCAAGGTCAGCTTTTCCTGGTTTTCTATACGATATACTTCAAATGTAAGCCAACTTTTCTATCTCTTCAATAACCTTCATCAAAAACTAGAGGTATATAGTCAAATATTTCAGTCCATTTACATAAGGTTGCCATTTTTGCACTCACTTAATCATGCGTTTTCGAATTTTCTTGTTGGTTAACACGCTTTTAATATGTTATATTTGCGGCTGAAAATCAGAAATGCAGTAAATGGAATATCTTCTTAGGGGAATAATCAGGGATGCGATAAAAGGACTTTTCGAAAGTGAAGTTGATGAGTCGGTTATTCAGATTCAGAAGACACGCAAAGAGTTTGAAGGTGACTTGACACTGGTCGTTTTCCCATTATTGCGCTATTCAAAAAACACTCCTGAACTTACAGGAGATTTAATCGGTTCTTATCTGGTAAGGAATTCGCGGATAATTGCCCGGTACAATGTAATAAAAGGCTTCCTGAACCTGGTTATATCTGATGACTGGTGGATTGAACATTTTACAATGATGAGTAGTGAGGATTTTATTGACTCAGCCTGTGAAGTTGAAAGCCCAGAGACTATAATGGTTGAATATTCCTCTCCTAATACCAATAAACCTCTTCATCTTGGCCATATCAGGAACAACCTGCTTGGCTTTGCTCTTTACAGGATATTATCTTTCTGCGGTCATAAGGTTGTTAAAACTAATATTGTGAATGACCGCGGCATCCATATATGCAAATCAATGCTTGCCTGGAAGAAATTCGGTAATGGGGAGACACCATCATCGTCCGGTATGAAAGGCGACCATCTCGTGGGAAAATATTATGTGAAGTTTGAGAAAGAGTACAAATTACAGGTAAACTCCCTTATAAGAGAAAAAGGTATGTCGGAAGAGGATGCCAGGAATTCGGCCGCATTGATGGGAGAAGCAAGAGAAATGCTGCTGAAATGGGAGGCTGGTGACAAAGAGGTGGTAGACCTTTGGGAAATGATGAATAATTGGGTATACCAGGGATTTGATGAGACATATGCCAGGCTTGGAGTGGATTTTGATAAGATATATTACGAATCTGAAACGTATAAGGATGGAAAGGAAATCGTCTCAGATGCTCTGAAAAAGAAAATAGTCTATCGTAAGAGCGATGCCTCAATATGGGCAGACCTTACATCTGAGGGCCTGGATCATAAGCTTCTGCTGAGGTCAGACGGAACAGCCGTATATATTACCCAGGATCTCGGGACTGCCGTACACAGATACCGAGATTATAAATTTCACAAGTGTTTATATGTCGTCGGGAATGAACAGAATTACCATTTCCAGGTATTGAAGGCTATACTTAAGAAAATGGGATACCCATGGTCAGAGGGATTAATTCATTTTTCATATGGGATGGTCGAATTGCCCGAAGGTAAAATGAAATCAAGAGAGGGAACTGTAGTTGACGCCGATGACTTGATTGCAGAAATAATAGAAACAGCCAGGGAAGTTTCCCTGGAACTCGGCAAACTGGATGATTTCACAGAGGTAGAGAAGGAAGAAATCTTCAGTAAAATCGGACTGGGTGCCCTGAAGTACTTCATACTGAAGGTTGACCCCAGGAAGAACATGACTTTCAATCCGACGGAATCAATAGATTTTAACGGTAATACAGGCCCGTTTATTCAATACACATTCGCCAGGATAAAATCAGTACTCAAGAAAGCTAAATTAGCAGGTATTGAGGAAGATATAAAAGAACTGGAAGGTTACCTGCCTCTTGCGAAGGAGGTTCAACTGGTAAAGACTATAAGGCTATTCGCAGAGTCTGTTTCAGAAGCTGCGTCTGAATATAACCCGTCTGTAATTGCAAATTACTGCTACGACCTTGCCAGGGAATACAACCAGTTCTATCATGATCTGTCGATCCTTGGTGAAGAGGATGTTGCAAGGAGAAATTTCAGACTGACGGTTTCAAGAGTGACCAGTGAAGTGCTGCAAAAAGGTATGTGGCTGCTAGGTATTGAAATGCCGGAAAGAATGTAATTTAGAAAATAGATATATAGCATGTTTGAAAATTTAAGTGATAGGCTGGAAAGGTCCTTTAAGCTGTTAAAGGGCCAGGGAAGGATAACTGAAATAAATGTTGCTGAAACACTTAAGGAGGTCCGCCGTGCACTGCTGGATGCGGATGTGAACTTCAAAATTGCCAAGCAGTTTACCGATACTGTAAAACAAAAGGCTCTCGGCCAACAGGTTCTGACAGCTGTCAACCCTTCGCAGATGATGATCAAGATCGTACATGATGAACTTGTCGATCTGATGGGAGCAGAAAGCAGCGATATTAATATTAAAATTAATCCTGCCATTATTCTGATTGCAGGACTTCAGGGATCAGGTAAAACGACATTTAGCGGAAAACTTGCCAGATGGGTAAAAACCAGGAAAGGCAAAAATCCAGTACTTGTTGCAGGAGACGTTTACAGGCCGGCAGCGATCGAACAGCTTAAGATTATCGGTACGCAGGTTGATGTACCCGTTTATACCGAAGAGGGGAACCTGAATCCTGTGAATATAGCCAGGAATGCAATAAAAGAGGCTAAAAAAAATGGCCATGATGTTGTGATAATTGATACTGCCGGGCGCCTTGCAATCGACGAGGAGATGATGAACGAAATAACTTCTGTTAAGAATGCCGTGAATCCGCATGAGATACTTTTCGTTGTCGATTCAATGACAGGACAGGACGCCGTAAATACTGCAAAGGAATTTAATGAAAGGCTTGATTTCAATGGAGTAGTACTTACCAAGCTAGATGGTGATACCAGGGGAGGTGCCGCGCTTTCGATAAAGTCCGTAGTTAATAAACCCATCAAGTTTGTGAGTTCAGGGGAGAAGATGGATGCCATCGATATCTTTCACCCTCAGAGAATGGCTGACAGGATACTGGGGATGGGGGATATAGTCTCACTGGTTGAGAAGGCACAGGAGCAATATGACCTCGATGAAGCAAGAAAGTTACAGAAGAAAATAGCCAGGGACCAGTTTGATTTCAACGACTTCATAGCCCAGATACAGCAGATAAAGAAAATGGGCAACATTAAGGACCTTATGTCAATGATACCCGGTGCCGGTAAGGCTATTAAGAACCTTGATATTGATGATGATGCGTTTAAAGGTATCGAAGCCATAATAAGGAGTATGACTCCTGACGAGAGAAGTAATCCGTCAGTTTTGAATGGAGGTAGGCGTAAAAGGATAGCAGATGGAAGCGGTACAAGCATACAGGAAGTGAACAGGCTTCTGAAACAGTTTGATGAAACACGGAAGATGATGAAGATGGTTACAAAAAGCGGGAATGCAGCCCGGCTTATGGGCAGATAAAAATATAGTATCATGTATGTTTTAATAGACGGAAAGAAAATTGCTTCTGAAATTAAACTTGAAATTGCTGCGAAAGTAAGTGAGCGTTCAAGGACTGGAAAAAAGGTACCCCATCTTGCTGCAATATTGGTCGGAAACGATGGATCAAGCGAAACCTATGTGGCTAATAAAGTAAAAGACTGTGCTGAAGTAGGATTCAGATCAACGTTGATCAGGTTGCCTTCTGAGATTGCCGAGGATGTCCTTCTTGGCCGGATCAATGAACTTAATTCAGATGCCGATGTGGACGGTTTTATTGTCCAGTTACCTCTTCCCGGGCATATTTCCGAGAACAAAGTGATAGAGGCAATTGATCCCGCTAAGGATGCAGATGGTTTCCATCCGGTAAATCTCGGAAGGATGGTAGTTGGCTTGCCCGGTTTTTTACCGGCTACTCCTTATGGCATAACAGAGCTTATAAAAAGATACAGGATTGAAACAGCGGGAAAAAACTGTGTCGTAATTGGCCGGAGCAATATTGTTGGCAGACCTGTCAGTGTTTTGCTGTCTCAGAAAGGTATTGATTGTACAGTTACGGTCATCCACAGTAAATCCGGAAATATTCCCGGCATCCTGCTTCAGGCCGACATTATTATTGCAGCCATTGGCTCACCGGGCTTTGTTACTGCCGATATGGTAAGGGAAGGAGCCGTGGTTATTGATGTGGGAACAACCAGGGTTGAATCGCAGAAAACAAAGTCAGGATGGAAACTTACAGGTGATGTGGACTTTACAAATGTTGCCCCGAAGTGCTCTTTTATAACACCAGTTCCCGGCGGAGTAGGTCCCATGACCAGAGTATCACTCCTGAGAAATACCCTGCTTGCCGTTGAAATGAAGGAGGCCTGAAATTAAAATATCTTTTCTTTATTCATCCAGACTGAATCCCGTAAAGTAAAGGTCGTACCCACCATTTCCTCCCGGTCTGTTAGAGGAAAATACCATAAATGCATTGGTGTAATCCGGATGTATGTCGATAAGTGGCCTGTATTCATCTGAAGAGCTGTTTATCCCGGGGCCGAAATTGACCGGGGAGTTCCATTTACCATTTCTGAAAATCGAGTAGTATAGGTCAAAACCACCAAGACCTCCCGGACGATCAGATGCGAAGACCATCATTTTACCACTGAGAAACGGGCATTTGTCATCATAGCTACTGTTAACGCTGTCGACAGCAGTTGCAGGTTCAAAACTTCCATCGAACCATAAATCCATATATGATTCAGTATTTTTGTCCAGAGCATATATGTCATAGTCTCCATCCCTGTCAGAACAGAAATATACAGAATCCCTGTTGAAATCGAATGCTATATATGCATCGTCGGAGCTGCTATTTATTTTTGCTATCGGATATGGCCCTGAAATGGGGGGGATGGAGCCAAAAAACGGCAGATATCTCAGATAATATAAGTCCAGGTCACCTTCTGCTGCCTGGGAAGCAACAATAAAGTACTCGTAGCCATCGGACGAGCTGAAGACGGCATAAGGACCAAAATCGTTCCCATCCGTATTGGCTTTGCTGATCAGGGCTCCATAAAAGGGATCACTGCTGTTTTGTCCATTAACACTGAAATTCCCGTTTGTCTGATCAAAGCTAAAGGAGATCTGGCCCTGTACAAGATCATATTGACCCCCGCTGCTTCCCCTGTTGCTGGAAAAGATTACCTGAAGGACACCTCCCAGGAGATAGCATGTGGTATTATAATCATCATACTGAGAGTTTAACCCTGTAAGATTAAAGACGGAATCCGGGAAAGTCCCATACTGGTATTTTATCGGATTTTCAGTTTTATTACATCCAGTCAGACAATAAATTACTATTACACCTGCCAGAAGTGTAGCCGTTATACCTGAAAACAATCGTTTCATAACTCGGATATTGTTTGAATTGATACAAAGATATTAATTATAGATTAAGAAAAAACCGGGTTTTTGGCCCGGTTCAGTGAAGTTAGAATTTAGGTTAATTCTAGGGTATATTTGGGTATGAGGGTTTGCTTCAATAATTATAAGATGCAGATTTAACAATCCGGGTTGCGTCTGTGCAAATAAAAAAAACAGCTGCGAAGTGTTAAAATATTAGTATATAAATGTTTATTATAATACTTGATTGTTGATAATTAGATAATTGTAAAAACCGGTTTGTAAAAAATAGTATTATTTTTGTCGTCTGTTAGGTTATTGTAATGGAAGAAGAGAAATTTGGCATATCACACGAGGAGGAGATCAGGGAGGTTATCGAGAAGTTCGAGAGGATGAAAAAGGATAATAAGAATTTCTTTTTCGATGTTATTGAATTCGAGACAATAATTGATTTCTATATTGAGAGCAATAATTCTTCCAGGGCCTTTGAAGTCACTGTAATAGCCAGTTCGCAGCATCCGGGTTCACCATCTATTCAGCTTAGAAAAGCGAGGGTGCTTATTGAACGGGGAAAAGCATTCGAAGCGATCAGGATTCTTAAAAAGCTTGAGGGTATCGAACCCGGAAATCATGAAATATTTATTGCCAAAGGTACGGCACTTGGAATGTTGGGTGATATTCAGGGTGCAAAAAAAATGTTCGACCTTGCTCTGACAAAAGATTCTGATGAGACTGAAAACATCCTATACACAATAACTTCTGTACTTCAGAACCTCAACTATTACGAATATCTGATTCCGTATCTTGTAAGGCTTATTGAGCTTGAGCCCGGGTTTACGGCTCATATTTATGACCTGGCATACGCTTATGAAAAAATTCAGAACTACGAAAAGAGCATACAGTACTACAGGTTATACCTTGATGATGAGCCATTCTCAGATAGTGCTTGGTATAATCTTGGTGTGATTTATAATAAGCTGGATCAGTCTGAAAAAGCACTGGAAGCTTATGAGTATGCTCTTGCAATAAACAACCAGAATACTTTTGCACTTTTTAACAAGGGAAATATTCTTTGTAATCTGGACAGGTTTGGCGAAGCAATACCCGTTTATCACGAATACCTTGATGATGAACCTGATAGCTTTGAAGCAATGACTTATCTTGCAGAATGCTATGATAAGACAGGAAATCAATTTCTTGCCAGGAAATACTACAACGATGCGATAGAGCTTGCTCCTGAATTTGCTGATCCCTGGCTCGGGTTGGGAGTTATAGCACTAAGTGATAACGATTATGCTAAAGCGCTGGGGTACCTGCGCAAGGCTGTTAAGCTTGATTCTGAAAATCCCGAGATATGGCACCTTCTGGGGAGAGTCAATAATATCAACAATGACAAAAAAGTTGCCCTGAGATGCTTCAGGGAAGCGCTTAAACTTGATCCATTTTACGATGAAGTTTGGGCAGACCTGGGGAAAATCATACTCGATGACGGCTTTATAAACAGGGCGTTCCCGTTCCTGATTCAGGCTTACAGGATTACCGGCGATGTGCCAGGTATTAATTACCTCCTTTCATCCTTCTCACTTCACATGGGGAAGACAGATGAAGCAATCGTGTATCTTAAGAATGCCCTTGAAATGGATTCTGCCCTTTTTATTGAATTCAGGGAATTCTTCCCGGATTCCCTTCTTGATAAAAGGATTAAAAAGTTACTCCTTAAGAATAATATTGAATAATATGAAGACAATTTTGCCATACATACCTGAGCGACCCTCTAAACCACGCAATTACGGCCTTACAATGGTCATGGATAAAGGTCTTAGCCTGAGAGAAGCCGAGGATTTTATGTCAGTAGGAAGTGAATATACTGATTATGTAAAACTTGGCTTTGGAACATCTCTTCTGACACCGGGGTATGAAAGAAAGATCAGCCTTTATAAGAATTCGGGAACCATACCGTATTTTGGAGGTACTCTTTTTGAAGCATTTGCAATACGTGGTATGTTTGATGATTTTGTACGATTTATAAACGAAAACGGGATCGAACTGGTAGAAATAAGCGATGGATCATACGATATGGACCATGCTGAAAAACTTGACTATATAAGAAAGCTTTCGAAAACAGTCACGGTAATTTCCGAAGTCGGATCCAAGAAAAAGGAAGTTGTTTATTCTCCCGATGAATGGGTTTTTATGATGAAAACTGAGCTGGAAGCAGGTTCTGTTAAAGTTATTGCTGAAGCCCGTGAGTCAGGAACAACAGGAATTTACAATGATGATGGCTCAATTAATAACAGGATCATTGATGCAATCTCAGAACATGTGAAGCTTGAGAATGTTATCTGGGAAGCGCCTATGAAATCACAGCAGGCATGGTTTATAAAACACTTTGGGGCTAACGTTAACCTGGGAAATATTGCACCGACTGAAATTATCCCGCTGGAATCACTTAGATGTGGCCTGAGAGGTGATACGTTTTTCCAGTTCCTCCCTGATAATCTTAAACAGTAACTGCCGGAGTCAGTTCTATTTTTATGACATTGTTATTCTTTAATGTTCATGAAAAAATATGGCCTTATAGGGTATCCTCTAGGACATTCCTTCTCAAAAAAATATTTTAACGAAAAGTTTTATAGGGAAGGATTAACAGATTGTCAATATGATAATTATGAGCTGGATGATATCAGCCTGCTCAACGACCTGTTAGATACCCGCGATCTCATTGGATTAAACGTGACAATTCCCTATAAGACATCTGTTATAGACCTTCTGGATTTTATAGATGAAGAGGCCGGGGATGTGGGTGCAGTTAATGTAATAAAGATCGTAAATGATGCCGGGAGACGCTTTCTGAAAGGCTATAATTCAGATATATATGGTTTCATGGAATCTTTGCTGCCGCACCTGACAGAAGACACAAAGTCTGCGCTTATTCTGGGAACCGGCGGTAGTTCACTTTCCGTGGAGTGGGTGCTCAGGAAGCTGAATATTAAATGTTTAAAAGTCTCCAGGAATCCGGGTAAAGATTCTGTAGGCTACCCTGATATTACAGGAGATATTCTTTCAGGTATTCAGCTTATTGTCAATACAACACCACTGGGTATGTTCCCCGCAATACACAATAAGCCCGTCATTGATTATGATATCCTTAACAGCAGTCATATCCTGTACGACCTTGTATATAATCCGGAAATTACGAGGTTCATGGAAGAGGGAAAAAGAAGAGGCTGCAAGGTTATAGGAGGTTATTCGATGCTCGTCTTCCAGGCTGAAAGATCCTGGGAGATCTGGAATAGTTAGAGTTTTCTGACAAAGATATTATCAGGATAATCTATCGCGGTCAGATACAAACCTTTAGCCGGAGCTGAGAAGCCAGCCATTCTCCTGTTTTTTGCCTGAATAATTTTTTCAAATTCATCCAGACTTTTTTTCCCAAACCCAATGTCCACCATTGTACCGACAATCGATCTGACCATGTTCCTTAAAAAACGGTCTGCTTTAATTGTGAATACGAGTTTATCTCCTTGATCCTTCCAGAATGCCTCCATTATCCTGCAGTCGTTGGTCTTAACATCCGTATGGAGTTTTGAAAAACTGGTAAAATCCCTGTATCTGAATAATATATCAGCTGCAGTATTCATTTTATCAATGTCTAATGAGCCATGCAGGAACCACGAAGATTCAAGAGAAAATGGATCTTTTGAAAGGGAAATGTAATATATATATGTTCTGGAAAGAGCATTGAATCTTGCATTAGCATCTTTGATGACATGTCTGATATGCGTCACGGTAATGTCTTTCGGTAGAAACCTGTTAAGTCTGAATATCAGCTGTTCATCTGAATCAAGATTGACGGCTGCAGAGTCGAAATGGGCGCAAAAAACCAGGGCATGAACTCCTGCGTCGGTTCGCCCGGCACCTGTTGTGGAAATTTCCTCCCTGAGTATTTGGGAAAGGGAACGGTCAAGTATCTCCTGGACGGTCAGTGAATTAGGCTGAACCTGCCACCCATGATATGCAGTACCCCTGTATGATATGAATATGAAGTATCTGTGCTTCAATGGTTGTTTTTTACAAATATAATTAATAGACCAGAAACGCTTTATATGCAGCCTGTATGAAAATATTATGACCATAAATAATCTGGTTTTATATTTTCATCTCATAAAATATTCAAAAATAGCTGCCCGATGCAAAGTAATTATCAGCATAAAATGTATTTTTACTCTGGCAGGTTTTAATATTCTATTATCGCCTCAACGAATACTAATATATGGTAATAACGGAATACTATGAAAGTTGAACTTGGATTACTCGATTACCTCATCATGGTGATCTATTTCGTCTTTGTCCTGGGTATTGGCTGGGTCTTAAGGCGTTTTATGAAAAATGCAAATGCCTTTCTTGAAGCAGGAAGATCAATGCCCGCATGGGTTGCCGGGCTTGCATTCATTTCTACCAACCTGGGCGCCCTGGAAGTAATGGGAATGACTGGTTCGGGCCTCAAGTATGGTATGCTTACAACGCATTTTTACTGGATTGGCGCAATACCTGCCATGATCTTCCTTGCACTGTTCATGATGCCTTTCTATTATGGTTCCAGGGCCAGATCAGTCCCGGAGTTCCTTAAGCTAAGATACGATGAGAAGACCCGGGGACTTAATGCTATTCTGTTCGCAGTAATGACAGTACTTGCATCAGGGATATCGATGTACGCATTGGCAATTCTGATGGAAAAAGTCCTGGGTTGGGATTTCAACATTAGTCTTTGGATCTCTGCACTTATTGTACTTGTTTACACATATCTCGGTGGCTTGTCTTCAGCTATCTATAACGAAGTGCTTCAATTCTTCATCATCGTTATCGGGCTTCTCCCGTTAGTGTTCCTCAGCCTTAAGGATGTTGGTGGATGGATAGGGCTAAAGGAGAGTCTTGCTCCGTTAACTTCTGCAAATGGATTTGCAGCAGACACCTGGACGACTACCTGGAAATATACTGGTGAAGCAACATCTAACCCGATGGGAGTTGAATGGTTCGGGATACTTTTCGGACTCGGTTTTGTCCTTTCCTTTGGATACTGGTGCACGAATTTCCTTATTGTTCAGCGTGCCTTTGCGGCTGAATCCCAAGCCGCTGCCAGGAAGGTCCCACTGATAGGCGCTCTGCCTAAAATGTTCATACCATTCCTTATTATAGTTCCCGGGATTATTGCTCTCGTATTACTCAACGATCCGGGAAAAGGATTCACACTTCCGCTTGATGAAGGAGGAAAACCTATCTATGACTACACAATCATCATGCTTTTGAAACAGTACCTTCCTACAGGTGTTCTCGGACTCGGCATCACAGCCCTGCTTGCTTCTTTCATGTCGGGAATGGCTGGCAATGTTTCAGCTTTCAACACCGTTTGGACTTACGACATATACCAGAGTTATATAAGGAAATCAACAGGTGATGAGGATGCTGACGGTAAGCACTATCTGAATGTCGGCAGGATAGCAACCGTGGCAGGAGTCCTTATTAGTATTGGAGCTGCTTATATAGCTAGTAAATTCGGAAACATAATGGACTTTCTCCAGACAATATTCTCAATGATCAATGCGCCGCTTTTTGCAGTTATCTTCCTGGGAATGTTTTGGAAGCGTACAACTGGCCATGCTGCATTTACAGGCCTGTTAACAGGTTTTCTGATAGCATTGCTTCACCATGGACTGACAGCCCCTGAAGGAGCTACAACGCTGTTTAAAGGAGGCTGGATAGGAATTGTACATACTTACCCGGTTGAGATGGCACAAAATTTCTGGACCGCTATAATTGCATTTACAACAAGTACATCAGTTACTGTTATTTTAACATTCTTGACGAAGCAGCTTAGGTCAGTGGATGAGTTGCATGGACTTGTTTATTCACTGACTCCCCGCGACAGGGGTGATGCCGGATTGCCATGGTACCAGCGGCCTGCAGGTCTCGCAATCCTGGTTACTGTTATATGTGTTGCTTTAAGTATAATATTCTGGTAGGAGGAAATTAAAATGGTTGATATAAGATTACCAATAGGATTTATGTTCTCACTCCTGGGAGTGATAATAACAATTTACGGAATAATCACATTATCGGATACAGAATTGTACCGGAAATCTCTGGGGATCAACATAAACATTATTATGGGCATCATCATGCTGGTTTTCGGGCTTCTGATGCTATTCCTGGCATACAGGAAGAAGAAAACGTAAGTCTGACATCATTTATTTATTATTAATGTTAATACCAGTGGATTCATCAAGAGGTTTTGCAAGCGATAATAATGCAGGTGTTCATCCTGAAATCCTGGATGCTCTGAATGAAGTCAATCATGGCCATGTTATTGGTTATGGTTCAGATGTATATACAGAAAGAGCTATACAGCTGTTTAGAAATCATCTGGGTGATTCTGCAGAAGTATTCTTTGTATTTACCGGTACTGCAGCAAATGTGTTAGGTATATCAGCTGTTACCAGATCGTGGAATTCGATTATAACGGCATTTTCTGCCCATATTGAGCAGGATGAGTGCGGAGCCCCT
This sequence comes from uncultured Rikenellaceae bacterium, assembly GCA_964595725.1. Taxonomy (GTDB): domain Bacteria; phylum Bacteroidota; class Bacteroidia; order Bacteroidales; family VadinHA17; genus LD21. Next base: position 21,492 of record CAZQRQ010000012.1, on the reverse strand, counting down.
GAAAAATATTGCGGATGTAAAGTACTTACAGTCGATACTGCTGATGGAAAGATCAATTCAGAAATGCTCTCCAAACATATGCACGGATTCGATTTTGAACATCACTCACAGCCCAGGGTCGTTTCCATAACCCAGTCTTCTGAGATGGGTACTGTATATGCCCCGGAAGAGATATCAGCTCTGGCCGGTTATGTTCACAGCAGGGGTATGTTACTTCATATGGACGGTGCAAGAATTGCAAATGCAGCAGTATCTCTTGGAGTTCCTTTCAGGGCAATTACTACTGATGCGGGTGTTGATGTGCTTTCTTTCGGTGGGACAAAAAACGGGATGATGTTCGGTGAAGCTGTCTGTTTCCTTAAGCCTGGACTTTCTGAAGATTTCAGGTATATTAGAAAACAGGGAATGCAGCTTGCCTCAAAAATGAGATATATAGCTGCACAGTATATTGCATATTTCAATGATGAGCTTTGGGAAAAACTGGCCTCTCATGCCAATTCAATGGCACGAATGCTCTATGACCACGTAAAAGGCCTGAATGACATCAGAATTACTCAGCCGGTACAATCTAACGGTATATTCGTGATAATGCCTTCAGGGGCCGCAAAAAGGCTCCAGGAGCACTTTTTCTTCTATCCATGGAACGAGGAAACATCTGAATACAGGTGGATGACCAGCTGGGACACGACTGAGAAGGAAATAAATGATTTTGTGAACCTTCTTAAAAAAGAATTGTGAAGACCGGAGACTTTGATTGACTATATCGGCTAGCTAACTGGTGATTTATTCTGCAGCATTATCCTGAACCTCCTGGGAACGCTCCCTGTGACCAAGCCAGTATCTCTTATCGCACGATGTACATTCCTGCAACCAATATCCCGGGGTTACGTATTCACCTTCCGGGGTTTTCAGGAGACATTCATAAATTTCAAAGACGGGATTGAAGGTAATATCGGTAACTCCAATGGAATAAGCGGTATCCTCTTCAGGATTTTCAGGATGTTCCTCTGACTCTTTTACTTCATAATTATTGAATTCCAGCAGGTTCCTGAGGAAGGCGGCCCTCTCAAGGCTGATCCCTCTTTCTACTATCGTGCATCGTATTCCATCGATTTCACCTACGATATGTTTTGCGTTTTCAAGTGACATAATACAGATTTTAAAGTCAGATACCGAAACTAAGATTTTTAATAGCCTCAAAAATAACACTGGCAAATCCTGTCCCGAATATACCAGCAACACATACTGCAAAAGCTATGCGGGTGGGCGTATCACTTCTGAACCGCTCCACCGGCGTATCAGATTTATTGATAAACATTGCCTTCACTACAAGAAGGTAATAATATAGTGAAATAATGGTATTTAGCACGGCTATCAGGACCAGCAGGTAAAAGCCCTCTTTGGCTGCAGCGGTAAAAAGAAAGAATTTACCGAAGAAACCTGCAACAGGCGGTATCCCTGCAAGAGAGAAAAGAGCCAGTGTCATGATCAGACTTACCTTTGGATTGGTATGATACAATCCGTTATAGTCGGAAATGTCTTCGCGACCGCTGTAGTTGGATACAACTGTTACAACTCCGAAGGCTCCAAGATTGGAGAATATGTATACCAGAACATAATATATAACTGACGCCATCCCTAACTGGTTACCACCAATAATTCCTAGAAGAATATACCCTGCCTGTGATATGGAGGAGAATGCCAGGAAACGCTTAATGTTTTCCTGTCTTATCGCAAACAAGTTCCCAACAGTCATGGTGAGGATGGAGGTTACATAGATAGCTTTCTGCCAAGATGCGATAATGACCGGGAAAACTGTAAAAAGCACTATGATGAATATGAATACGGCTGATCCTTTAGAGATAACGGAGAGATATGAAGTTACATTTACCGGTGCACCCTGGTACACATCAGCGGTCCATAGATGGAATGGTACTATGGATATTTTAAATGCCATACCGGTAAAGAAGAAAATGAATCCGAGTATCTGCAAGTTGTCATTCGCAAACTTTGATGCAACTTCGTTAAAGTAGAAAGAACCTGTGGTACCGTATATCAGGGATAGGCCATAAAGCAATACCCCTGAAGAAAGGGCTGAAATCAGGATAAGTTTTATCCCCGCTTCTGCAGAGATATTTTTGTACCTGTCAAAGGCTGCAAGAGCAGCGATCGGAATAGTAGCAAGTTCAAGTCCGATGTAGAATATAAGAAAATGGCCCGCTGAGATCATGAAGTTCATACCTGCCAGAGTGCTTATCAGCAGAATGAAATACTCGCTGGTCTTTTCCACGTTCTCCTTTTTCCTAATCCATGTGACCGATTGGATTATCACTATCAGGGCACCAATGTTCAGGATGTTTTTCATTAGGATCCTAAGAGGATCTGAGATATACATTCCACCAAACAGGGATCCTGTCCTGGCCGGAATAAAACCAGCTATTGTTATTATGCTGAACAGTATTACAGAAAGCAGGCTAATATTCCTTTTTCTATCCACTTCAGTAAATATCTCAGCAATAAGTATTAAAAGCACAGCGGCAACAAGGAGAAGCTCATGGCGCATTATGGTGAAATTTACCGGATTCATATTTTTTTCAGCTTTTTTTTCAGATTTATCAGAATACAAAGCCACTTATCTTTTCAATGACCGGGTGGAGACTGTCCCTGATCATTGCGGAAAGCCAGAATGGTGCTATCCCTATGGCAGCTACAGAAATAATAAGAGTAGCCGCAGATATCCTTTCAAACCATTTTGCGTCTTTAAATTCGAGATAATGCTTGTTTGTTGTTGGTCCCAGCAGCAGGATGCCTATTACCCTCAGGATGTATACAGCTGTTATGACAATTGATGAAACAGCAACAATAGTAACGATCCTGTGGAAAGTATCAGGATGCTGGAAAGCCCCGACAAATATTGTCATCTCTGCTACGAATCCGCTTAATCCCGGAAGTCCCAGGGAGGCAAGCCCTGCAATTACGTAAGCCACCGAGAGGAATGGTATTACTTTCATCAGTCCCCCCATCTCATTAATCATCCTTGTATGAGTGCGTCCATAGAGCATCCCGATCAGTGCAAAAAAGAGGGCTGTCATCAGGCCATGCGATATCATCTGGATAACAGCTCCGTTCATAGCGGTCTGGTTCATCATAAGCACCGCAAACAGGACAAGGCCGCAATGGCTGACTGAAGAATATGCATTAATATATTTCAGGTCTTTCTGGACAACTGCTCCGAAAGCACCGTAGACCACGCTGATAGATGTAAGTATTATGAAAAGCCATGAGAGTTCCGCAGCGGCTCCGGGCATAAGGTATATGGCTACCCTGAACGCACCGTACCCACCTAGCTTCATAAGCACGCCGGCATGCAGCATTGAAACAGCGGTGGGGGCTGATGCATGACCATCGGGCGACCAGGTATGAAAGGGAAAGAGTGCACCCAGGACCCCGAAACCGACAAATGTCAGCGGAAAGAATATCCGCTGAGCCGACATTGGCATTTCAGTTTTTGAGATTTCAAGTATGTTGAATGTAAGTCTTCCTCCGTCAGGCGCTGAATTGAAATAAATCCCCAGAAGGCCAACGAGCAATAGGGCAGATCCTCCCATAAGCATAAGGGTAAGTTTCATTGCAGAATACTCTTTTGGCCCGCTTCCCCAGATTCCTATAAGAAGATACATCGGGATAACTGCAAGCTCATAGAAGAGGAACATTGTGAAAAGGTCGATAGAAATAAAGAAGCCGAATACCCCGCTGGCCAGCAGGATCAGTGAGATAAAGAATTCTTTTGAAAGAAATTCCACTTCCCACGAGGCAAAGATGCCGGCAAATACTACAATAGCCGTAAGAGCTATCATTGCTACTGAAATTCCATCCACACCAACAGTATATCCAATATTCAGGCTTTTAAACCACTCAATGTTCCTGACAAAAAGCATTTCGGCAGTATTGCCGGTACTTCTTTCGTTCAGGAAGAGGAAGACAAGTACTCCGGCCATCAGCAGTTGCAATCCCATCCCGAAGGCTGAGACCAGCTTTGCCTGTTTCGAGTCCCTGACCAGAACAATTCCAAATATTGTCAGTACAGGAATTAATACAAAAAGAGTCAGTATGTTCATTTTAATAATATTTTCAACATCATATTATTTCCAGATATATATAATCAGGAGAGCAAGCAGCAGGGCTCCTGAGATAAAAACAAAAGCATATTTCTGAAGTTGCCCCGACTGAAACCTGCGGATATTAAATGAAGTCCTTTGAGTAACATCTGCTATCAGGTTCATTGCACCATCAACTATATGTCTGTCAAACCAGGCTATCGGAGAAGATATATATCTGAATATTATTTTCTTGGTAACAAACAGGTAAATTTCGTCGAAATAGAATTTATGATATGCCCATTTGTAAGCAGGGCCCAAAGCACCTGCAATTTTGTCCGGCAACTGCGTCTCCTTCCTGTACATTATCCAAGCCAGGGCAATACCACTAAGTCCTATTAGTACTGAGGCTGATGCAACTCCCCATTCAATATGGCTCTCAAATGGTACACCATCGCTTGTTACAAGCTCTGTAAAAGGTATGAAGCCGCTGAAAGCTGATCCTGCTGCAAGTATTATCAGGGGTATTGTCATTGATGCCGGCGCCTCGCGTGGCTTATAATGGTATTCTGTTTCACGTCCCCAGAAAATGTTGAAGTAGAGACGGAACATATAGAAAGCTGTTAATCCGGCAACAAGATACTCTATTACAAACAGCATTTTATTATGTTCGAATGCAGCAGCCAGTATTTCGTCCTTGCTGAAAAATCCGGAGAAGGGAGGAATACCTGAAATGGTAAGGCATGCAATCAGGAACGTGATATGAGTTATAGGAAGGTATTTTCTGAGGCCTCCCATATCAGTCATGAAATTACTGTGTACTGCATGTATAATTGCACCTGATGCAAGAAAGAGCAATGCTTTAAACAATGCATGAGTGAATAGATGGAACATTGATGCTGTGAAGCCAAGTCCTTCATGACCTCCATATCCTGAAACACCCAGTGCCAGCATCATATATCCGATCTGTGACATTGTAGAATATGCCAGGACTCTCTTGATATCGGTCTGGGTACATGCAACAATTGCTGCCATAAGCGAGGACAGCCCACCAACCCATGCAACTATACCAAGGGCAAAAGGTGCTGAGATCGAGTATATGGGGAACATCCTGGCCACCAGGTAGACTCCCGCCACAACCATTGTGGCCGCATGAATAAGGGCTGATACTGGTGTCGGACCTTCCATAGCATCCGGAAGCCAGATGTGGAAGGGCATCATGGCAGATTTACCTACCCCTCCCATAAATACAAAGATCATCGACCAGGTCATTACTGAAAGTCCCAAAAAAGCAACGCCACTGCCCTGTGATATAGCAGATCCGGCGGGATCGGTAAGGGACAAAAAGTCAAATGTGCCAGTAGTAAAGGACAGTATGAGGATCCCGATCAGGAAACCCATATCGGCAAACCTGGTTACAATAAATGCTTTCTTGGAAGCACTGACTGCAGATGGTTTCTGGTAATAAAAGCCTATCAGAAGGTATGAGGATACTCCCACGAGCTCCCAGAAAATATACATTTGAAAGATATTAGTAGCAAGTACAAGACCGAGCATTGAAAAGCTGAACAGCGAAAGGAAGGCAAAAAACCTTTCAAATCCTTTTTCCCCCTTCATATAACCAATACTGTAAATATGTACCATGAATGATACGGTGCTGATTACAACAAGCATCATCACAGAGATGGGATCGAGAAGCACGCCCATATCTATATGAAGCTTATCTGTAAACTGAAGCCAGGTGAAATTGAAAGCTTCAATCTTGGGAAAAAACTCTCCAGCTGTTTCAGATGCAAAGAAATATTTGTAGGCAGTATAGTAGGAGAGGAGGGTTACTATCCCGAGCCCTGTGGTTCCTATGATACCTGAAAGCCTCGCCTTTAATTTATGCCCGGTAAGTCCGAGAAGAATAAATAAAAGAAAGGGAAGCAAAGGTATCCAAACTGTATAAGCAAAATTGGTCATCTTACGGTAAATGTTTCTCGTTTATCAGAATTTCATTTCGTGTACATCCTCAACGTTTATGGTCGTAAACCGCCTGTAAATATTGATAATGATAGCAATGGCAACAGCTGCTTCCGATGCTGCTATTGCAATCACAAACAAGCTGAAGAAAAGTCCTTCCATCCGGTCGTTATGGAGATACCTGTTAAAAGCCAGGAAGTTTATATTCACAGAGTTCAGGATCAACTCCACCGACATAAGTATTGTTATCAGGTTCCTTCTCGTAAGGAAACCATATACTCCCACGAAGAACATTATGGTGGCCAGAATGATGAAATAAGTTAATGGAATGCCTGTTATCATCTTATTGCTGTGTTATTGATTCAGATTCATTTTTATCAGGGCTGCTCTTTTTTGCGATAACTATTGCTGCAATCATTGCTGCAAGCAGCAAAATTGAGATCACCTCAAAAGGCAGGACATAGCCATCGTGTTCAACCGATAACAGACTCGTACCTATTACTTTCATGTTGATCTCTTTGGCGGCGAGTGATGAGGCCGAGAAATTATAGTCTAAAATTGTTGTTATTATCAGAATTGCGCCTAATGCTGAAGCCAGTGCAGAAAATATTGTTTTCTTCCAGCCTACTGTTTCAAAATTCTGGCTGATATGGCTGGTAAGCAATATTGAGAATATTATCAGGACAATTATTCCACCTGCATACAGGGTAAGCTGTACTGCAGCCAGGAACTGGTAATCGAGCATAAAGTATAATCCTGCTGTAGACACAAGTACAAAAAGCAAATATACCGCTGCCCTGAGGATTTTTCTGCTTGTGACAGTCAGGATAGAGAATATCACTATCATGAACGAAAAAAGCACAAACATAATCTGGTTAGGTGTCATTATTCAACTCCTTTCATTAATTGGGAACCTGGTTTATTGAGCACTTTAATAAGCAGAGACCTGTTAAAGACGGCATGCTCAAATTCCTGCGAGAAAGCCAGTGCTTCGGAAGGACAGGTTTTAACACACAGGCCGCAGAACGTACACATGCCAAGCCTGTAAATATGCTTGTCGATGATCCTTTTTTTCTTGCCATCTTCTGTCATTATCGTTTTTGAGATCACTTCAATGGTACCGTTCGGGCAATTTATCTCGCATATCCCGCACCCTGTACACTTGTGTTCGTTGTTCTCGTTATGAGGCATAATAACCTCTCCCTTGAACCGTTCAAGCATTACAAGCGTATCACGGTTTTCAGGATATTTCTGTGTTACAATTGTTCCGGGTCTCACAAAATATGATCCGGTCACCTTCATCCCTTTCAGAAGGGACCAGACAGCATTCAGAATTTCTTTTATATAGTTGATAATACTTTTCATTTTCAGTAGATTACGAATCAGTTTCAGAAATGCCAGCCCATAAGCACGATGAATGCCATTAAAAGTACATTTACGAGATTAATGGGAAGCAGGTATTTCCATTCCAGGGTGAGCAGCTGGTCAATCCTGAGCCGGGGGAAAGTCCATTTGAACCACATCATCATGAAAATCACAAAGCCAGTTTTGGCAATATACCATAGGAAAGGAGGTATAAAGTCCATTATATGGTTAAATCCTTCCCATCCGCCAATATGGAATGGCATCCATCCTCCCAGGAATACTGTTGCTGCTATTGATGCAACAATGAACATATTTATATATTCTGCCAGGAAAAAGAATGCGAATTTTATGCCTGAGTATTCAGTGTGGAAACCGGCAGTAAGTTCAGATTCTGCTTCTGCAAGATCAAACGGCCCCCTGTTGGTCTCGGCAGTGCTCGAGATCATAAAAATAACAAATGCTATAAAGGCCGGTATATGTCCTTTGAAGATAAACCATCCATCCCTCTGGGCTTCCACAATCGATGAAAGCTGCATGGTCCCTGCAAGTGTGACTATGGTGATAAGAGCCAGTCCCACTGATAATTCATAACTTACAATCTGAGCTCCGCTCCTCATGGCACCTATAAGGGAGTACTTATTGTTGCTTGACCACCCCGCCAGTAGTACACCGATTACACCCATAGATGTGACCGCAATAACATAAAAAACACCTATGTTGAGGTCTATGGCATGCAGTCCATTAGCGAAAGGTATTGCAGCAATAGCCATAAAGGATGCAATTATCACAATAAATGGGGCTACATTGAACAATAGCCTGTCTGCATTCTTGATAGGGACAAGCTCGACAAAAAGTAATTTGATCAGGTCAGCTATAGTCTGGAATATTCCGAAAGGCCCCACCCTGTTGGGACCAAGCCTGTTCTGCATGAAAGCACATACTTTCCGTTCGGCATAGACAAGAAATAGACCCACAAGTGCATAAAAGAGGAGGATAAGTACACCAACGATAAGCATCTCAATCACAACCGTCCAGAAAGGCGACATTGCATTATGAAGGCCGGAGTCTATCAGTTTGGTCAGCGATGAAAAATCATAAAAGACCCTCCACCATGGCTCCGTTAATGCTACAGAATTGAAAATTATGCCTGATAACATATTGTTTATATTCTATTTATCTGTTCTCTAATTATCTGTCGCTTCACTTCTCACACTTCTCACTCCTATCTGTCTATATCGGGTATTACAAGATCAAGAGATCCTCCTATAGCAACCAGGTCTGCAATTTTAAAACCCTTCGAAATATGGTTGAGTACGCCCAGGTTTACGAAGTTAGGGGACCTGAATTTTACCCTGTAAGGATTTTTATTTCCATCACTTATGACAAAAACACCAAGTTCTCCACGTGCAGTTTCTACTCTCTGGTAGTATTCCCCCTCCGGTAGCTTAATAACCGGTTTCATTTTAACTGCGAATGGGCCATCAGGTATATTATCAATTAGTTGTTCGATAATATCCATTGATTCTTTCATCTCCTGGATTCTAACGAGATACCTGTGAAATGTGTCGCCCTCTGAAAAGAGAACTTCGTTGAATTTAACCCTGTCGTAAGCGCTGTAAGGCTCATGCTTCCTTACGTCGCATGAGAATCCGGAAGCCCTTCCCGATGGCCCTGTCACACCGTATGATATTGCATCTTCAAGAGATAGTGTCCCAACATTCTTTGTGCGCTGATGGAAAATAACATTTCCCGTTAGCAACTGATCATATTCCGGCAGAATCTTCCTGAAATATTTGATAAATTCTTTTACCCTTTTCTGGAAACCAGGGTGAATATCATACATCAGTCCTCCTGGGCAATTATAGCTTACAATCATTCTTCCACCGCATGTCTCTTCAAAAATGTCCAGTACTTTTTCCCTGTCGCGGAGACCATAGAAAAAGCAGGTTAGACCTCCGAGATCCATCCCGAAGCTGGCCCAGAATAGCTGGTGAGACTGTATCCTGGTGAGTTCCGACATTATAGTCCTGATGACCTTGATCCTGTCAGGAATTTCGATCTCCAGGGCTTTTTCTACTGCAAGACATACTGCTTCATTGTTAATATGGGCAGAAAGGTAATCCATCCGGTCTGTCAGATGTATAATCTGGGGGTAGGTGATACTTTCGCACATTTTCTCTATTCCCCTGTGTATATACCCGAGATGGGGTTCGACATTTTCTACTGTTTCACCCTTAAGAGTCACAACAAGTCTCAAAACCCCATGCGTTGAAGGGTGCTGGGGACCCATGTTTATCACGTATTCCTTCTGTTCGTCAACAGTTGTCTCCCTGGCAATATCTTCCATGATCTATTTGGTGACTATATTTATATCGTCCTTATAATCTTTTCGCAGGGGGAATCCCCAGGCACTGGTCAGAAAAAGTCTTCTGAGGTCAGGATGGCCGATGAATTTAATGCCCAGCAGGTCGTATACTTCCCTTTCCTGGAATTCCGCTGTCCGCCAGATATCGGATAATGTATGCAGTTCAGGATTTTCGCGGTCGGATGTCCTTGTCTTGAGTACAATCATGTGTGGATATTTTGATGACGCGAGGTGGTAAACCACTCCAAGATCATCGCCGTAATCTACTCCTGAGATGCAAATGAGGTAATCAAGGCATGTCTCCTCCGCAGTTTTAAGCACTTCTGCAACGGAGCGGACCTTTTCAGGAGGGAGATGTATTTCGATAAATTGTTTTCCCGTTATTACTTCATAATCAGGATCAAGAGCTTTGATAAAATTGGTCAATTGTATGTTGTCCATTAACTTGTTGATTGTTAGACAAAAAGTTATCAGTCTTTTAATTCATGTTTGATGCTTCTTTTCTTTCTCGACTGCTGATTCTCAGTCTCAATAAGCCTCTGGAGCTGCATCATCCCGTATAATAGGGCTTCAGGCCGGGGAGGGCAGCCAGGAACGTATACATCGACAGGAATCACATGTTCGACACCTTTGACAACGCTGTAGGAGTTCAGAAAGAAAGGTCCCCCGGAAATGGCACAGGCACCCATGGCGATAACGTATTTTGGTTCAGACATCTGATCATACAGACGTTTGAGGACCGGCGCCATTTTGTTGACAATAGTACCGGCTACCACGATAACATCTGCCTGTCGCGGACTGGCCCTGTAAACTTCCATGCCAAAACGGGCAAAATCGTGTCGCGGTGCTCCGGCTGCCATCATTTCAATACCACAGCAGCTTGTTGCAAATGTGAGAGGCCAGAGAGAGTTTTTTCTTCCCCAGTTTATTACGTCGTCAATAGATGTCAGGATTACATTTGTTCCGGATTGTCTCAGAAGTTCAAGACTTTCATTGTCCTTGAATTCTTCTTTTCTCATTCCTTTTATTCCCATATAAGCGCATGTTTTTTCCAGGCGTACAGAAGGCCCAGGCCAAGAATTAAGAAAAATATGATTATCTCTATAAATGCTACCATACCTACATCTTTCATAACGACAGCCCATGGAAATACCAGGACTGTTTCAACATCAAAGATCAGGAAGAGTATTGCAAAGAGATAGTATCCTATATTAAACTGCAGCCAGGTAAGGCCCGTGGTTGGGATTCCGCATTCGTATGGTTCAAATTTCTGCGGATTGATTGATTTTGGAGCCACAACTCCGGAGAATATAAGGACTACACCTACAAAGATAGCTCCTACCAGGAAAAACAGTATCAACCACTCATTATCCATTTTATTGACTCTTTTATAATTGGACGGACAAAAATAGGACTATTAATGTATTATGTGAAATTTATAACAGCCGATAAAAATGATAAATATCATATACATAAAAAAAGAGGCTGATCAAAACGATCAGCCTCTCTTAATATAGTTATTGTTAAATTATTTAAGCTGGAAGGTTACTGGTACGCTGTACCAAACATTCACGGCCTTTCCTCCCTGTTTCCCTGGCCTCCAGGTAGGCAGCATTTTTATCACCCTGACTGCTTCATTATCGAGAGCGGGGTCAACACCTTTAAGTACTGTTACCTGGTCCACACCGCCTTTGTAAGTAACACAGAACCTGATAATAACCCTTCCCTGAATATTGTTTTCTTTTGCAATTTCAGGATACTCGATATTATCGTAGATGAACTTCATAAGTTCAGTATCACCACCGGGGAATGAAGGCATCTCTTCAACCACAACGAAAACTTCAGCGGGAGCTTCTTCTTCCTGTACTTCCTCTTCCACTTCCTCAACAATAGTGACTTCCTCATTCTGGACCTCTATCTGGGCTTCATCAGCTGTCATGAGCTGCTGATTCACTTCCTCAGGCTTTATAGAGTCAACCACTACTGGAGCCACGTACCTTACCTCCTGAACAGTTTCAGCAGGTGGGGGTGGAGGTGGAGGGGGTGGTTCGAAATTCTCTTCAGGTTGATCGAGATTTGTCATTTCTATCTCTACCTGTCTTTCCTGACGCCTCGCTTGTTTTTCAAGGGCTTTGGCATTGATGAAAGGAGCAATAATGGCTGTCGCCAATATTATTGTTCCTAAGATCAGGCCAAGTAACAGGTTCCTGTTGTACTTTTTGCGAAGTCTGTATGCCCCGTATTGCTTATTTCGCTGTTCGAATACAATATCTACAAATGAAGGGGCATCTATCTTTTCCTTTGCCATCTTAAGTCTTTTTTATTGATTAATTCTGAGCTGCCAGCTCTGGCATATTGGTTTTGATCCATTCTTCCACCATTGCCTCCTCAACCCAGTTTATATCAACAAAAGCATAACGGGCTATACCTATAATAGACATCTCGTCGAGAATATCGACGAAGTTACCGTAGTTTGCTGTCTTATATGCTTTTATAAGAACAATGGGTCCTGTGTCATCTTCATTTTTCAATACCCTGATAGCCGCCTCAACGGAATCACGCGGAATATCAATTTTCCCTGCTGTGACATCATCACGGAATTGATCTATTTTTCTGAACAGAGCCCTGTTCCTCTCCAGGAGGATTGAGCGGATCCCGGTTTCAGTACCACTGAAATCAGCCACCTGCAATGGAGGCGCATATTTGGGATCGTCAGCTTTACCCATGTACCAGAGAATTTTATTATCCGGTCCGAGTATAAGGTTTACAGTACGGCTTTCAGCAATTTTTGGAGCCTCCACTTTCTGATTCTTTTTTATTTTCTCAGGAAGCACGATTTCCATTATTTTGGGCTTGCTGAATGCCGTGGTTAGCATGAAGAAAGTTATCAGAAGACACATAAGGTCGACCATAGGTGTCATATCGATTCTTACGACCGATTTTTTTACATGTCGTTTCCCGCCTTTCTTCGGTTGTTCTTGTCCACCGCCTACGTCTGCCATAATTACTGTGTATTTGCTTCGTCTTTTATTTCAACTGCTTTAAGATTTGTCACCAGATTAAACCTGTTGATGTTCTTGTCCTGAAGAATGTCCAGAACCTTTTTTACCAGTGGAAATTCTGTCTTACTGTCTCCTTTCAGGCTGGCCATAACATTTTGATTTACCTGACGAGTGAATAGGACCCAGTAAGCAAGCTGGTTATTAAGCGAGTCGATGGGAATGCCAACCTGGAGTTCTTCTCTTGTTCTTGAATCAGTGGTATTGAGGAAGGTTTTCATGTTCTCAATAGGCACTCCTATTGAACCGGAATACCTTTCAAAAGCTCTTAATTCGTTCTCTGTAAACTCTATGTTGTATTGTCTTCCCATTTCCTCCAGAATTTTTGGTCTGAACTGGAGCAATGTATCAGGCCCGTTATCAACGTTAAAGAAAACGCGGTTGTCGTTTGAAAAAACAACAGTCATGTTGTTGAAATCGGGTGTAGGTTTCTCTGATATGGAGTAAGGCGTATCAACAGGAGCCGGTTCCTGTGCCCTGAAAGTTGCAGTAAGTATAAAGAATACAAGCAGCAACGAGAACAGGTCAACCATCGGCGTCATGTCGACAAATGGGGTCTTTGTTGGTAATTTAATCTTTGGCATTTTACCTTTTTTAATGTTTGTATTTAAACAAACGTTAAATTATTTATTCTAGTTGCTTTTAAGTGATGCTGCAAATGATTGTGTAAGGCTGAAGCCTGCTTCATCTATCTTGAAGGTGAAATTATCAATTTTCGAAGAGAAGAAGTTGTAAGCAATCAGTGCAAGTACTGAACCTGATATACCAAAAGCAGTGTTGATAAGTGCTTCGGAAATACCTGTTGCAAGAGCAAGGGCATCAGGAGCACCAGCCTGGGCGAGAGCGGCAAAAGCACGGATCATCCCTAGAACTGTTCCGATAAGACCTATAAGCACTGTACCGGGTGCCAGAGTGGCAAAAAACACCATGTTTCTTCCAAGCATCGGCATTTCGAGCGCACTGGCTTCTTCAAATGCCTTCTCAATTGAAAGAATCTTCTGGTCTTTTGGCAGGGATTTGTCATTCTGCAATTCCCTGTATCGGACCAAGCCCTCCCTCATCACGTTGGCAAGTGAACCTTTCTGCTTGTCACAGGCTTCAATAGCTTCCTCAATTTGATCAGCAGCCAGTAAGCTCTGTACTTTGCGGACAAAAGTATTAAGCCTGCTTCTTCCTTTGGCGCGGGTCAGAGTGAATAACCTTTCAATTGTGAAGATAAGGATAAGTAACACACATGTCATAAGAAGAGGTACAATAAATCCCCCCTTATAAATTATTCCAAGGTAATTTCCCTGAATGGGATGCCCCTTCGGGTTACCCCCTTCAAAGTTCACAGGATCTCCCATAATATGGGTAAACAAATACAGGGATACCAAAAAAGCTACAATAATAGCACCAGTTGCAAAAACACCTTGCAACGCATCTTTTAAAGCACTTCCTTTTTTACTCATTTTAATTATTTTGTTTTAGGTTAAGAATTTTCAAGTGGCAAATATATATTATGAATTATTTAATTCCAATAGGCTTTATCTAATAAATGCCGCCATTCCGGTTAAATTATGGCATGGGTCTTATTCTTAAGACCGATATACTGGATAATACCCTATCTCTTTGTTAAAATATGTTAAACCAATATTATTACTATCGTTCAAGTATTATTGTCATTGTTGTCAGCGGACGTGTAACCGGAACCTCTTTAACCGCATACCCCTGGGCAGAAATCAGCAGTGCTTCCGAAGATTGCGGAATTTCGAACTTGAATGATCCTGAGGCATTTGTATATGTTTCAGCAGCTGTGTCCTTAACACGCACTGATGCATTTGGAACTGGCTGACCGGCAGAATTTCTGACAACTCCCTTCAGCTCATTAGGATTTATACCGGCCCTTACCTGTTTTTCAAAATCCTGGACATATTTCAGGGAAGTTTGCACGGTCTCATTTTGAGCGTCATATGCAAGCACTTTCCTGTAAGATTCCTGTGCTCTTGCCAGGAAAGGAAGCCGTCCTTCTATTGTTTTTTCATTAGCAGCCATCCTGGTTTCCAGCTGGCCGATGCCAATATATCCCCTTGTCTTGTTTTCATTATTTGAAGGATCAAGGTTGATCATCCTTTCATAGTATGACTTGGCTTTCTGGTAGTTGTCATTCATCATGTAATGATAGCCAAGATATGTACATGCTTCAATAATTGCTGCCTCGTTATTCAAAGAATCAGCATGTGCTTTTTCCAGAACAGCAATAAAGGGAGATTTTGCTAAGCCTGTCTTTGTATCAGTTTCCTGTCTCGATTTAGTCCTTGCAATTAAAATATAAGCTTCAAGATAATTAGGATCCTTTTTCAGGACCTCATTAAATATCGAATCGGCAGATTTGTACCTCTCTGCTACATAATATGCTCTTCCCACACGCATGTAATCTGAAAGGTCGTCTCTTCCAAGAGTGATAAGTTTTGCCCAGGTGCTGGCAGCCTGCCCGTATCTCCTGTAATTGTAATACGCGGTGGCAATTTCATTCAGCAACGCCTTATCTTCAGGATCGAAAGTCAGGGCCTTGTTGTATTCACCGAATGCCCTGTCGATATCCTTATCGGCTTCAGCAATACTGGCATCAAACCTTGCTATCTGTGCTTTGAGCGTATCGACTATCGGCTGCATCTTGGTCTTTGCTGCAGCTGTTGTCAAGTTATTATATGCTGTCATCTGCCTGTTAAGCTGTGTCTGTATCCTGTCGCGGTCTCTGAAAAGGTTAGGATAATCCTGGTTCTTCTTCAGAAGAATTTTAGCCAGGTATGTATAGTCCCTTTTAATTAACAGTTCGGGAGACAAAGTATTGAAGAGCTGTTCCATATAATGGAGAGCCTTGTCATAGTCGGCATCATTCTTTTCGTAACAGGAGTAAGCGGCAAGACGGTTAAGATAAGCTTTTGACTGATCGACCTTGAAGATTTCTTCAATTCTGTTTATAACTTCGTCATATTCACCGGCAAAATAGAGTGATCTAACGTAGCTGATCATGGCAGGGATGTTGCCTGCAGTCATATCCAGGTATTTCTGGAAATACTCTTTTGACTGGTCGTATCTCCTTGCCATTAAGTAAAGTGCACCAAGTTCCCTGTAAGCAGGTGCATATCCTTCATCAAGATTTATTGCTTCCTCGAAATAAGGTATAGCAGCATTAAGGTTTCTAGCCCTTACGTATATACTGCCTATTTTCATCGATGCGGTAGGAGAGGTGAGATTCCAGTCCTGTGCCAGTTTGTAATTCTTGATGGCGTTTGATCCGTCATTTACCAGGTTATAAATATCCCCGGCAATAAGGTAAATATCACTGTTTTTATTATCTATTTTCAGAGCTTCCCTGATAAGAGGCAGCGCTTTGGCCGTATCAACTTTAAAGTCAACAGTTATATATGATTCAGCCAGCTTGGCCAGTGTAAAGGCATATATCGGGGCAGGAGGATTAATTCTCCTCAGGTTCCTGTATGGAAGCAGGAAGCTCCTGGCTTTTTCCCTCATTGCATTCGCAGTTTGCGCGTCACCATTTAGAAAAGCAACCCTTGCCAGCCCTACGTAATTATAAGGATCATCTGGACTGACTTCGGTACCCTTCTCAAAAAGTGCCTTTGCTTCCTTTGTATATGCTGGTAATGAGTTCGATAGAGTGTCTGAAAAATAATCCAGAAGCCAGTTCTCTCCGTAATAGAAATAGAGTTTACTGTTATTTGGCTCCTGCTGGATCAGTGTTTTAAACATATCAGCCGCCTTATCGTAAGCCTCACTTCTGGTCAGCAGTATTGCGGCATCTAGACTCGATTCAGAAGCCTGTTGAGCAGTGGCAGTAAATGGGCCGCACACCGTTATAAGAATCATACCCGCAAGCAAAAGACCAGATTTTAAAATTATACGTTTCATGATTGTGCTTGTTATTTTACTGTAATTCAGTTAGTTAATATTAGTTGTTTCTCTTACATTCCTGATGTTTAATGTATAAAATACTATTCCTGTTTTATCTGCACAAGCCTTATCGGCATCGTGGCAGGTACGAGCCCTGATTTGAGCACTATCCTTTGTCCCTGTTCTGCACAAGCCCACTGGATGAATCCTGATCCCAGCCCTGAGAAGCTTTCCCTGGAAATAAGGTAAACTTCCCTTACAAATGGATAAGATTTATCGTAAATAAATCCCTGGTCAGGTTTGTAGTAAGTGTTCTGGTCGAGATACGGCTGGGTTACAGCAACAACTTTAACTTTATTTATAAAAGTCCTGCTTGTTGAATCATCCATGTCGCTGATCCAGTTAACACTTATAATGCCAATGGCATCCTTGTTGTTTTGAACAAAATTTATAACCTCTAAATTGCTGTGCATAGCATAGAAGTTGTCTGTAAATGGATCGTCGTATTCAAATTTCTCTTTGAAATACCTTATATTTCCTGATTTTGTATTATCAAAAATGAAACGGATAGTGCCCAGGTTTGAATTCCTGTTTATCTCATTCCATTTAGTGATTTTACCTGTAAAAATATCCTTTATTTCATCATATTTCAATAACGAATCAGGATTATCCTTATTAATTACCAGAGCCACCGCATCATAAGCAAATGTTGTTGTCCTGGCTATGATAAGAGTATCGCGAAGATACTTTATCTGGTCATCCGACAGCTTTCTCGATGTTACCATCACTCTTGCCGAGTCGTTCATGAAATAATTAACGACATCGACTTCCGGTTTATAAAGTGGCGTAATGTGTGCGTAAGGATACAAACCTGTGAAAGTGTTAACCTCTGTCTCAATCAGAGGACGGAAAGATTCATCTGCAAGAATCTTTATGTTACCGCTAGTGGGTGTTTCAGAACCGGCATTCCCGCCTCCCACACATGACGGCAATATTACCAAAAACCCTATATATATATAAGGTATTATCGCTAACGGATTTTTTCCCAACAGTCTCACAATCTGCTTATATCCGGATAAGAATAATTGGCATGCAAAATTAAAAAAATTTTGAATATTTGATACTCTGCTCATAATCTTTAATTTTCGAATGATTACTATCTATAAACATTTACAGCAAAGTATATGCCACAAAAAACAACCGCGCAATATAAAAACTATTTGTTATTAAAACACATTAATGTTAATTATTCATCAAAATCCTCATCCTTGTTAAAAAAAGAGCGTTTTATTTTCACAAAAGTTACATATCCTCTGTAAAGACCATAAATTAAAAAAGTAAATCCAATTAATTTTCTTAGAAAAGGGTCGAGATAGTAAAGTGTGGTGGCAAAAGCGAGGTACATTCCTACACCAATGTAAAATACCACCATAAAAATGCCGAAAATCGCACCTATCTGATTCATTATCTTATTATCGCTCATAACTAAGAATTTGGGTAAAGGTAAATTAATTTAGTAAATAATCAAAAGAATATGTAAATCAAATTTATATGGCTACTGTTAATGTTTTCACAGTAACCGGCTATCTGTAAAGTAATGAACTGTCCCCGTAGCTTAAAAACCGGAAATCATTTCCCAGGGCATAATCATATATTCTTTTCCACTCCTTGCCGGTCCATGCAGAGACCAAAAGCAGGAGGGTACTCCTGGGAAGGTGGAAATTTGTGATAAGGCCATCTGTTATTTTAAACTCATAACCAGGAGCAATAATTATCCTGGTGGCGATGTGCATTTCCTCCAGTTTATTTCTCTGCATGTACCTGAGTATCTTCTCAAATGATTCCACGGTGCTTAAATTTGCTCGTAATGTATAGGGTTCCCACTGGTCGACGAAAAACTGAGTGCTTTCAGATTCTGTTTCCAGGTCAGGTTTTAATCCCAGCCAGTAAAGACTCTCTATGGCTCTCATCGAAGTAGTTCCTACTGCCACAATCTTACCTGAATTTTTAATAAGTTTCTCTATTGTCTCAACTGAGATAAAGAAATGCTCGGAATGCATTTGATG
Source organism: uncultured Rikenellaceae bacterium (assembly GCA_964595725.1). Lineage (GTDB taxonomy): Bacteria > Bacteroidota > Bacteroidia > Bacteroidales > VadinHA17 > LD21. The sequence continues at coordinate 2,681 of CAZQRQ010000012.1, read as the reverse complement.
ATCCCTGATGGAGTGTGATTTTACAGGTTGGAACGTTCCGGCACCCACATGCAAAGTCAGCTCAGCCATTGATATTCCCCGCAACTGCAGGTTTCTTAGCACTTCTCCGGTAAAATGCAGTCCTGCAGTCGGTGCAGCCACTGAGCCCTTGACAAGGGAATATATAGTCTGGTACCTTATACTGTCTTCCTGTTCAGCTTTCCTGTTTATATAGGGTGGGAGAGGTACGACACCTGCAGATTCAATCACTTCACCAAATGTCATGCCAGGCGAATCCCAGCTAAACTTAATTATCCATGCTTCACCGGATTTTCCGGCCTTTTCAGCGCTTAACTTTGATTTTTTGCCTTCTCTGACAAACTCAAGGTTGACTATCCCGTCTTTCCATTTCTTAAGGTTCCCGATAATACATTTCCATTCGACAGGTTGTTTCGATGAGAAGGAAAGGGCATAATCGGAAGGATCAACAGGTTCGAGGCAGAATACCTCGATACCTGCTCCTGATGGTTTTTTGAAGAACAACCTGGCCTTTATTACTCTGGTGTTATTAAAAACAAGAAGACTGTCGGTTTTTATATATGAGTGTATATTATTAAATAATGTATCTGTAATCAGCCCTTTATCATAGACCAGAAGTTTTGACCTGTCCCTCTGCTGCAGGGGGTATTGTGAAATTTTTTCCGCAGGTAGCAGATAATCATATTCTTCCAGGTTGAGATCGATCATTAATCAGAAATTTATGTTTTATTGAAGATATTTGATTTATTCCCTGGAATTAAATCGCGGCAAAAATAATTATTTTTAACTCCATGAGAGGAATATGTTTCTTTTTTTTAAATTTTAATCATGGAGTATATAAGTTTTGATCCGTATTACCGGAAAGAGAATGCCAGGTTCAGTACTATTACAGATGAACAGATCGCTACCATAATAAAAGAATCACACCTGGCCTGGGAAAAATGGTCTGCAGAAGCAATTGTGAAAAAACGAAATCTGCTAAAGGCTGCTGGCCAGCTATTAGTAAGGGAGAAGGAAATACATGCACATACCATTGTGTCGGAAATGGGTAAACCTGTGGCACAGGCAATAGCTGAGGTCGAGAAATGTGGATCCCTGTGTTTATACTATGCTGATAAAATTGAGAAATTCTCAGCTCCTGAAAAAAGAGCTTCATCACACTCTGAGAGTATTGTACGTTACGATCCCCAGGGAATAATACTGGGCATTATGCCCTGGAATTTTCCTTACTGGCAGGCTTTCCGGTTCATAATCCCTGTAATTGCAGGCGGGAACACTGTTCTCCTGAAGCATGCCTCAGGAGTGCCGCTATGTACACTAAATATTGAGAAACTGTTCATCGAAGCAGGTTTCCCTGAAAATATTGTCAGGACTTTATTTGTGAGCCACGACCAGCTTGAAAAAATTATCTCAAGACCTGAAATAAGGGGTGTCAGCCTTACCGGCAGCACTGAAGCAGGAAGGAACATTGCGGCGACTGCCGGGAAATTCCTGAAAAAGGCAGTTCTTGAGCTGGGTGGGAGTGACCCTTTCATTATATTTAAAGATGCTGATCTGCCCAGGGCCGCTGATGCCGCAGCTTTTGGCCGGTTCCAGAACTGCGGCCAGAGCTGTATAGCCGCCAAGAGGCTTTTTGTGGAATCCGATGTTCTTGAAGTTTTTCTTCAGCTGTTTACCGACAGAGTAAAAAAAATAAAATGCGGAGACCCCTATAATAGCGATACTTTCATCGGTCCCATGGTAAATGAAGCTGCTGTAAGAGAGCTGGAAGAGCAGGTTATGAGATCAACATCTGATGGGACCATTATTCTGACAGGAGGAAAAAGGCTTGCAGAAGGTGGATACATATACCTGCCTACGGTTGTCTGTGAATTACCTGATGATGCTCCTTTGCTCAGGGAGGAGGTCTTTGGCCCGGTTATCCCTGTTACGCAATTTTCAGGTGTAGAGGAAGTTATAGCAATGGCAAATAATTCAACTTTTGGACTCGGAGCATCCATATGGACTTGGAATACTGATCTTGCCCTGGAAATTGCCTCGAAACTTGACACCGGTACTGTAGCGATTAACGGAATAGTGAAATCCGATCCGGCACTTCCTTTTGGAGGTGTTAAAGATTCAGGATTCGGGAGAGAATTGTCAGTTGAAGGTTTCAGGGAATTCCTTAATATTAAGACCGTAAGTATATTCTGATACTGAAATTATTATTAATTTTGTAACGCAGCAGGCTGTTCCATCGTTCCGCCGGATGGCGGAAAGGAAAGTCCGGACAACAGAGAGCACCATACTTCCTAACAGGAAGATACCCGTGAGGGTATAGAAGTGTAACAGAAAATAACCGTCCCGGCTTAACGTCGGGATAAGGGTGAAAAGGTGAGGTAAGAGCTCACCGGTTGAGTTGGTGACAATGCAACCGTACACCTTATGGGTTGAAAGACCATGTATACCGGTGACTGAGGGCTGCTCGCCCGATGCCGGGGGGTAGGTCGTATGATTCTGCCAGCGATGGCAGAACAAGATAAATGATGGAAAACGGTTCAATCCTCTTTTAAAGAAAACTGAACCGTCACAGAATCCGGCTTACAGGCCAGCTGTTAAAAATATGACGGAGGGTGTCTCAAAAGGGCACCCTTTTCCGGTTTGCCAACGCGCTTACAACGATT
>CAZQRQ010000011.1:0-71766 GCA_964595725.1 uncultured Rikenellaceae bacterium | reverse complement strand
ACCCATACGGCAGTTTAGCAAACTGCTGGTTTAAGCCACTCACCCATCTCTCCAGGGAAAGGGTCTTTGTTAAAAGACTGACAAAAGTAAATAAACAACAAATAAGAGCAAAATATATTTGTTCCTATTTAATATTTGTTAATACCATTGTAAAGTAACTGATGTTATCATGTGTTTCCTCGTCAAGATCCCTGGGACCTATTGCCCCTGACTTAACCGCTGCAAGGAATTTGCTAAGCATGAAGTTTCTTGGAAGTTCCTTATCAATCATATAAATGGAATTTTGGACTGTGATACCTTCACGGCTTTCGATAACATGGTTCTTGAAGTCAAGTGTGGAAAGGAGATCCTCAGCATTTAAGAACTGGTCTTTCAGTCTTAATACCCTGTCACTGCCGGTGATCTCGGTCCTGAACATATTCTGCTTCAGGAACTCCTCCATTTTCTTTTCTTCCTCATTACTGAAAAGTACTACTGCAAATCTGAGTCCCCATCCCAGAAGGATATTGCACATCAGAGGTATAGAAGAAACATCTGTAGATGGGATTAGGCTGACCTCCCCCTTGAAGTCACTTAACAGTAGAATAGCCGAAATCATATAGAAAGTGCCAATATCATTCACAACCAGGTTAAGACTGCCGGAAGAAAAACCCTGGCCTGCAAAAGGATTTCCCATTATGCTTTGCAGGGGGGTCAGGGTATCGGGAGTTGCCGATGAGAGCCTCAGCGGATCAATTATCCTGGTATTGCTCTTCATGCTTTCTATATCGTCCCTCTGAACTGCCAGGACTCTGTGCAGCTTATTTATATCAACCAGGTGCGGAGAGTGTGTTGTGTAAATAACCTGTATTCTCTCTTTAATATCTTCAAAGACCTTAAGAACATCCTCCTGTGCCCTGGCATGAAGACTTACTCCCGGTTCATCAACAAGAAGAACCATTGGCTTCTTATTTCGGCTCGCTGCTGCTTTAAGTTCAAGATAAAATGAAAGGAACCACCTTACCCCCCTGCTTCTTTGCTTCGGGTACAAGCGCTCTCCTTCATCCTTGATCCAGAATTCCAGGTATGGCTTACCTGCTTTCTCTCCATACGACGAGTTGTAGTGTTCAAGTTCAAACTGTATCCTTATCTTATTGTTGCTGCCAATTGACTGTTGCCAGAAATCCTGGAAATTTAATGTCAGCGTATGGTTAAGGTTCTCAATCTTCTGTTTCAGTATCCTGCTTGAAGGCTGCTGAAAGAATGAGTAGTCCAGTTTTGCAATAGTCAGGAAATTACGGGCAGCCTTATAACCCTCCACCTCCTCATTCCCGGTGATGATATCTTCCATATCTATCCTGTTGGGTAAAAGGCTGCCAAAATCTTCAAAGAGCTCAATAACAGGGCAGTACTCAAAATATTTGCCTCCTAGTATCTCGCTGGTATATTGAGATTTATAATTCTGCGTAGTTTCACCGATCTTTTGCAGAGCGTCAGCTTCAGAAAATCCTTCCATTAAATATGCAGAATAAACCAGGTGGTTGTCGAATTCTGCCGCCAGGGCATCGCGTTCACCTTTGATTTTCCGGTAATCATCAAGAACCCGTCTCCATTCTGTCTCGTCAAAATCCTCCATCGGAGTCATAAGAAGTGTCATCCTCTGATGTCTCTCCTCAAGCTTAAGGGAAATCTCAGCAAGATCATAGTCCAGTTGTCCCAGGTTCTTGTTTAGCATCTTGTAACTCTCTCCGGCTTTCTTCGTGCTCCTTTTACTGAGGAGTTCCTTCTTCAGTTCTTCTTCCTGGCTAATCATATCTGCCAGTTGCCTGCCGCTATTTTTGTCCGATGATTTTTCTTTCCCAGCCGAGGATGATCCTTTCTTCCAGAGGAAGCGAAAACCTTTAACCTCCCGGTTTTCCTGCTCCACTGTTTGCTGAATGGTCGATTTTTCGAGCGAGATCTCTGTCAGTTTCTTTTCTACTTCCCCAATTTTCGTGATTTCTTTCTCCAGTTTTAATCTGACTTCTTCGAGGTATAGCCGCCAGGCATTTTCCAGTGAATCGAGATAATCGCTCACCACTCCGCTGACCCTGACCACTGATGAAAAATCAGCGAGCCAGCTTCGTGTTAGCTCGAGTTGATCAAGTCCCGCCATAAGTTCTTTTAATTCCGTACCAGGGTCATCTATCACATTTAAAAGCCAACCCTTTTCTATCGAGAACCTGCAAGCAATTTCAGGCATGGAAAGGTCACTGCGTAGAACATCTTCTGAGATGGATCCTGTATGAAAAGCACGTAATCCCTCAAGTACAGAGGTTTTACCAGATTCATTCTGTCCTATCAGGCAGGTGATATTATCAGGAGATATATTCTGCCATTCCGTGTCTACAATCGACCTGAAATTCCTTATCCTGAATGAAACAAGTTTAATCATAATAAAACCTTTAAAACTGAAAGCCAAATATAAGGACATCATCGACCTGTGGTACCGATCCCTTCCAACTATTGAATGATTCTTCCAGCCTGAGCTTTTGTTCAGACATAGGGAGATCTGAAACGGATTTTAAAAGGATCTTGAAATTCTTATTCTTCATCTTTTTATTAGTTGCTTCGCTGAACTGGTCGGAATATCCATCTGAAAAAAGGTAAAATATATCTCCCGGAAGAGTAGCGATGTCAACATTGCGAAATGCAACCTCCTTCAGAGGGGCAACACCTATTGTCATCAAATCTGGTTTATATTCTATTAATTCTCCCTTCCTCACCAGTACCAGTGGCCTGTTTGCACCGGAGAACTGAAGCTTCCCGGTGTGACAATCGATAAGGCACAGTCCAATGTCAATACTATCCTTTGCTTCAGATTTTTCACCAGTCTGATGAAGGGCTTTCATTACCTTTTCCCTCATCAGGTTAAGAATCCTGTTGGCTTTCATTAATACATTCGACTGTAGTATTTCATTAAGGAAGCTTATTCCCAGAATGCTCATCAATGCACCTGGCACCCCGTGTCCGGTACAGTCGCCTGCAGCAATGCATATATAATCCTTATTGGTAAATGCATAGTAAAAATCGCCACTAACAATATCCCGTGGGAGAAACAGTACAAAATAATCTCTGAGCAATCCTCCAAGCAGTTCAGGATCAGGCATAAGAGCATGTTGAATCATTCCGGCATACCGTAAGCTGGCAAAATGTTCGTCCATGGCTTGAAATCCTACCTCCGAAAGCGTATCAGTAATATCAGCAGATTGAACAGGCATATTGTGGATTTCCCTAAAAATGCTAAATATACATTAAAATAATTTAATTGAAAATGTTTTACATGCCTGAAAACATCTCACTGTACTGAAAATAAGCCTTTTCGGTTATATTGAATCGAGCAAAATGATATTTTCAACATGCGGTGTCTGAGGGAACATGTCAACAGGTTGTACTTTGATAACCCTGTAATGTTCAGACAACATATTCAGGTCTCTCGCCTGAGTGGCTGGATTACAACTAACATACACTATTCGTCCTGGCTTTAAGCTGATTATAGCTTTGATCACCCCGGGATGCATTCCCGAACGGGGTGGATCGGTAATGACAACATCCGGTCTCCCGGCCATATCAATAAAAGAAGGTGTCAGCATATCTTTCAGATCACCCGAATAGAATGAAGTGTTTGAAATATTGTTCAGACCGGAGTTCGCTTCGGCATCCTTAACCGCTTCGTCAACATATTCCATACCAACTACTTTTCTCGCAAACGGAGCTATATAATTGGCAATAGTACCTGTGCCCGTGTACAGGTCGTAAACAATCTCTCCTCCCTTCAGCGAAGCATACTCTCTTACAATCCTGTACATTAATACTGATTGCTTAAGATTGGCCTGAAAAAATGACTTTGGCCCGATCCTGAATTTCAGGCCATCTACATTCTCAATAAGATGATCCTCTCCATAATATGGAATTACATCCAGGTCTGTTATCGAATCATTGCGTTTTGGATTAACAACATACATGAGCGAAGTAATATCCGGAAACACAGATTTAATAAAATTCAGCAATTCCGGAATCTCATTTTGATAATGATGGTGGAATACAACCACAATCATGACCTGGCCTTCCGACCCTGTACGTACTATCAGGTTTCTCAGGAAGCCTGAATAGTCCCTGTAGTTAAAATATTCAAGTTTCTTCTTTTCCGCATATTCCCTTACTGCATTCCTGATAACATTTGTAGGCTCAGGCTGTAGATGACATTGTCTGATATCCAGCACTTTATCAAAATAGCCCGTGATATGAAATCCAAGTGCATTGAACTGCCTGATTTCACCGGTTTCTTTGATTTCATCTTCTGTCAGCCATCTTTTTGAAGAGAATGTGTATTCGAGCTTGTTCCTGTAGAGATACTGATCCTCAGACCCAATTATGGGTGATATTTCCGGAATATCAACCTTTCCAATCCTGGTAAGATTATCCCTCACAATCTTTTCCTTAAAATACAGCTGCTTCTCATATGACAGATGCTGCAATTTACATCCCCCACAAATGCCATAATGATCACATACGGGTACAACACGATCATCTGAAAAGGAATGGAACCTCACCAGCTTCCCTTCCAGGTAATTCTTCTTCTTACGGGTTACCCTGACATCAATGACGTCACCGGGTGCTGCCAAAGGGACAAATACAACCATATTGTCCACCTTTCCAACGGCATTTCCTTCAGCGGCAATGTCCGTAATCATGACATTCTCCAATAGTGGAAATTCTTTTCTTCTTCTCAATCGTACCTGCAGTTTTTCCTTCACAAATATACCCTTTATGAGCAATGAAATGCACTTCTGTCACTATGATACTTTTCCTATCTTTGCCATCAATATTTTCCTGCAATGGTTTCTATACAGAATATTTCAGTATCATTCGGAAACTTTGACCTTCTTTCGGAAATTTCTTTCCTGGTAAATAATCAGGATCGTATAGGCCTTGCAGGAAAAAACGGAGCAGGAAAATCAACTTTGCTTAAATTAATTGCCGGGCAGCAAAATCCCACTTCAGGCAGGATTGAGAGGCCCAGGGATTTTCGTATCGGTTATCTTCCCCAGCAAATGAAGGTAGATGATACAACCACTGTTCTCAATGAGACACTCATGGCTTTCTCATGGCTTCTGTCCCTTTCCGAGGAGATTGAGAAATGTAGTAATGAAATAGCAGAAAGAAATGATTATGAGTCTGATACATACCTCAACCTGTGCGATCATCTGGCTGTAATTGAGGAAAGGTTCAGGATGATGGGCGGTAGTAATTATCTTGGAGACACCGAGCAGGTACTCACCGGGCTGGGTTTTGAAAGGGAAGAGTTTGACAGGTCTACCCGTGAATTGAGCGGAGGCTGGAGAATGCGTGTCGAAATTGCAAAGCTACTGCTCAGTAAACCTGACATGCTTCTCCTGGATGAACCTACAAACCATCTTGACATAGAATCTATCCAATGGCTGGAATCCTTCCTGGAAACATATCAGGGTGCAGCTATAGTAGTATCTCACGACAGGGCTTTTCTTGATAATACAACACGAAGGACTATAGAGATTTCCCTGGGCAAGATATATGATTACAGGGTATCATGGTCTGAATTTGTAAGGCTGAGACAGGAACGAAGAGAGCAACAGATAGCAGCATTCCGGAACCAGCAGAAGATGATAGATGATACTGAGAAATTTATCGAGAGATTCAGGTACAAGGCAACAAAAGCTGTACAGGTACAGTCGAAAATCAAGCAACTCGACAAACTTGAAAGGCTTGAAGTGGATAACGAGGATAATTCATCCATTAATGTCAGGTTTGCAGCGGCCCCCCGGTCAGGAAGCGTGGTAATTGAAACAGAGAATCTTTCTAAATCGTTCGGAACCCATTTAGTGCTGGACAATATCAGGCTGACAATCGAACGGGGAGAAAAAATAGCCTTTGTTGGCAGAAATGGAGAAGGCAAAACAACACTTTCAAGAATAATAATTAATGAACTTGATTCAACCGGTTTTCTTAAAAGAGGTCATAATGTTAAAACAGGTTATTTTGCACAGAACCAGGACGAGCTTCTTAACGAGAATCTTACAGTCTTCGAAACTATTGATGAGATAGCAAGGGGTGATATAAGAACCAAATTAAGAGACTTGCTGGGAGCATTCCTCTTCAGGGGAGATGACATAGACAAAAAAGTAAGCGTACTTTCAGGAGGCGAACGTTCCAGGCTGGCTATAATCAAACTTTTGCTCGAACCTTACAACCTCCTTGTGCTCGATGAACCGACCAATCATCTGGATATTCGTTCTAAAGACATATTAAAAGAAGCTTTGAAAAGATACGATGGCACATTAATTGTGGTGTCACACGACAGGGATTTTCTAAATAACCTGGTTGATAAAGTATATGAATTCAGGCACAGGAAAATTAAACAGCATATAGGAGGAATATATGATTTCCTCAGGAAAAAGAAGATTGAATCATTGAGAGACCTGGAACTGAAGCGGAAATCTTATAACGATGAGTCAGGAGATCGTAATCAGTCGGAGAACAAAAAACGCTATGAGGAGAAGAAGGAATTTGAACGTACATTAAGGAAGCTCAGAAAAAGGATTAAGGATTTAGAGGGCGATATTGAGAAAAAAGAAAGGGAAATAGAGGAGATGGACAAAAAATTTATTGAGCCTTTAAATGAAGAGGAATCTTACGTGGAAATGTACCGGATATACAAAGAGCTCAAAAAGGATCTTAATGAGAAAATGAATACATGGACAGAATATACCCATGAACTGGAAATGATACTGAAGAATAATCAGTGATGGAGAAGCTGCATTTTACAAAAGACTACTCTGTACATGTTTACGAGACAGGCCCTGACGGTAAGATTACCCTGCATGCATTATGCAACTTTTTACAGGATATAGCCTCTGACCACGCGGAAAAACTGGGATTTGGAAAAGAAGATCTTCTCAGGGAGAACCAGTTCTGGGTTCTGTCACGTCTCGCAGTTGAAATGTATAAGTGGCCTGAATGGGGTAGCGATGTTTCAATCAGGACATGGACAAGGGGCACTGAAAGGATATTTTCTTTAAGGGATTTCGAAATTATTTCCAGGGATGGAAGCAGGATCGCTGCAGCTTCTTCATCATGGCTGATGCTTGATCTCGACACAAAAAGGATAAAGCGTCCGGGAACCCTTATTACGCGTTATAATTATGACTACGTACCTGATGGAGTACTGGGAAGGAATGCCTTGAAGATCGAATCTCCCGGGGACAACCTGGTAACCAGTAATATACTTAAGGTATCGATGAGCGAGCTTGATGTCAATCGGCATGTAAATAACGTAACATATATCAAATGGGCGACTGACGTGTATGATTTGGACTTCAGGCTGTCGCACCAGCCGGTTTCAGCTGAAATCAACTATATTGCTGAATCGAGACTATATGATGAAATTGGAGTAAAGACAGAAGCCTTGGATCCTTTGAAGACTTCTTTCTTTCATTCTGTCTCCAGGATCAGTGATAATACAGAATTGTGCAGGATCAAGATTGACTGGAAAAATTGCAGCCAATAAAAAGATTATTATTTTTAGGTGATGATGAGGAAAAATTATTCATACATAGCTACGATCTTCCTGATACCAGGGATCATCTTTCTCGTTATGGCTTGCAGTACTACAAGGACTACTGTTGATTCAAAGGACCTCTCATATCTATACAACCCTCTAAGGATTTCCATAAATCCCAGATACAGTATTTTCAACAGGTCTGACGATGAGTCTGTACTTTCTGTGAAATTTTTCACATCTGATCTTTATTTCACCGAGGCAAATCCTGCCGGTATTCCCATGGCTATGATGTTCATTTCTGTCAGACTATATAATACATCAATGGGGAGAACCCTGTCCGATACGGCATTCTACAATCTTGATATTGTTAAGGATGAAGGCAGGGAGGAATATATGTACAAGATCCCGCTCAGCGTTGAGAAAGGTATGCAATATATAGCCGATGTCAAAGTTATGGATAAGATACGCCAGGTCATGATACAGGCTTTCGTCCCGTTCAATACCACATCTGAAACTAACCGGTACAATTTCTATGCACAAGGTCATTTCCTGAAGAATGAGCTCCTCCAGTCGGTTGTTCGTAAAGATGAGTATTTGAACCTCATCTATGGGAAGACAAGGCCGGACAGCCTTTTCATATCTTATTATCCGGGTATTACCGACATTCCTTACCCGCCATCGATGGTCCTTCCTGAAAGACCGGCACCTTCGGATCCCGATACCATAATTGCTATTCAGTATTCTGATACTCTCCCGCTTATGTTTCCCAGGAAAGGCATCTATTTTTGTACTGTGGGCAGGGAACTTACTGAAGGTTACACCTTTTACAACTTCGGATCCAACTTCCCGACAATGAAAACTGCCGAAGAGATGATCGAGCCTCTCGGTTACCTTGCCACTCCTGACGAAATGGAGGAGATAAAGAACAGCGAAAAGCCAAAAATGGCGCTTGATGAATTCTGGCTCAAGTGTGGAGGCAACGTTGAAAGGTCAAGAGAGCTTATAAGAATATACTATACCAGGGCCCTTTATGCTAACTACTATTTCACATCATCCAGGGAAGGATGGAGAACTGACAGGGGAATGATATATATATTATATGGTCCTCCCGACAAATTGTATAAATCAAATGAGGAAGAGTCATGGGGGTACAAAAGACCTGTTGTCAAATCATCATGGGGTTCCAGGTACAGTGTCAGGGAAGAATATCTCTTCTTTAATTTCAAAAAAAGAGAAAATAAATTTACAGATAATGAATATTCGCTCAGCCGGAGTGAAACAGTTGTATCCTACTGGGATCAGGCAGTTCTTGCCTGGCGTAACGGGATAGTATTCAGGCTCGACAATCCATCTGATATATAACATTAAATGTACAAGGACAGTGATTACATCTTTGGGTTTCACCCTGTTCTCGAAGCCATAAGGGCTGGTAAGCAGATTGATCGTCTCCTTATTAAGCAGGGCCTCCAGGGAGCTCTTTCCCATGAGCTCATGAATGAAGTCAGAATTCACCAGATCCCGTACCAGATTGTTCCGGTCGAAAGGATCGAACTGGTAACCAGGAAAAATCACCAGGGCATACTGGCATGGCTTTCACTGATAGAATACCAGGATTTAAGTAACATCCTCCCGGCGATATACGAGAATGGTCAGGATCCTCTGGTCATAGCAGTTGACGGTGTTTCCGATGTGCGAAACCTGGGCGCTATAGTAAGGTCGGCCGAATGCATGGGAGCACATGCTGTCCTGATTCCTGAAAAAGGATCTGCTAGGATTAATGCTGATGCAATAAAAGCGTCGGCAGGAGCATTGCATTCATTGCCTGTTTGCCGTGAGAAAAGTCTTGTGAAAAGCATTGAATATCTTAAAGATTCAGGATTAAAAGTAATTGCTGCCGATGAAAAAACAGGCAATGACGCTTTTAAGGAGGAACTCGCGGGCCCGGTCGTTTTGATTATGGGTTCTGAAGACAGGGGTATCAGCAGGGAACTTCTCGCAGTTTCGGATAAGATTGTAAAAATACCGATGTCGGGAGCCATAGCATCGCTAAACGTATCCGTTGCCAGTGGTATCCTGCTTTATGAAATTATAAGGCAGCGCAATGCAACACTATAACCCGGTAATGCTTCTGATCCTGTCATCAAGCATAGTCTGATCAGCAGTAAATGATGCAAGACCTGCCAGGGTAAGCAGGGTGTCAGGTGAGATGCTCCCCTCCCGCAGTCTTTTTTCCCATCTAGAGAACAATGGTATTTTCCCATCAGATGCAATTGCCTCTTTTTCATCATCCGATAGAAACGGGAACATATCGCCACATCCCGCGTCGTGGGCACGGGCAATAAGCTCGTCTCCGCTAACCGGTAATATCTCTGAAAGGGTATCGGCAAGTCGTATAACTCTTTTATTCACCCCCCAGAAATCATCAATATGAGTACCCTCTCCAAGTTCTGAAATGTTCACGGGATATTCCTCATCAAGCCTTGAGTGAAACACACTGTCAAGATTTGCTCTTCCCTCTGCAGCAACCTTTGGTGGAATTGTATATACATCAGTTCCTGCCAGCAATGCCAGCTGCTCATAATTCCTTAGGCTTGCGGCAATCAGTTTTGTTGGCCAGGGATTAAGGGATGAGTATTTCTTTACCCATTTCTGCGACGACAGTACAGCCATCTCACCTGCCCCCAGACCGTCTCCCAATTTGTTTCCCGAAATATAAGCTCCTATCCGTCCAAGGAATACATTGAGGTAATCAGGACGTGCAACCCTGGTAACCATTAGATTCTCCCTTGCACTGAACTCAAGGGTGAAGTTGATCCTTACACCTTCATTCCTGAGTTTCCTGGCTCCCAGTAATCCCGAAGCGGTATAGGGTACCTTAACGATGAACTGCTCAGGATTTATTTCATGAAAACGTTTTCCATAATATTCAATTGCCTCAATATCATTAGCAGTATCAGTATGAAGCTCAACGCTTACCATACCTCCGAACCTTAGGGCAAGCCTTAATCCGTGACGCGCATTAAGCATAAATGCTATCTCCTTGACCTGTTCGTCGTAAGGCCGGCCAGACACGAGCGACCTGGCCTCAGCAATGAAATCATCATATATACCTTTCTGTATCTCATTGTTAAGCAGCGTATTATTCGTTGTAAGTGCACTCATCTCATATGTCCAGTTTGCTTCTGCTTCCTGCATGTCTCCTGTATCAAGCCATAGTGTTGTGCCTGTTGCTGCCAGGGATTGCCAGAATGGATCTTTCCCGGGTCTTAACCTTTTCTCATCAAGGTCTTTATGCAAAAATTCCAGTATTCTTCTGTCGTTGTATTTCATAATTTCTAAGTGTTTTTTATGTTTCTGTTCCTTGTCAGCTCCAGTATCTCCTCACCTGTCGGCTGGTAAACCTTAAGGTCGAATTCACCTAATATTGCAAGCAGATGTTCAAATATCTCCGACTGAAGACTCTCATAGGCGGCTAGACCCGTATCGGAGGAGAATGCATATATCTGCAGTGGCAGACCGTTCCCCTCTATTTCCCTATGCCTGACAACAATTGTCTGGTTCTTGTCAACTACCGGATGCCTCCTCAGGTACTCCTCAGCATAAATCCTGAATAATCCGAGGTTTGTAAGCTTCCATGGATTGAAAAAATGATCATCTGATACTTCTTTTTTATAACCCGCTGTACGGTTTTCAAAACTATCAAGCATCTCTTTCAACTCGCCAATCATTGAGATCTTTTGTCGCAGCTTATCATCAATGAATCTGATGGTTTTAATATCTACAGGTATTGGTCTCTTTATCCTCCTCACTCCTGCTTCCTGCATCCCTGCCCAGTTCTGGAAAGACTCCTTTACCAGAGCATAAGTCGGAACTGTTACAATAGTCTTGTCAAAATTCTGGACTTTAACGGTGTTAAGAGTGATATCTATCACTGTTCCGTCAAGTTCTCTGCCGGGCATGGTTATCCAGTCACCCACCTTAACCATTTTGTCCGCAGATAGCTGAATGCTCCCGACAAGGCTCAGGAGTATGTCCTTGAAAACCAGTATCAGGACTGCTGCCATGGCGCCAAGGCCTGCGATTATGACACTCAAATCCATTTTAAATACAACAGAAATGACAACCAGGAGGATAATTATAAAGATAAGTATCTTAATCAGCTGAATATAGCCTTTAATACTCCTGTGACTGGAAATAGGCAGTGACTCATATATCCTGTATAACGATTCAACAAACGCAATTAACACCACCATTCCTATTGCCAGCATATATACATATGTCAGGTTTTGAATAAAGCCAAGCCAGAAATGTGATTCCTTTAGTGTCCATCCTGCCATAAACCAGATAATAATTGCCGGAGCGAAGTGTGACAGCCTTGTAAATACTTTGTGCTGCTGGATCACTAACGGCCACTGAAGGTTTGACCTCTTCACCACCTTAGTCACAAAAAACCTGATTACTGTCTTGGCTGCAAGGTTTGCAAGCCAGCTTAAGAAAGCTGTGGCAATGATAATTATCGATACACTGAAAAAATTCGAGAAGTTGTAACTGAAACCAGCACCAGTAAACAGATCATTTAGCCACGCGACAGGATCGAAATTAGAAATCATTACAGACTTCGGTATTTATTTACCTCAAAAATATAAAAAAAACACGGATAGCCTCCAGGCTTATCCGTGCTGTTCATGAAAAGAAAAGAGTCAAAAATATTTTCAGAGTGATTATCAGCCGTTCTTCCTTTCAATAAAATAATAAAGCACCAGGCTTAATCCTCCGAAGAAGAAAATCATGGAAGATAAATTTGCCCCTTCGGAAAGTACTCCGGCACTGGTCAGAATTGCTCCCACAATAATTCCTGTTGCCACTCCCATGAACAACATGCCGATTTTCAGGGTAAACTTATTCCAGCTGAATGTTCTTTTCGATACTTCCTTGCCAATGTTGAATAAACTCGCATCAGCTCCCTTCTCGATCAATGCAAGACGCTCTTTGTTTCTGGATGTATAGTATATATACATTATCCCGAATACTGCCGCAAATAATGCGATAAAAATAATTGCTACTGCCATCTCTCTTATTTTAAATTAAACATTTCTTTTTGCCCTTTAGACTATTAATATCGGCAACGGGTTACAAAAATTCGTAAAAATTAAAACAATATTTGTAACCCTTTCTTAATTTAACTCGTCAAAGTGTCAGATATGGATTATAAGGGTGATTTATATTACATAAGACAGGTTCTTGATGGTAATATTTCAGCATTTACTTTTCTTGTAAACGGGCATAAAGATCATGTTTATAATCTGGCTTTACGTGTATGTGGCAATAACGAAGAAGCCGAAGAAATTGCGCAGGACTCATTTCTTAAAGCGTACCGGTCACTATCCGGATTCAGGATGAAAAGCAGTTTTTCGACCTGGCTGTACAGGATTGTATATAATACTGCGATATCATACATCAGGACAAAGAATAAAACAATTTTGAACCTGGATGATTTTCCTGCTGTTCCATCCGATTTTGCCATAAATGGTTCAACAGAGGAGACAGAGATGATGGAATACAGAAAATCTCTGGTTAACTTTGCGCTGAGGAACTTAAGAGAAGACGACAGAGCCTTGATTACTCTATTTTATTACGAAGATCTTCCAGTGAATGAAATATCTGAAATAACAGGAATAGGAATATCTAATGTTAAGACGAAACTTTTCAGAGCCAGGAAGAAAATGTGTGAGATCATTGAAAAAGCTGAAACTAAAAACCTAATTAACAATGAACAGAGATAGATCTGGAGAGAAAGATTTTCTCAGTAAATATGTTAATCCCGGCAGCAGGATAGCTGCTCCGGAGGGATTCACGAAAGGAGTAATGAATCGTATTGAGAGCGAAACTGCCCTCTACCCTTTAAGAGGATTATTCGGAACAAGAATTGCAGTTCCGGCTATAACAATTATGGTGACAATATCTCTGATAACGATGGCATTAATCTTCCTGCCGCATACTGACAGCAATATGTTTCCGGAAATTTTAACAGCTCTTGACAGGATAAAAATAAACCTCCCGGAGATAAATGCTGATTGGTTGTATTCTATATCGATACCAGCCATAATATTATACATAGCTGGTGGATTCCTGGCACTTTCCCTGTTCGACAGGTTACTTTACAGGTTGTTCCATAGTTAACTCTCCGGTCAGTACTTTTCAAACAATTCCCTGGCAACGTCAACCGGGATCTCCCTCTTGCCGAGGTAAGCAACTACCCTGGAATCCTGAAGCCCGTTCCTGACCAGGAGGTCTGCAAATTCAGAGGCACTCTGATAACTTATGAACTTGCCAATAAGATAAACGCTTTCCTTCGATTCGTTCACTAAAATATCAAATCCCCTGTTGCCTGAAAGCTTGCGGAAATTATCAATTTTATCCTTCGACAAAGGTTTCTGTGACCTCGACACCTCTATCCTGAAAACAAGTATCGGCGGCATTGTATCAGCCACAGTTTCCAGAAGATCAGGTTTCAGAACCTGCAATGGTTTATCTCTCCAGTCCTTCTCAAGAAGTTCAGCCCTGTCGGCAGATATAACCTTTCCATCCATAACAGCTCCTATCAAAGCATCTTTAAATCCCAGATTTCTTATCCTGGAGAGGGCATTCCCGGCATCATCCGATTTTCGGAACAACCCTGCATAGTAGGTGGTCAATCCATTTGAGGGATTTTTAAATCCATAGACAGGATTCATTCCTTTGAAATATGCAGAGGATACTGGATTCCTGAAAACAGCTACCTGAACCCTGTAGACAAGCCCTGCCGGAAGCTTGGGATCTATTTCAATATTTTCTTCAGGCCATGCTTCAGGATTTTTCCTGATTTCGAATACTGAAAAGATCTCTACACTACGCTGCGATGGGATAATAACCGTATCATTTATAACCTCCACTTCCGGAAATTTACTATCTAGGGCCCGTCTATCCTGCTGATCTGGCTGAGATAATTTAATATTCTCAGTAATTGTATCGGGTTGCAATTCACCAGTCAATTCTGCCTCTCCCCTGGTTTCACGGATTTTACTGTCAGCCTGCTTCCGGTACTCATCCGCATCTTCCTCAAAGTCATCGATCCTGGCTGTAATTATCTTCCTGCTGTTTTTGTCGGCGCCCTCTAAACCGGATCGTAAGGTATCTGCCTGCCTGCCTGCCAAATCTGATTTATACTGCAGGTCCAATGCCTGGCTCATCATTTTATCATATTCACCAGGAACCGTATCAGCATTTACCCGATTATTTGCCTGCTGCTGGTCATTAGCATCCCTGATATCGATATCAGGCTTATCAGCCTCAATACTTCCCTCGCCGGCCTTACACTGCCCGATAAAATCATCAACATTCATATCTCTGGCTTCCCTCCTGCCAACAAGAGTAGAAAAGTTGTTAAACGACTTGATTGCATCTTCGAACCGGCCCGACATCTGCTGAGCTCTTCCCAGGTAAAAGTACCCATCGGAAGGAACAGTCCTGATTGCAGCCGACCCTTTTATTGCCTCCAATAATAATGCTGAAGCCTTTACAGGTTCCTGTTCAAGTCTTACAAGACACACCCCGCAATAATACTGATACAAGGGGTCCCGTGGAAAAAGTTGTGATAATTCAGTAAATTGCCTGAGTGCAGTTGCAAAATCCTCCCGCGAATAGGCTTCAGTAGCAGTCTGCCGGGTAACCCTCTGGCTGATAGCCTGCGAATATGTTAATAGGGATAATATTAAGAGCAGGAAAATTACCAGTATTCTCATGCCCGATTGTGTCAGTGAAGCCGAAGTTGTTTTTTCCTCTCTCACAACAATCTCATATTATGAATTTTACCAACATATACTGAAACATTTGCCCCTGGTTTATTGTTAATAACAATTAGTATGTTTTATAATAAATAACAATTCAAACTTCGTAATTTTACCATTAATAACAAAATGATTCATCAAATGGCACATTTAAATGTAGGTCAAAAAGCACCATATTTTGAAGGGAATGATCAGGAAGGAAAAACAGTTAAGCTCAGTGACTTCACAGGGAAAAAAGTAATCCTCTATTTTTACCCTAAAGACAATACTCCGGGTTGCACAAAAGAAGCATGCAACCTCAGGGATAACTACCGGGAACTGATTGACAGGGGATTCGCAGTCATAGGAATAAGTCCCGATTCGGAGCAGTCTCACAAGGGATTTTCTGAAAAATACTCGCTTCCATTTCCGCTGATAGCAGATCCTGATAAAAAAATCATGAACGAATATGGTGCCTGGGGAGAGAAGATGATGTACGGCAAAACAGTAACCGGAGTCCTCAGAACGACTTATATTATTGATGAAAAAGGACTGATTGAAAAGGTTGTCAAAAAGGTAGATACAGCTGCACATACGGAACAGATTTTTAAACTATATAATTAAAAGGCTAAGAATGAGTAACGAAAAGAAAGAAGTCAACAAGGACAAGCTGAAAGCACTTGAGGTAACCCTTGGTAAGATAGAAAAGGACTTTGGAAGAGGAACCATAATGAAACTTGGCGATCACGCCGTTGATAATGTTCAGGTCATTTCAACCGGATCGATAGGTCTTGATGCAGCACTTGGCATCGGAGGCCTTCCCAGGGGAAGGGTTATAGAGATCTACGGACCTGAAGCCTCTGGTAAAACTACACTTGCAATTCATGCAATAGCCGAAGCTCAGAAAAACGGCGGTATTGCAGCAATAATAGACGCAGAACACGCTTTTGACAGGAACTATGCCGAAAAACTAGGAGTTGATGTTGAAAACCTGCTTATTTCCCAACCGGATAATGGTGAACAGGCCCTCGAAATCGCAGACCACCTTATCAGATCAGGAGCACTTGATATAGTTGTTATAGATTCGGTAGCTGCCCTGACCCCGAAAGCTGAGATCGAAGGTGAGATGGGTGATTCCAAGATGGGGCTTCAGGCCAGGCTCATGTCACAGGCCTTAAGAAAACTGACTGCTAATATAAATAAGACCCACACATCATGCATATTTATAAACCAGCTTCGCGAAAAGATCGGTGTGATGTTTGGTAACCCCGAAACCACAACAGGTGGTAACGCCCTGAAATTCTATGCATCCGTCAGACTTGATATCCGGAGGGTTAACCAGATAAAAGAAGGTGAGGACGTGACAGGTAGCAGGACCAGGGTGAAAATAGTCAAGAATAAGCTCGCACCACCTTTTAGAAAAGCGGATTTCGACATTCTTTATGGTGAAGGAATCTCTCAGATAGGTGAAATTGTCGATCTGGGAGTGGATTTTGATATAATTAAAAAAAGCGGTTCATGGTTCAGCTATGGAGAAACCAAGCTGGGACAGGGAAGAGACGCAGTCAAGCAGATCATCAAGGATAATCCGGAACTATACGATGAACTGAAAGCAAAGGTAAGTGAGGCACTGAAGAAAAATTAAGAATTAATATTCAAGCTCAGGGCCGGAAATTACCTATCTCCAAATATCAAGCCAATGGGAAAAAATCTTTTACTATTCTTAGTACTGCTTTTTGTTGTCAGTGCTTCCTGTAAAAACCAGAAGCATGCTGAAAAACCTGAATCGCAGACTGCTATTAATGTGCAGCTTACGGATGATGAAAAGGCCGGAGGGCTGATGACCCCGGAGATACTCTGGAAATTCAGCAGGATAGGGTCTTTTTCACTTTCGCCTGATGGCTCGGAAATCATATTTACACTCACGAAGTATGATCTTCCCACTGAGAACAGGATAACTAATATTTTTAAGATCTCTTCATCAGGAGGAGATCCTGTTCAGCTCACTGAAGAAGGTGGCAGTTCGCCACAATGGATAGACAACGGTAAGAAAATAGCCTTTACAAATGACGGCAGCCTCTGGACGATGAATGCCAGCGGTACGGAACTTACTGAAATAAAAGGTCTTGCTGATTTTGAAACCTTCAGCATATCCCCAGATGGTAACAGTATTTATTTTACCCGAAGGGTCAAGCTTGATCAGACAGCGAATGAAAAATACAACCTTCCCAAAGCTAAGGTGAGGATAATAGATGACCTCATGTACAGGCACTGGAACTACTGGAGTGATTTCTCATACAGCCATATTTTTGTGGCAGGTTTCGATGGCAGGAATGTCACCGATGATAAAGATATTATGAAAGGTCAGAGGTTTGAATCTCCTATTGCACCATATTTCGACGAAACTGAAATATCATGGAGCCCTGATAGCAGGTTTATTGCCTATACAACCAAGAGGCTTATCGGCAAAGCAGATGCAGTAAGTACAAATTCGGATATCTACCTGTATAATATAGAAACGGGCAATGAAACCAATATATCGGAAGGCAACATGGGCTATGACAGGTACCCGGTGTTCTCTCCAGATGGCTCAATGATCGCATACCAGAGTATGGAAAGGGATGGTTATGAATCGGACCTTGACAGGCTGATGGTTTACGATATAAACAGAAAAACAAACACCTGGATTTCAAAAGGCTGGGATTTTGATGTTGAGAGTATCAACTGGGCTGATAATAATACCCTGTATTTCGTTTGTGCCCACCTGGGAACCAGCCAGGTTTTCACCGTGTCGCGGCAGAACAGGACTGTGACTAAAGTCACAGAAGGAGTACATGACCTTGGACCATTAAGCCTGAATTCAGGCGTTATGATAGCGGCAAAGATGTCTATGTCGATGGCTCCCGAATTATCAAATATTGATCTGGAAACCGGTGAAGTAAAACAGATCACAGACGTAAATAAATATATCTACGATTATATAAGCATGGGTAATGTTGAAGAGAGATACATTAAGACAAGTGATAATAAGGATCTCCAGATGTGGGTCATCTATCCTCCCGGATTCGATCCTTCGAAGAAATACCCGATGCTGCTGTACTGCAAAGGAGGACCCCAGGGGCCTCTCGGGCAAAGCTGGTCATACCGCTGGAATTACCAGATGATGGCAGCAAACCAATATATCGTGGTAGCTCCCAACCGAAGAGGAAATTCAGGATTCGGACAGGCCTGGAAAGAACAGATATCAGGCGATTACGGCGGTAAAAACATGCAGGATTATCTTGATGCAACGGATGCCATGGTCAGGGAACCTTATGTCGATAGTGACAGGATGGGAGCAGTGGGGGCAAGCTACGGAGGATTCTCAGTCTTTTATCTTGCAGGTATTCATCAGAGAAGATTCAAGGCCCTGATCGCTCACTGCGGGATGTTCAATTTTGAGAGCTGGTACGGCTCAACCGAGGAATTGTGGTTCCCTGATAAAGACTTTGGCGGCCCTTACTGGGAGGATGTTGAAAGTTATAAATTTTCACCCCACCTGATGGTTAATAAATGGACAACACCTATACTAATAATAACCGGCCAGAATGATTTCAGGATACCATATACGCAGAGTATGGAGGCCTTCCAGGCTGCTCAGTTAAAAGGTATCCCGAGCAAATTGCTTTTCTTTGAGGATGAAACACATTTTGTATCAAAACCACAAAATGCGGTTATATGGCAGAATGAATTCTTCAATTGGCTCGATACATACCTTAAATAAAGGTGCAGAGGGTGTGGAGGCTATACAGGCTGAGATTCAGGATTCCAACAGATTTATTACCCGGCTAACTTTCTCACTGGTTTGAAGTAATCCGTCAATCCAGTGTATTTTAATACCTTTACGCTCCATGCCCCTGAACCAGGTCATCTGTCTTTTCGCATACCGGTGTATTGCAGTCTCAAGGCCGGCCATCATTTCTTCACAGGTAATTTCACCCATTAAAAACCGGGTGATATATTTATATTCCAGACCGTAATAGATAAGCGTTTCACTGTCTATACCATCATCCAGTAACTTCCTTACCTCATCTATCATACCGTTTTTAAGCCTGTATTCGAGTCTTTCAGAAATTCGCTTTCGCCTGTTTTCACGATCGAGATAAATGCCGGCTATTAGCGGTTTCACTGAAGGTAGCTTAACTGCTCCCTCGCCGGCAAGAAGATAATACTTCTCTATTTCAAGTGCCCTGATAACTCTCTTCTTCGAATCGATATCCGTTTTATTGTGCAGCGTTTTGTATGACTTCAGCAATCCTGTAAGTTCTTCCATAGTTTTGCTGTTCATCTCTTCCCTGAAAACCGGATCCGGAGGAACCTCTATCAGTCGGTATCCTGTAACAACACTGTCAACGTACATCCCCGATCCGCCGCATACCACCGGAAATACATTCCTGGACTTCATATCCGAATAAACTTTCAAAAAGTCCCTCTGGTACTCGAATACATTATACCTGTATCCCGGTTCCACAATATCTATTAGGTGAACAGGAATCTGTCTTCCCCCGACTATATAATCACCATAATCCTTCCCGGTTCCAATATCCATTCTCCTGTATACCTGCCTTGAATCAGCGCTGATAACCTCCCCTTTCAGTTCCGCCGCTACTGCCGATGCAACTGCTGTCTTTCCTGTGGCTGTTGGCCCGGTGATAACAACAAGATCATAATTTCTCATGGTGAATAATAAAATAAAGTATCTGCTTTTTAAAGCAAGTTAACAATAAAATTAGTTAATTTTGCCCCTCACAAAAGCGGATTGATATGGATTTCAGGTTTTTATATCACAGGATCAGGTATATTATTCTAAATCCTTCCAAAGCATGGGAGTTTATCCACAAGGAGAACAGGCCTGTTAAGGATGTACGCAACAGCTTTCTTCTTCCGGTAATATTACTGATTACAATTTGTGCTTTTTTGGGTTCCCTTATTTTCATAAATTCCACGCTGTCACCCGTCTACTCCCTCCTTATCGCTCTGAAGGTATTATTGCTTAACCTAATTGTTGTTTACCTTTCGGCAATTATCCTGAGCGAAATCACCAAAGCACTCGATCTTGGAAAGAACTTTCTGACCTCCTATAAGCTAATTGTTTATTCGCTTACGCCGTATCTCATTTGCCAGATGGTCAGCCAGTTATTTGACTCACTGATATTCATCAATATCCTGTCCATTTACGGACTGTACATATTCTTATCAGGGGCCGACAGGATGCTTAATCCCCAGGAGCACAAAAGAATGCCCCTGCTAATAGCTATTGCTATAATAGTTACGGTCTTCTATATTGCTTTCAGTATATTTCTTTCATCGGTTGTCGACAGGATCTATTTTTCACTTATTGCGTAATGAATTCCGATGAAAGGTCGATCTTCAAATCCGGTAATTAAAAATAAAAAAGCCTCTTATGAATATGAGTTTATCGAGAAGTATATGGCCGGCATAGTCCTGACAGGTACGGAGATTAAATCATTAAGGGAAGGTAAAGCAACACTTTCTGACTCCTATTGCCATTTCAGTGATAACGAACTCTATTTAAAGGGCATGCATATTGCTGAATACTGGTGGGGAAATCTTAATAATCATGAACCATTAAGGGAGAGGAAGCTTCTTCTTACACGTAAGGAACTCAGAAAGCTGGAAAGGAAGGTAAGGGAAACCGGATTAACCATAATAGTGTCTAAGGTATTTATAAACGAAAGAGGCCTGGCAAAAGTGGAGATTGCCCTGGCAAAAGGGAAGAAGGAGTATGACAAACGACAGACCCTGAAAAAGAAGGACGCAGCGCGCGAAATGGACAGATCAATGAAAAACTGATTACCTCCCCTCATTAAGGGCTCTATTTACCGGTACCTGCTCATTTCCGTCATAGGCAACTATAAATGCATCCTTGATACCGATGCCGATATATCTTTCGAGAGCCTTCCTGGCAGATTCATAATCGGAAAATGACCCTGCCTGGTACTTGAATATATTGCCGGACTTTACTACTGTAATTCTGTCATCACGCTCAATTCTAAGCCTCTTCCTTACCTCTTCAGAATCGTTAGTTGAAGACGTCGTAACCTGTACCCGGAATTCATATCTTGCCCCGGACAAAAATCTTTCTGAAGGTTTCTCAATATCAGTCACTCCTCCGGTGCCTCCAATAGTAATCTTCTTTGACTCAGGCCGGTATACACTCCTCGTATCCCCACCGGTTATTAATACTACCCTGGCCTCAAGGTCAACACTACCATTCATTGAGATTTCAGGTTTTACAAAATAGGAGAATGATACTATCCTGTCTTCCGGCAGGTCCATCCAAACAACATTTAGCTGGTTATCTGACCAGCTGAAATCTCCGGTTGTTATTATATCCGGTTCTATCTCAAAGCCATCAGGGTAATCCTGGGTGAACCTTGCAAAACTCCCTGCCCTTCCAAAAACAAGGTCAACGGTAACTTTGGAATACTTGCCCGGGCCCCATGAGTCAGGACAAGTTAATTTCACTTTCACCTGCCCGGAAATACGCGGTAACAATAAGATTAAAAGAAATATTATGAGAATCAGTCTTCTCATAATGCAATCAGAAGTTTGGACTGAGCAGGTAACGAGAGTAGAATTCATCTATGAGTTCAACAGCCTCGTCTGATGTATCAACAAGCTTAAACAGATTAAGGTCATCGGGTGAAATATTCTGTTCATCACCAAGCATTACGTTCTTGATCCACTCGATTAATCCCTTCCAGTATTTCTTTCCTACCAGGACAATCGGGAACTTACCTATCTTCCTTGTCTGGATAAGTGTAATGGCTTCAAAAAGCTCGTCAAAAGTCCCGAATCCACCAGGCAATACTATGAATCCCTGCGCATACTTCATAAACATTACTTTCCTGATAAAGAAATGGTCAAAAGTGATAAGCTTATCCGGATCAATATAGGAATTTGGCTTCTGTTCAAAAGGAAGATCAATATTGATTCCAACTGATTTGCCATTACCCTTGCTGGCTCCTTTATTTGCAGCTTCCATTATGCCAGGGCCTCCACCGGTAATGACTCCATAACCTTTCTGGGTCAGCTTAAAGGCTATATCTTCGGCCATCTTATAATACTTATCATTGAAATGAGTTCTTGCAGAACCGAATATCGATACACACGGTCCGATACGGGATAATTTCTCAAATCCTTCCACAAGCTCTGATAGTATTTTAAATACACGCCATGAATCGGTTGTATGGATTTCATTCCAGTTCTTTTGGTCAAAAGCTTCCTTTATCAGGTCTGCTGGTTTCTCCATGTTTCTACGAATATTGTTTAATGTCTTCAAATATAAAAAATATTATGTCTTAAGTTCCGGCTTGAGGTAAATTCCGGTATAACTCTCCTTGCATTTAACCAGTTCTTCGGGTGTCCCGGCAAATACAACCTCCCCGCCCTGCTTCCCTCCTTCACGACCCAGGTCAATTATATAGTCTGCCATTTTAATCACGTCCATATTGTGCTCGATGACAATTACCGTATTACCCCTGTCGACAAGCCTGTCAAGTACATCCATAAGTACCCTCACATCTTCAAAATGAAGCCCTGTTGTAGGTTCATCCAGGATATACAGGGTCTTTCCGGTATCGCGCCTGGCAAGTTCTGTGGCGAGCTTCACCCTCTGTGATTCACCACCTGAAAGTGTTGTTGACTGTTGCCCCAGCCTGATATATCCAAGACCAACATCCTGTAGCGTCTTGATCTTATGATAAATTGACGGAACATTTGCAAAGAACTCAACAGCATTATCAACGGTCATCTCCAGCACATCGCTTATTGACTTACCTTTGTATTTTACTTCCAGGGTTTCCTTATTATATCTCTTACCGTTACATTCAGTACAATGAACATAAACATCAGGCAGGAAATTCATCTCAATAGTCTTGACTCCGGCCCCTTCACATCCTTCACACCTCCCACCCTTAACATTGAAAGAAAACCTTCCGGCTTTAAAACCACGTATCTTTGCCTCGGTAGTCTGTTCATAAAGCTTCCTGATATCGGTAAAAACACCGGTATACGTCGCAGGATTTGACCTGGGTGTTTTACCGATCGGCGCCTGGCTCACCTCAATAACCTTGTCAATATGTTCCATCCCCGTTATTTTACTGTAGGCAAGAGGTGTCTTTCCGGCATTATGATACTTCATTGCCAGGGCAGGATGAAGAGTCTGGTTGACAAGTGAAGATTTACCGCTGCCGGAAACACCTGTCACGCCTATAAAAGTACCAAGTGGAAAGTCCACGTTGATATTTTGCAGGTTATGACCTTTAGCGCCTATGATACTGAGAACTTTACCGTTGCCTTTTCGGCGTACCTCAGGTACTTCAAGCTTTCTGCAACTGTTTAGGTAACTGGCTGTAAGAGTATCACAGTCCCTGAATTCGAGAGGATGGCCTTCCGCAACTACCTTTCCGCCATGAATGCCTGCACCTGGTCCTATATCTACAATATGGTCTGCCGACATTATCATTTCCCTGTCGTGTTCAACCACAATGACTGAATTACCAGAATCCCGTAGCTGCTTGAGTGAGGTAATAAGCCGTCTGTTGTCTCTCTGATGGAGTCCTATGCTTGGTTCATCGAGTATGTAAAGTACATTAACAAGTCTGGATCCGATCTGGGTTGCAAGCCTGATACGCTGACTTTCACCACCCGACAATGTTCTTGCGCCCCTGTTAAGGGACAGGTAGTCGAGACCCACATCCACCAGAAAACCAAGCCTGGCTCTTATCTCCTTGAGTATCTCACCTGCTATCTTTCGCTGCCTGTCGCTCAACATGGTTTCAATACCTGAGAGAAAAGCAGAGAGGTCACGAATGTCCATTGAAGATAATTCTCCTATGTTCTTATCCCCTATCCTGAACCAGAGAGCCTCCTTTTTAAGCCTGGTACCATTACATTCCGGGCATATTTCATACTGTACATATTGTTCTCTTATCCTGGTGCTGTTCTTCTGCCCGTTAACCACCTCAACGTTACCTATAAAGTTAACAACACCTTCAAATGTCAGGAAATAATTTGATGTCATCCCCAGCGGTGTGTTTGATAGCTTCAGGACTTCATCTGAACCGTAAAGAACCTTATTGAGAGCCTCTTCAGGAATGTCCCTTATCGGAGTATCAAGTGTAAAACCGTTCTTTTCTGCAATAGCCTCGATCTGCCAGAAAATCCATATATTCCTGTATTTACCCAGAGGCTCGATACCACCTTTCCTGATACTCAGTGAATCGTCTGGAATCAGCTTCCTGAGATCGATGCTTGACACCTCTCCCAGCCCGTTACAGTGCGGGCATGCCCCCTGGGGTGAATTGAAAGAAAAACTATGAGGTGCAGGTTCGTTGTACGATATCCCGGTAACAGGACACATCAGATGACGGCTGAAATATCTCAGTTCTCCCGCATCAGCATCCAGGACCATCATTACACCATCGCCCTGATCAAGAGAGAGAAGGACAGATTCACCCATTCTTTTATCCGAGACTTCCCCCACAAGGAATTTGTCAACTACAAGTTCAATAAAATGGGTCTTGTACCTGTCAAGTTTCAAGCCAGGCTTTAGCTCCTTAATCTCGCCATTTATTCTGACCGACAGAAACCCTTTCCTCCTGTATTGTTCGAAAAGTTCCTTGTAATGGCCTTTTCTCCCTTTCACTACTGGTGCCAGGAGCAATATTCTCCTGTTCTCAAACTTCGACTTTATCAATGAGTTGATCTGCTCATCTGTATACCTGACCATTTTTTCGCCTGATGCATAAGAGTATGCCTCAGATGCTCTTGCAAATAAAAGCCTCAGGAAATCGTAGATCTCTGTGATTGTACCGACAGTTGAACGTGGATTTTTGTTAGTTGTCTTCTGCTCAATGGAAATCACCGGACTCAGTCCTGTTATCTTATCCACATCCGGTCTTTCCATTCCACCTATGAATTGCCTGGCATAAGCTGAAAGGGTTTCCATATATCGCCTTTGACCCTCTGCATATATTGTATCGAATGCCAGCGATGATTTTCCACTCCCACTCAATCCTGTAATTACAACAAGCTTGTTCCTGGGGATAGAAACATCCAGGTTCTTCAGATTATGGACCCGTGCACCAAGTACTTTTAGTTCCTCACTCATCTGATTTGGGTCACTCAAAAGACATGTCAGTTTCCGGGTAGTCGTCAGGTATCTTCCTGCTACCCGCTTCAGGGATTTTGATCATGTATGATTTTCCTGACCTGTTAGTCAGGTAAGGTTTTCTGAGCCATGGATTCAGCAACTTCAGCATTTTGTAGTTTGTACCATAGCCCTTTGCAAAATCGGCAAAATCAGAAACAGCAGTATCTACTTCAACCTTGTAATATCTGAGTTCCGGGTAAAGCTCTGTGCTGTCAATATCAAAACCGAAAGAAGCAGGATCATTAATCACAAGCTTGTACGACAGTACCCTGAAAATATATCTTGCCGTTTCCTCAGTTAAAAGGAGATCATAATAATTATGCTCCTTCTGGATTTCGATCTGGTCGTCGATACCGTTTCTTCCACCGTTATATGATGCAGCGGCCAGGGTCCAGTTGCCATATTTATCATATGATTTATGAAAGTAATCGCATGCGAATTTCGTAGATTTTTCCAGGTCATACCTTTCGTCAACCTCATTGTTTATCTCCATTCCCTGTTCTCGTCCGGTGGATGCCATTATTTGCCAAAAGCCTGTTGCTCCTGCCGGGGAGATAGCATTGCTCAGATCGCTTTCCGCCACTGCCAGATATTTAAAATCATCCGGGATATTATTCTCCCTGAGGATTTTTTCTATTACGGGCATAAATCGTCTGGCGCGCTTTATAATCAGGATGGTTGATGAATGCCTGTATGTTGTCGTGACTATTTCCCTTTCCAGGCTTTCCTTTGTGTCAAAATTCTCCAGGGGAACTCTCTCTCCGGCAAAGCTTATGGTATCAGGCATCCTGTAGCTCAGCGACTGGTCGTTCTTTATATCCAGGTCATAATCCTGTTCTGTATCGGTCCTTCTTTCCCAGTTAAATCCGGATATTGTCAGCAATCCGGTTAAACCTGCAAAAAGGGCTATTAGTATTGTGAATAAGGTCCTGCTTTTATCTCTTTTTTCTGGCATTGATGGAAGATGATTAAAAAATGAAATGCAAAGGTAATATTTTTAAGCCTGAAGAACTAGAAACTCATTCTCCAAAATAACATATAATGGCATAAATATATTCGAATGGAAAGGATCAGAATCTGAACGAGACTCCAGACAAAATTCCAAATGAATACGGGTGAATTGACGATCCGGAAATCCCTCCAAGTGGCGTCATATAATAACGGAAGGTGGGCTCAAGATTAAACAGGAGATGATCTGTAAGGTTATACTCAACGCCCATCCCTAAAGCACTGCTAAGTGTAAAAGGGTTCAGCCCGTCTGTCTTACCGATATATGTCTTAATCCCGTCATAATATGTATAGGCTGAATTGGCTAGAAGTATATTATATGAAATTGCACCAATAAGGTTGAAATCAACCTTCCTGTCAAGTATCTTATATCTCATTACGATGGGAAGCTCAAGGTAATTGAAATTCTGGTGCAGTGAACTGTTAACATAGCTTAGGTTGGATTTTACAGGGTCAAATACATCAAGGGTATACTGGGTCATAACCCTTCCGGCTTCTTTCCCATCGAGGAGATAAATATCGTGATTATCGCTGATAATTGGACCGCTTGAAGTCTTTACGATAAAATCGCCTGGCCCTTTGGATTCGAAAAAGTTACCAAAGCCTGAATAGGAGCTGACTCCTGTCACTTTCTGCCCCAAAGACGAATAATAAATACCTGACTGAATGCTTATTCTCTTGCTCACACTATACGAAAAAGATACACCGCCCGAGTAAGATATAGCAGCTTTCTCAGCATTGTTAATATCTCTGCCGGCATCGTTGCCCGACAAATACAAGCTGGAATAATAAGTTGGTGACACCATAGCCCCTACGCTCCACCTGCTATTTTCCCCTGTTATTGCTGAAACACCGGCTTCCCTGTCAACAGAATAATTATCCTCATCAGCGTAGTTCCCAACCGATGAACTCCTTACAGGAAGAGGAAGGCTGTTTTCAACAGTTCTTCTGTTATTTTCAGCTACTATAGGTTTAAAAAGACTGATCTCGTCAAGCCTGAACGCCGGTAATATATCTTCGGTTGATGAATTGTCAACATCATCTGATATTAAATCTGCGACAGCAACCTTATGCTCAGGCACCGGCGTTTCTGATTTCTCAAGGTAAAACCCCGATGGCATGACATCCTGGTTCATGGTAATGACAGATCCGTTCAATGAGGTGGAAATATTTCTAGTGAGGTAGTAGGATGTAACACCGACACCAAGCAATATTACCGCTACCGCTGCTATCCTGAGAAAGAGTAAAGCCTTTCTTCTGCCTGTTGAGGCCGGACGGATACGCTCCCATACCTCAGGCGGAGGCAGGACCTCAAAATCCTTAAGCCCGTTCCTGAATATAAAATCGATATTTACTTGTTGTTCAGCCATTCACAAAACCGGTTTTAATCCTGGAGTACAAACCTACTTTCTTCCGCAGTATGGTTCGTGCCCTTGAAAGATTTGATTTGGATGTGCCTTCAGAAATATTAAGCATTTCAGCGATCTCCTTATGGGTATAACCTTCAATTGCATAAAGATTGAAAACCATCCTGTATTTTGGGGGCAATTCCCTTATCATGTATAAAAGGTCAACAGCCTGTAACCCTGAATAATCCTCAGTATCCGGCATGGCCTCCGGTTCATCGATCATGTCAATATCGTCAACTCTGTAGAGATGATTTCTTTTTCTGTATTTCTCAAGCGCTGTGTTGACAACAATCTTTCTTAGCCATCCTTCAAAAGAACCTTCATGCTTATAATGATGAAGATTTTCAAAGACCTTAATAAATCCTTCCTGAAGAATATCCTTGGCCTCTTCATCATTACCTGAATACTGAAGGCAGACAGCATAGAGCTTTGAGGAATGCCTCCTGTACAAAAGCTCCTGGTCTCTCCTGCTGCCGGACAGACACCCTTTTATTATTTTCTTAGTTTCACTCAAGGTTAGCTGAGGTTACAGAGATAAAAATAATAAAAAAATGTCATACTCCGAGTAATCCGGGTATTTCTTTGATGTAGATATCAAGGCAAAGGTTGCGTTCGGAATGCTAAAATATCAGCATCTCCCGCTCTAAAGATGTATGACTTCCCCGTAAGCGGCTGCGGCAGCCTCCATAACAGCTTCTGACATTGTAGGATGGGGATGAACCGCTTTTATTAGCTCGTGGCCGGTGGTTTCCAGTTTTCTTGCGACTACTATTTCCGCGATCATCTCTGTAACATTTGCTCCAATCATATGTGCACCCAGCAGTTCTCCGTATTCAGCATCGAAAATGAGCTTAATGAATCCGTCCTTTGTTCCTGAAGCGCTAGCCTTCCCCGACGCCGTAAAAGGAAACTTTCCAATCCTGATCTCATATCCTGCATCCCTGGCTGCCTGTTCAGTCATCCCCACTGAAGCTATCTCAGGCGTAGTGTATGTGCATGCAGGAATATTGTTGTAATCGAGCGGTATTGGATCAAGTCCGGCAATTTTTTCAACACAGGTAATTCCTTCAGATGAAGCAACATGTGCCAGGGCAGGACCATGCACTATATCTCCAATAGCGAAAATGCCCTTTACTGATGTTGAATAAAAGTCGTCAACTATTATTTTTCCTTTTTCGGTTTTTACTCCTGCCTTTTCAAGCCCTATCCCTTCGATATTCGTCGCAACTCCAACTGCAGATAGTACAATATCTGTTTCTATAATCTCCGTTCCCTTTGGTGTCTTAACAGTGACTTTGCACCTGTCACCGTCAGTATCTGCCGATACTACAGTTGAACCTGTCATTATCTTCATTCCTGCCTTTTTAAACGACCTCTCAAGTTGTTTCGATACTTCCTCATCCTCATTCGGGACTAACCTGGGAAGAAATTCTATAAGGATCACATCTGTACCGATAGACTGGTAGAAATTGGCAAACTCACTCCCGATTGCACCCGAACCAACAACAATCATTGATGATGGCTGTTGGTTCAGTGTCATCGCCTCCCTGTATCCGATAATCTTCTTACCATCCTGCCTTAGGTCTGGTAACTCCTTGGATCTAGCACCAGTAGCCAGTATTATATTTTGTGCTGTATATGACTTTACAGATCCGTCAGTTTCCTCAACATCAACCTTGCCCGGAGTTGACGTCAGTTTTCCATAACCTTTGATATGGTCAATATTATTCTTCTTAAAGAGAAACTGAATACCTTTACTCATACTATCTGCCACAGCCCTGCTCCGTGAGATCATAGCTGCAAAATCGGGCTTTACATCTCCCCCGACAGTAACTCCGTAATCGGCAGCATGCATAATATATTCAAAAACCTGTGCGCTTTTAAGAAGTGATTTTGTTGGAATGCAACCCCAGTTCAGGCAGATACCCCCAAGTTCAGCTTTCTCTATTACCCCTACCTTCATTTTTAACTGGGAAGCCCTTATCGCAGCTACATACCCCCCGGGGCCACTTCCAATAATTAAAAGATCATAATTCATATTAAGTAATTTATTGTTTGACTTTTTTAAATGCCTGCTGAACTACCTTAATCATAATCCATATAACCACCAGTGTAAAAATTATTGTGGCGCCAACCGGTATACCGGCAAAATAAGATATTATGTAACCTGCCGCCGTGCCTACAAAACCGGTGAATACGGAAAGCAGGATAATTGAGGAATATGTCCGGGTGAACAGCATTGCAATATTTGGAGGAATTGTAAGGAGTGAAATGACAAGTACAACTCCTGCCATTCTGATATTCAACACTATAGTAACAGCTATCAGTGCCGTTGTAAAGTATTTGAAGATATTTACATATGAAGAATAGGTTCTTGCATATGATTCATCAAAAGAAATATATATTATAGTCCTGTAAAAAACGGAAAAGAAAATAACAAGTATCACTGAAAGGACACCCAGTGCAATAATGTCAGCAGTTGTGACTGTAAGAATACTGCCAAAGAGGTAACTGATCAGGTTAGGAGTATATCCCGGAGTGAGATAAATGAAAATAATCCCTACCGCCATACCAAATGCCCATAAAATACCAATTGCAGAATCTTCCCTGATCTTGTGACTTACGGAAAGGTATTCTATTCCAAGTGCCGACAATATACCGAATACTGCTGCACCAAAAACCGGATTTATACCTGCAAAATAGCCAATTCCAATTCCTCCGAAAGAGGCATGAGTTATTCCTCCACTTAGAAAAACCATTCGTCGGGTTACAATGTATGTACCTGCAATACCTGCCGTGATACTTGCAAATATCGCACCGAGCAGGCCTTTAATTATAAAATCATATTGAAAAATTGAACCTTCCATTATTCATGCTTTTCAAGTACAGTATGAGGAACCCTGCCATGAGTTACAAGCTGGATAGGACAATCATATGCTGAAAGCTGATCCATGGTTATCTCGGGTGATGCATGGTAATGCAACTTCCTGTTTATGCAGGCATATGATTTTACATGCGAAGAGATTGTTCCGACGTCGTGCGATACCATAAGGATCGACATGCGCGAATTCAGATCGTGAAGCTTCTCATAAAAATCACTTTCAAAAGAAGCATCGACAAAGTTATCCGGCTCATCCAGGAGAAGTAATTTTGGATCACCAATAATTGCCCTTCCAAGATAAACTCTTTGAAGCTGACCACCTGATAGTTCTGAAAGTGTTGCCTTTTCAAGCAGGCCAAGCCCCAGGTCAGCAATCACTTTCCTTGCTTTGATCCTGTCATCAGCCGACATCCTGGCCATGTAGCTCTTCTGGATCATCAGCCCGGAAAGGATGACGTCCATCACAGTAACAGGAAAAGTATTGTCGGCTGCAGACATCTGTGGCAGGTATCCTATACGTGTCCTCCGTATAAGGGACTCATTGAACACTATGGATCCTGCTGTTGGCCTCAATAATCCAAGGATAATCTTAAGCAGCGTCGTCTTACCTCCTCCATTCGGGCCTATCACACCTATGAAATCACCCTCCTTAACACTGAAACTGACATTTTCAAGTACAGTTTTACCTTCGTATCCGGCTGATAATGATCTTATTTCGAAAAGTACACCCATTTTTATTTATTATTACTGCTTAAAAGGGAAGAGTGAAGGGCGGTTATTATCTCATCAACAGCCTCGGGCCAGTTCTCCGAAAGTGGATTTATCGATTTAAGAACTGATCCGGTCTCAGAAGCTATAGCCAGTGCATTCTTCATGTCAAATTCCTGCATTACAAAAATTACTTTAATATTTTTTTGCCTTGCTTGATCAATCAGATTCTTCATTGATGAAGGGGTGGGTTCTTTACCCTCCTCTTCAACTGCAAGTTGTACAAGACCATAATCTCTTGCAAGGTAAGTTAAAGTGGGATGAAAAACCATAAAATAATTATTGTCAAACCCGGTAAGCAGATCAGCTGCTTTCCTGTCCATTAAATCTATCGTATCGAGGAGTCGACTGTAGTTGGAATTATACCTGTCTTCCTTTTCAGGTCTTAATTCACAAAGGAGCGCTCGCACAGCTCCTGCAATTGACCTGGCACTCTTCGGGGATACCCAGAAATGTGGATCAGCACCCTCAAGATTGCCCACCCTGTCATGGTCATCGACTTCAATAACATCTGTTGAGTCGCCCAGCTTGAGTAACTTCATTCGTTTATTGGTTTCAAAAAAACGGTCAAGCCAGGTAAGCTCAAACCCGAGGTAACCATCACTTATGTAAGCTTCAGATTTACGGAGCGATGCAACCTGGTCGGGAGACGGTTCATAAATATGCGGATCGGACCCAGCCGGAACCATTATATTTACGTCAAAATCATTATCCGATATTGCACTGACAAAATAAGCAAAAGGAGGTATGCTAACGGTAATAGTGACTCCGGAATTTCTTTCGCGAGAATTACAGGACAACACTACCAGTGCCAGCAAGAAAAACAGGATTCTGTTCATTATTAGCTATCTTGGCTTTATACAAATTTAACATATAACAATACAACCGGCATAAGTGTTGCAAATAAAATAATATAAGTTAATTTTGATGAGCTTTTGTTAATACTACCTGGAATTAATGAAGAATAAGGGAGAGATACTGGCAGAGATCCTTGCCAAATTCGGAAACTGCTACT
Source organism: uncultured Rikenellaceae bacterium (assembly GCA_964595725.1). GTDB lineage: Bacteria > Bacteroidota > Bacteroidia > Bacteroidales > VadinHA17 > LD21. The sequence continues at coordinate 39,103 of CAZQRQ010000011.1, read as the reverse complement.
TCTTCCTGCATAATACAAAAGAAAAGGAAATTGCCGAAAAGATAACCGAAGAGGGATTCATATTTGAAAATCAGCTTCCCCACTCCACAGACCGGGTTAACCCACTGGAACCAATAGAGGTCACTTATTTCCTCTTTCAGAGAAAGGATTATGGGTCATATACTATAATTATTGCCATACCCAAAAGGGTCTACGATAATTATACTCTTATCTCTAACATTAATGATACAGGAATTGAAGACGTAATGACCACGACCAAGCCATATTACAGTGATAATGATGAACTTATATACACAGTATCACCGAAACACATCCTGGGCTATTTCAACAATAAAACTGCCGAATTTGTAAAAAATATAAAATGGGATCCTGATTTCGATGCCTCAAAATTGAAAACTTTCAGGAACATGCCGCAATAAAATTTTTTATACATTGGTGCTCTCAATTTAGTTTTCTTAATAATTCTTAAACTGTTTTAATATTTGACACCTAATAAACACCCCTATGAAATTAACATTCAAACTAATGATCGTCGCGCTGACAGCACTCTTCTCTGGCGTACAGCTCACAGGTCAGAATCAGTACAGCGACTATAAAACACTGTCGCAGAAAGCTACCCGGCTGGCAACTGACTATAAGTCACTATGTTCTGTCGGGTCGATAGCCAGAACAGCCGGGGGAAAAGACATATGGTCTATTTCGATCGGTACCGGCGACAAGGACAGTAAACCGGCACTCGCTATAGTTGGCGGTGTCGATGGCAGGTATATCTTTAGCAGAGAGCTGGCAATGGGATTTGCTGAAACATTATTGAAAGAATCATCATCTCCCGAGGTTAAGGAACTTCTGTCAAAGATCACATTTTATATCTTCCCCGATGTGAGCCCTGATGCGTCGCAACAGTATTTTGCCCCGATTAAGTATGAAAGATCAGTCAACACAAGGTCAACTGACGACGACAGGGATTTTGTAAATGATGAGGACCCTTACGAAGACCTTAATAAAGATGGATTCATTACTTCTATTCGTATTTCCGATCCTTCCGGCACATTAATTGAGAGTGAAGATGATCGGAGAATACTTGTTGCAGCAGATCTGTCAAAAGGACAAAAAGGAGCTTTCATTTTGCTCACAGAAGGCATTGATAATGACAAAGACAGTAAATTCAATGAAGATGGCGAAGGAGGGGTGAGTTTTAACAAGAACTTCACCTACAATTACGAGGAATTTGGCACAAATGCCGGTCTTCATGCAGTTTCCGAGATAGAATCAAAAGCTGTTGCTGACTTTCTTTACGATCATTTTAACATTTACGCTGTCTTTACATTTGGACCTCAGGATAATCTGGGACAAGCTCCAAGAAGCTCTGAGCGTGCAGCTTCGCAGTCCCCGGCTGCTCAGGTCCAGGAGTCCGGACGGGGCTTTCAGACGGGAGGCGGACGCGGCTCAGGAGGATCAACGGGAGGATATATGAGATCCGTGGACAGGAGAATGACATCAGTGATGAGGACCGATGAGACGGTGATCAGACTAGTATCAGATAAATTTCATGAAATCACGGGATTGAGGGGATCACCATCACCAGTTAGTACTCGCGGGAATTTTATGGAATGGGTTTACTATCACTATGGACGTTATAGTTTCGGAACCCCGGGATGGTGGATCCCGGCTGATAAGGCAATGAGTTCCGAGGCAGCCTTCCTTAAGTATGCTGAAGAAAACAAACTAGGCGACGTTTTTGTAGACTGGACCGAAATCAACCACCCGGATTTTCCTGGTAAGAAGGTAGAAGTCGGAGGTATTAAACCATTTTTAATGGCTAATCCTCCAGCCGACAAGCTTGGAGAACTGATAGCTAACAATTCGAAATTTATAATGACCGTGGCCGGCATGCACCCTGAACTGGAATTCCTTGATATAAAGACTGAAAGTCTCGGAGATAATGTCTTCAGGGTTTCAGCTAAAGTGCATAATAAGGGGATCTTTGCTACATGTGCCGAGGCAGGTGATATAAACCAATGGACCAGGATAATGAGAATATCACTTGAGCCTGTAGGAAATCAGACATTGCTGAGTGGTGATAAAATACAAAGAATCAGAAGGCTCGAGGGTGATAGATCTCAGGAATTCAGCTGGCTGATTTCCGGCAGAGGTACATTAAAAATCACGGCAGGTGCCCTTAATACAGGTACTGTTTCAACCAGCATTGATCTGAAATAAATAAACGAAAAAGATTATCGAAATGAAGAAAATAATATTCTTTTCAACAATAGCAGCACTGCTGGTCCTTACTGCAGTTTCTGCCCAGGGCCAGAGCCAGAGTGATTTATTATTTCTCAAGGCTGTTGGTTCACCCGTAAATCCGAAAGTCCAGGCCTCCTGGAATAAATATTACACCAACCAGGGTGTTGAAGACCTCTGTACCAGGCTGGCTAAAGCGTATCCCGACCTTGTTTCCCTGGAAGTAATTGGCAAATCCTACCAGGGACGAAATATTAACCTGCTTATCATCTCCGACAAAAAAACCATGGATCCCGGTTTGAAACCCGGATACTGGATAGATGGGAATATCCACTCTATAGAGCTCCAGGGTACTGAGATGGCCCTTTACACAGCCTGGTACCTTTGCGAGATGTTTGATGAAAATGATTTTATCAGGGACCTGCTCGGAAAGAAAACCTTCTATATTGCTCCGACCATAAACCCTGACGGCAGGGAATATTTTACATCAGAAACCGTACCACCAAGATCCGGGCTCGCTCCCCGCGACAATGACCGCGATGGTCTTCTCGATGAAGACGGGCCGGATGACCTCAACGGAGATCATGAAATAAGCCAGATGAGAAGGAAGAATCCTGATGGTAATATGAAAATAGACCCTGACGATCCAAGAAAAATGATACGTGTCGGACCGGGTGAAAAAGGGGAATATGAACTTCTTGGATCGGAAGGAATTGATAATGACGGTGACGGGCAGATAAATGAGGATGGCCCCGGGGGTTATGACGGAAACCGTGACTGGGGATTTAACTGGCAGCCAAATTATGTTCAGAACGGCGCGGACAAGTATCCTTTTACATTTCCCGAGAACCAGGCTGTTCGAGACTTTGTGGTAAATCACCCTAACATTGGCGGTTCACAATCGTTCCACAATTCAGGCGGTCAGATACTCAGGGGTCCATCCGTTCAGGGTGGTGGAGCTGAAGTATATTCACGGGATGATGAAAATGTATTAAGCAGCATTGGAAGAACAGGAGAGAAAATTCTTCCAGGTTACAGGTATCTAATCATCTGGAGAGATTTGTATACCGTATGGGGAGGAGAACTCGACTGGATGTATGGTGCAATGGGTCTTTATGTCTTCTCTAATGAGCTTTGGAACTCGTACCTAATGTTCTACGACACTGCATATACAGATCAGTATGATTTTGACAGGCTCCTCCTTTTTGAGGATGCTTATCTTCCATGGCAGAAAGTAAACCACCCGGTGTACGGTGAAGTGGAAGTTGGAGGTCCTAAAAAGACATTCGGAAGGCTTCACCCCGGGTTCATGCTGGAGACCGATGCTCACAGGAATGCGGCTTTCTGCATATATAATGCATTGCAGCTCCCCGAACTTGAGGTATCCGATATTCAGGTAAAGAATCTTACGGGAGGATTGAAGGAAGTATCCGCAACAATAGAGAATAAGAAACTGATTCCTACTCATTCCGGAACAAATCTGAGATATAAGATTGATCCTCCGGATTATGTATACCTCGAAGGAGGAAATGTTATTGCAGGAATGGTTGTCGATGATCCTGCAAGAAACAGGACCACGGAGCAGGCAAAGAATCCGCAGAGGATAGAGCTGGAAAATATTCCCGGCCAGTCAAAAGTATACCTGCGCTGGATAGTAAAGGGAGGTAACAAATATACAGTAAGAGTTGAGAGTGTTAAAGGTGGCAGAGCCACGGGCACATCACAATAGGGGAAAACAAAAGAGGCTGGCCAAAAGGACCAGCCTCTTTTAATAGGAATGAAAAATCAGAAAGTCTGGAGAAAAATCCTGAAATACCCGCTTGCATCTTTAGCATTGATCTTGAAGAGCCATTCACCGGTTTTGTCAGTATTCTCTTCATCAGATATCTTAAATGACTTACGCCAGTTCAGATTGCCGAACTCGTCGATGAGTATATCCGAATAAGTCTTGCCTCCCGGCATTATTATTTGTACCCTTATTTCACCTGCCTTACAATCACCTGTGACTGACATCACAACATTCCCGACACTCTTCTCGACTTCAAATGAGTACTGCTTGGAAAATGTTGATTCCTTGACATTGCGGGTAAAATCCCAGGTCGTTCTTTCAGAGTCACTCCCACCGCCAAAAAACTGGAAATTCATATTCGGAGTGACAATGAAAGGCTCATAATTTCCTGACGATCTTGTTCTGGAAGACCTCATATAAGAATCCATGGCGTCACCGCTCCTGGAAGCATTCCTTTCACTCTCACGCAGTGCCTGTTCTATTTCCTGTGTTCTCATCTCCTGCTCCTTCATTGCCTTCTTCTGCTGATCAATAATCTGCTGAAGCTTGGCCTCTTTTTCTTTCTCCTGCTGGGTCTTCTCCTGTGTATTTGTCTGCTGGGAGAATAGAACAGCTGAGACCAGAAAAACTCCTATTATTATAAAAACAACTTTTTTCATGACTGCCTCTTTTATTTGGTTGACAATGTAAAGATACACCCCATTATACCAGTATTTTGTTAATGCAGGGTTAATGTTGGGTTAATCCTCACGGAATGATAATGAAATGAATATTTTTAAGATATTTGTAAAGTAAATGAAGAAGAGGAACACGATACTTATTCCGGGAATTGGAGCGATACTGCTGCTTATCGCTGTCCAGATCTTTATTATTAAGGATATCTGGCTTGAAAAAGGCCTGATGTTCGACCTTAAATATAAGGCTCTTTCCCAGGAGGCGATGGAACAATTCACCAGTCTCAATAACACTGATGGCTTTGAGAATGCCCTTGATGCAGTAAATCAATGGTCGGGTGAAGTAATGACCCAGGATATTTCAAAAGTGCAAAATGACCTTGATCTTGCAAAGCTTAGGATCGATTCCTATAATGCGGTCAGAAAGCTGCTGAATGCCCTGCAGACTCTTGACAAGATGCTGGCGGATTATTTTGATGCACATGGTTTTGAGAGTGATTTCTCCTTCCAGATAGTCATCAATTCACTTCAATTGATCGACTTCGACAGAAAGATTGATATTTACCCGTTCCCTGAAGATTACAAGAAAAATCCTGATATTATCCTTCCGGAATCAGAAACCAACGGACAGAAGATCACCTCACGTATTCTTGTTAAAAGATTCCTGAGAGAGGATAACTACTATATACTGAACTTTGACTATTATATCGATTTCTCAGGAAAACAGAAGATGGTTTTGAGAGAAATGGCCGCATCATTGTCCCTTAGTTCAATAAGCATACTGGTAGTGGTCATTATTTTTATGATAGCAATCAGAAATCTTATTGAAGAAAGAAGACTTTCCAACCTGAAAACTGATTTCATAAACAATATGACTCACGAGCTTAAAACACCTTTGTCGACAATTACTGTTGCCGGTAAAACGCTGGAGATGGAGAAGATACGTGTTGATGACACCAAAGTATTTGAAACGGCAAGGTTGATCGGCAAACAGAGCGTTCACCTTAACCAGCTCATCAACCTGATCCTGGAAATAAGCATGTGGGAAAGAACACAGTTCCAGCTCGATAAAAAGACGGTTGATATCGAGGAACTGATGAATGATATCGTCGACAGTTTCAGGTCAGGCTGTAATAATTGTGCAGCGATCACTCAAAAATACACTCTCGGCAATGTAAAGGCTAATATTGATGTTGTTTACTTCACCACCATGATTAACAATCTCCTGTCGAATGCAGTCAAGTACGCATCCAATGATCCTGTAATAGAAATAAATGGAAGTAAGGACAAGGATAACATTTTCATAAGTATCAGCGATAATGGCATCGGAATAGAAAGAAATCACCAGAAGCATATATTCGATAAGTTTTACAGGGTGACATCAGGTAATATACATAAAACAAAAGGACTTGGACTGGGACTTTATTATGTTAAAAGAATTGCTGAAGCACATGGAGGTGATGTAAATGTGACAAGTAAACCCGGAAAAGGTAGTATATTTACAGTTACAATACCATATTAATTTAAATCAGTTGATATGAAGGTGTTAATTGCAGAAGACGACAGGGATTTCGGGAATATCCTCAGCCAGTATATTAGTATTAGCGGTTTCGAAGTTACACTGGCCCATGACGGGAAGGAGGCATGGGAATTTTTTAATGCCGAAAAACCGGATATTTGCGTCCTGGATATCATGATGCCGGAGATGGATGGATTCACATTGGCTGAGAAGATCAAACAGGCAAATCCGGATATGCCTTTTATTTTTCTGACAGCTAAGAGTATGAAGGAGGATATTGTTAAAGGTCTAAAGCTGGGGGCTGATGATTATATAACAAAACCATTTGATCCAGAGGTCCTGATCCTGAGAATCAACAACATCCTTAACAGAGTCTATTCATCTGTGAACGACGATTACCATATATCCAATACTACCCTCAAGTTCAATACGCTGGAACTTTCCTGCGGCAAGAGAAAAGAAAAGCTTACACTTAAAGAAGCACAGCTGCTGAGATACTTCATCATCAACAGGAACAAGATGCTTGCCCGTGAAGATATTCTGACAGAGATTTGGGGTGAGGACGATTATTTCCTCGGAAGAAGCATGGATGTTTTTATCAGCAGGTTAAGAAAATACATATCCGAGGATAAGGGTATTGACATCCGCACTGTGAGGGGAACCGGGTTCATCCTGGAGGAGAAATCAGCAAATAACGAAGATTAAAAATAATAAGCATAAAAAATAATGGGTTGTTGAATATCAGGTATCAACAGCCCAGTTCTGTATAAATATCTCGCTTGAAAATGCTATTGTGCATCAAGAATTTCCTTCACTTTATTGTGAAGATCATCTCCCCGCAGGTTACGCGCAATAATTGTACCGGTCTCATCCAGAAGGAAATTAGCAGGTATTGCATAAACAGCATATAGTTTTGCTGCTGCACAATCCCAGTACTGTAGATCTGAGACCTGTGTCCAGGTCAGATTATCGTCCCTGATTGCCTTTATCCAGCTTTCTCTGGCGCCCGGCCTGTCAAGTGACACACCGAATACATCAAAGCCTTTTCGGTTATATTCCTGCCACACTTTTACAACGTTTGGGTTCTCCTGCCTGCAGGGTCCGCACCATGAAGCCCAGAAATCGATCAGGAGTAGCTTTGACTTGCCTATAACCGATGAAAGTGAAACAGGATTATCATTGACATCATTCATTGTGAAATCAGGTGCTTTCTTCCCAACGGACACTGTCTTCATAACTTCAACACGCGCCTTTAGTTCCATCACCGGTTTGCTGCTTGAAACTGCAGTATCCATTGCATTAATCAGTTCCTCTAATTCACCAGCCTCCATTGAATAGCTCATACTTGAGAGCAGAGTAGCTGCATAAAAGGATGAAGGATGTAGCTTTACAAATTCCAGCTTTACCCTGTCTGTTTCATCATACAGGTCATTTATCTGATTCTCTAACTCAGTCATCCTGGAATCATTGTTCTCACTCTGTGCTGTACGATATTCCCCAATAAGCCCGGAAATTCTATCATTGATAGGGTCAATCTGACCTGTTAGTTCTACCACTTCATCCTGTGTCTTGGAACCTTTTATCCTGGCAGCATAAAGAGAATCAATATGACCTGTTATCGTGATAGAAGAATTCTCCAGGTAAAATGTCAAGCCTCCCCTGAGGCCTTTAGGCATAAGATATACAATCTGAGGGTAATCAACTTTTCCTCCTTTGATTGTAAACTCACCGTTAACAACGGTTGCTGAATCCAGTTTTACATAATTCCCTGATTCTCTTTTCTGAAGAAGAAATGTCACACTGTCTGCTCCTTCAATTTTGCCGTTTATAACGTAGTGAGGTTCTTTAGATGTGCAGGAAACAGCAACAGCTGTTAAAATGATTAAGTATAGTAATCTTCTCATAATATTCCAGAATGGTTTTCAAATAAATAATCAGTTAGATATACTGGTTCAAATATATTAATATTTACATGCAACTAATCCCTTTTATGATATTTATTAAGCAGGATTGAAGCTGCATTGAAAGATGTTATTTTGCCATTTCGCAGGTCCTTTTCCAGTTCGGGGATCAGTTTTGTTATTTCCGGATTGCCATAGAATGAATCCTTAAGATTCTCTATGATGGCATCATGCATTCTCGAAATAGCCTGATACTTTCTCCTCCGCTCAAAAAACCCAGATTCCTTTGCTGATTTTTCAAAATCGCAGACGGATTTCCATATTTCTCTTACCCCGTTGTCTTCCTTTGCCGAACAGGTCAGCACCCTGGGCTCCCATTCGGTGGATGGTGAATAAAACAGATGCAGGGCATTTCTGAACTCCACGGTACATTTTTGCGCTTCAAGTATGTTTTCACCGTCAGCTTTGTTAATTGCAATTGTATCAGCCATTTCTATGATGCCCCTCTTTATACCCTGCAGCTCATCACCTGAACCTGTTATCATCAGCAGAAGGAAAAAATCCACCATCGATGATACTGCTGTTTCAGACTGGCCAACTCCCACAGTTTCAACAATTATTGTGTCGAAGCCTGCTGCTTCGCACAGTATTATCGTCTCCCTTGTCTTTCTTGCAACACCACCGAGTGTTCCTGCCGAAGGAGATGGTCTTATGAAAGCATTAGGATCCACACTGAGATTTTCCATCCTTGTCTTGTCACCAAGGATGCTTCCCCTTGTCCTGCTGCTGCTCGGATCTATAGTAAGAACAGCGAGCTTCCTGCCTGAACCGGTAATATGCTTTCCAAAGGTTTCGATAAAAGTGCTTTTCCCTGCCCCCGGCACTCCTGTGATCCCTATCCTGACAGATTTTCCGCTATGTGGAAGACAGCCCTCTATTACATCCTGGGCTATTCTGAAATGCTTTTTGTTTGAACTTTCAAGCAGTGTGATTGCCAGGCTGAGAATAGTACGGTTCCCGCTCAGAACACCTTCAATATATTCTTCAACAGAGTAGTGCTTCTTCTTTCTGCCTGTTATTTGATTTAATATATCAGGATTTATGTTCGGAGGCGCAACAATGCCTTCCCTGACACTCAGTGCGTCGCGCCCTGTTTCATCTCCGGCAATTGACTTATTTGCCCTGATCCTTTGGTGTGACCTCGGCATTCAGCATAAGGATTACTTCAGAATTCTTTGGATCGTTTGTATAGACATATATAGCTTTGGTAACCCTTCCGTTATAGCCACCGGAATTGAATGTTGCCTTTATAGAACTCGATTCACCTGGTCTTATAGTATTGCTGGTGCCCTGCTGTACTGCTGTACATCCGCAGGTTGAACGAACATTCCTGATTATAAGGTCGCGCTTACCTTCATTAGTGAACTTGAATTCCACATCCCTGGTTGTTGCCTGTTCCATCTTGCCAATGTCGACGGTGGTTGATGCTATTTTAAACACCGGTGCATTAAGAAGCTCCTCTTTTGATAATCCCGAAGAATCCTCGACCAGGTTAGCAGAAACGTAATAATAGCCGTTCTGCTGAACCTCCCCGTTAAGTTTTACTCTTATCATGTTGCTTACAGTTCCCCAACTCGGATTCCTGGTTGCATCGTAGGTACCCTCGATAATACCTTTTTGCCCCGGTCTCAGGGTTTCCGGGTTCGATTTTAACTGCAGAAACTCCGGAAGGCCTTCAAATTCAATCTTCACTGGTTCCTCTGAAGGATTGATTATCGGCATCACACGGATCTTTTTTTCGGTCTTCTTAATAGTGGTAAAAGCCAGGTGATTGCTTTCGAACCTGACTGTTCCTACCGGCCATGTGTATATTTCCTCGATGGTCTTCTCCCTGGGAGTAACCTCTCCTTTAATTACAAGGACAAGAACTTCAGGTTTACCGTTAGAATGCACTGTAAGAGTCTTATTAAAGGGGCCTGGCCTGTTTGATGGATCATATATCGCTGTAATCACACCCCTACCGCTGGGTGGAATTGGACTTTTTGTCCACACCGGCTCGGTGCAGCCGCACGATGCTACAATATTCTGGATAACCAGAGGGGCATCTCCAGAATTTGTCACCTCAAAATTGTAAGTTTGTCTACCGGATTCTTCCTTGAATACGCCAAAATCATGTTCTGTGGTCGAAAGCTTGATCTGTGGCTGAGCAGCTAGTGTCACAGCAAGAAGCATAAACATTCCGGATAAAACTAAATTCTTCATTTTTCTGATATTTTTATCGAATTATTGTTCAAAATAAACTGAATATCCTAATTACATATACAAAACAAAAATAATGTTCTATTGGTTGCATTATAGCATGCAAAAATCGAACCGATTTTTTTTGCCACGATACCAGCGTCAAAAATAATAAAGTTTATGCCTTTTTTAAATAATTTATATCAGAATATCTTAGTTTTGCTATCAAACCCGTTTACTTTGGAACAGAATTTGAACAGGAAGAGATCGACAATATATTCTCAGTATATGTTCAGAAATACCATCCTGAAAGTGATATTCTTTTGCATTATGTCATCCATTATGATAGTTATGGATGCACAGTTTTATAACGGGCTGCAGATGAATTTCGGGAAAAACAGGGTTCAGTATTACGATTATTACTGGTCATTTTACAGGTTCGAGGACATAGATTGCTATTTCAATGAAAACGGTAGGGAACTGGCCCAGTTCACAGCTGATTATGGAATTAAAAAACTCGCTGAAATAGAGGATTACTTCGACTATAATCTTGAGAAAAGGTTGATATTCATAATCTTCAATAAGCAGGCAGAGTACAAACAATCAAACATAGGTCTTGTAACTTTTGCTGACGACGACTATAATCTTGGAGGTTATAGCAGGCTTATCAAGAATAAAGTTATGCTCTATTACGAAGGTGACCATGTCGCATATGAAAAACAGATAGCAGCCTCAATAGCAGAAGCAATAATAAATGAGATGATGGCTAACGCCGATCTGAAAGACCGGACCTCCAGCTCATCAACTGTTAATATGCCCGACTGGTATTTCAAAGGGCTGATCAATTACGTGGCATTCGGTTGGGATTATGATGCAGAAAACAGGGCCAAAGATGGTTTTAAGAGCGGCAAATATAAAAAAATCAACCACCTTGAATATGACGACGCAATCTATGCCGGCCAGTCATTCTGGAGATTCCTTGCAAAACAATACGGTGATGCACTGATTCCAAACATAATATACCTGACAAAAATCTACAAGAATATTAATGACGGCTTCCTATATGTTATCGGACAGGACCTTAAAGACCTGCTTAAAGAGTGGCAGGAGTACTACCTGGATGAGTTCTCCGGTGACAATAATAAACCTTCAAACGACGGGGATATCTTTAAAAAAGCCAGGAAGGAACAGATATACCAGCAGGTGAAAATAAGCCCGGACAGCAGGTACATAGCCTGGGTTACCAATGACTGGGGAAGAAAGAGGATATGGGTGTACGACCAGGAAACCGGCAAATCGAAGATCGTCTTCAGGACAGATCCGAAATATGAACATAAGACTGATAACACCTATCCTGTTCTTGCATGGCATCCCAACAGCAGGATCCTTACTTTCATAAATGAAGAAAAGGCGAACCTCAGACTATACTTCTTCAGGACAGATGAAAAGACCACCGAAAACAGGCTTCTTTTATACTTCGATAAGGTCCTGGATTTTTCATATTCACCTGAGGGTACCAGGCTGATTTTCTCAGCTGTTAAGGATGGAATCACCGACATATACATCCACACTATTGCCTCAGGGACAAATGACCAGATAACAAGGGATCTGGCAGACGACCTGTATCCATCATTTGTAAAAAGCACCAGTGATGAAATAATATTCTCCTCAAATCGTCTTACAGACACTTTGCTCAATAATGCTGATCCTTTTGAAAGACTCTCCTCTAATTTTGACCTTTTCACCTATAACCTCAGCAAACGGGGTAATCTGCTGACAAGACTTACAGAAGGCATGTATGTTGACAGGTTCCAGACAGTGAGCAACAGCAAGGCAAGCCTCAGTTACCTGGGAAATAATAACGGCATTTTTAACAGATATATTGCCAGATTTGACAGTTCCATCAGCTTCATAGACACCACAACTCACTATCGCTATTTCATAAAGTCAAATCCTGTCACAAATTATGACCGGAACGTGATCAGGCACGATTATATAAACGCCTCAGATACCTACGGTGAGGTTTTATTTGACAATGGCAGGTACTATCTCCGAAAAGGGAATACGTCCGGTTCAGGTCCCATTGATCAGAATGATCTAGTTGTAAGCTCATTCAGAAAGGAGCAGGAAAAACTTCTGCACAGGGCAGATTCAATTGAGCAGATCCGCCAGTGGCTCCTTGAAGAGGACAGGAAAAGGAGGGACACTCTGACCAAGCCACTGTATGAGTATTATATAAAGGACGAGCCCATTGATTTCAGCCATTATATATTTGAAAAAGAAAAGCAAAATTATTATGAACAGCTGTGGAGACAGGACTATATGGATATAGACCTCGATACAGGGGAACTGGATCTTCCTCTTATCCGTATTTATGAACCGTCTTTCTATAACAACTATATTGCAAACCAGATTGACTTCAGCTTTCTCAACAACTCTTACCAGGCTTATAATGGAGGAGCTCCATACTTCAATCCAGGTGTTAATCTTTTCACAAGAATAGGTACTCTTGACCTGTTCGAGAACTATAAAGTAACAGGTGGATTCAGGTTTGCAGGGAATTTCGACAGTAATGAAATCCTTCTGAGCATTGAGAACCTAATGGGAAAATTCGATAAACAGCTTGTTTACCACAGGCAGTCATTTTTCAGTTCTAACGAACAGAGCCTTTATAAGATTCACAGTGATAATTTTTACCTATCATACTCAAGACCATTTTCTCCCGTATTGGCACTAAAGGGTACTGTGACCTACCGGTATGATAAGTACGTGACACTTTCTTCCGATCCTGCCACTCTGGCCGAAAAAGATATTAACAGACACTGGCTCGGATTGAAGGGCGAAATAATTTATGATAACACCCGCAAAAGGACAATCAATATCTATTACGGAACGAGATTCAAGATATTCGGTGAATACTATAAGGAAGTATCGGTTAAAAACTCCGACATGATAGTCATTGGAGCAGATTTCAGACATTATCTCAAGATCCATCGAGAACTTATCTGGGCCAATCGGTTTGCTGCCAGTGCATCGTACGGGCCAACAAAGCTAATCTATTATATGGGTGGAGTGGATAACTGGATGGGATACCTCTTCAATAAAATACCAATGTTTGACAATACAATACCTGTAAACCAGAACTATAACTATGGTTTCCAGGCACTTGCCACAAACATGAGAGGATTCAGCCAGAACATCCGGAACGGAACCAGTTTTGCCCTAATCAATAGTGAAATAAGATGGCCATTCATCAGGTATTTTGCAGGGCACCCGCTCAGGTCTAATCTTCTTAACAGCCTGCAGATAGTGGGATTTGGAGACATCGGAACAGCATGGACCGGCAGGTCTCCCTGGAATAGTGATAACGCCTATGATACGGAAGTAATAAGAAACGGGCCAATTGTAGTCACTCTTGATACCAACAGGGACCCGATTGTAGCCGGATTTGGGGCAGGTCTTCGCGCTATGCTGATGGGATATTTTGTGAGAGCCGATTTTGCATGGGGAATTGAGAATAAATATATACTGCCAAGAGTTTTCTATCTGTCATTTAGCCTGGACTTCTAATTAATTAACTGATAATGAATCATCTTAAAGAGATAATCCTGGCAAATTCAGCAAGCCTGCTTAATGAACTTTCCGATCTCCGCAGGCATTTTCATATGAATCCTGAACTGTCATTTGAGGAATATGAAACTGCCGGTTTTATCTGCTCCAGGCTGGATGAGTACGGTATCCGCTACAGGAAAGGTATTACAGGAACCGGAATAATTGCTGAGATCAAAGGATCTCACGAAGCAAACCGCGTGATTGCCCTGCGCACCGAGATGGATGCATTGCCGGTGAGTGAGAAAAACGAGGTGCCGTATAAAAGTAAAATAACGGGGCGGATGCATGCCTGCGGCCATGATGCGCATATGGCTATGTTGCTGGTGACTGCAAAGATGCTCAATTCCTTGAAGGACGAATTCGGGGGAACAATTTTGCTTATTTTCCAGCCAGGAGAAGAGCTTTCCCCTGGAGGAGCTCGGCTTATGATCGAATCGGGAGCACTAAACGATCCTGCTCCGGATATTGTTATCGCTCAGCATGTACTGCCGGAGCTGGCAACCGGCAAGGTTGGATATAAGGCCGGTATGTACATGGCATCAAGCGATGAAATATATATTACTGTAACGGGTACCGGAGGGCATGCCGCCCTGCCCCACCTTGTGACTGATCAGGTATATATAGCTTCAAAGCTCGTTGTAACACTAAAAGATGAGATTAACTCAATCAAGGACGATAACAAAATACCGACGGTACTGGGTATTGGAAAAATAACAGGTGATGGGGCAACCAATGTAATACCGGAAATGGTTGAAATATCCGGAACATTCAGGACATTTGATGAAGACTGGAGAAAGGAAGCCAAGAAAATTATAAGAAGGATTGCAAAAGAAGTCGCAGACGAAAATAAAGTCAGTATTGAAGTCAGGTTTGCAGAGGGATACCCAGTCCTGGTAAACGACAGGGATCTTACCCGGGAAGCTTTGAAGCTAAGCAAGGAGTTACTTGGGAATGACAATGTGGAAACATTTGATCTCAGGATGAGCTCTGAAGATTTTGCTTTTTTTACAGCTGCCTTTCCTTCCCTGTACTATCGCGTTGGAATCAGGAAGGAAGGGGAAAATATAAGGATGCTCCATTCTTCCGATTTCGACATTGATGAAAACGGAATGATTACCGGAGTTGCAAATATGTCGTGGCTGGCAATTAATTTCCTTAAAAAACAGGGCACAATTATATTATAATTATGATAATTGACCGCTTGTTTTTTTGAATTTAAAAAAATAAGGTATTTTTGTATCCGAAAAATAACATAATCAAATAACAAATAAACAAATGGCTTACATTATTAATGATGATTGCACTGCTTGCGGAACATGCATTGACGAATGTCCTGTTGAGGCTATTTCTGAGGGTGATATATATGTAATTGATCCTGATGTATGCACTGATTGCGGTGCATGCGCAGATGTTTGCCCGGTTGAGGCAATACATCCGGAGTAGTATAGTAGTAATCAATGAATTAAAAAAGGTGCCTTTAACGGGTACCTTTTTTAATTTCACGATATCTGCAGGTAAGTTAAAATCCAGGGGCTATTTCGGAACGTACCTTGCTTTTTCCAGTATCATCTGCACATCTGTCACCTGCATAATATCGGCCAGCCGGATATTGCTGTTATTTCTCATAAATGATTCGATGATACGGAATCCAATCCATACAGCGGCCCGCCCCGGGGATTCATTTGTAAAATAACTGGTAAAGGGAGCGTCGCCTGTAAGCTTCCTTCTCGTCAACTGGTCAGTCTTGAAGAGAAGACTGTTCTCAATAAGATATTGCCACATCTGGTCTTCATTGTTCCTGCAAAAATTCATCTGGGCTTCAGAGAATCCGAATATATTTTCATCCTTCTCTTCCGGCAGCATACACTTCACGAAATACATAAGTTTTCCCTCATGAATCATTTCCGAAAGCACATTTTCAGGATCATAGTCCATCTCACTGAAATCCCATTCCGATGAAGCCCATCCATACATTGCATCTGGCAGGATATGGTCAGGTTCCATCCTGTCCGCCTGGTAGCTGTATATCTGAAGCATAGGGTAATATTTACTTTCAGAGCCCAGGTACCTGTCAAGACCGATGGCAAGAACAGAATCTTTCAGTGTTATGATACTGTTATTGAATCCCGTTATACATGTATATATTTCGGGAACAGGCTTTTCAGGAAAATAATAAAGATAATGCCTGAATGCCTTGGTCATTCCGTTTTCAAGCCAGGTGAGGTCAGGAAAAACCGAAAGTGTGTTCTGGTAGACTTCATAGTTAAGCTTATCGGTTGCAAATGAAAAAAGACCATTGCTCCATGAGCTATCAGAGACCTCACCTATATTAATAACATAGCTGAACAACTGAAGGAACTTTCCGTATTCCTCCTTAAGTTTAATGATATTATCTTTGAAGTCAACTGGGTCCATTGAAAAAAGATCCTTCTCCAGTCTTTTAATCCGGATATCTGCTTTAATACCGGAAATATTAACCCGGTATCGGTTGCCATCACAGGCAGTGAAAACCGGAATAACAAAGGCCAGCAATATGAGGAATCCCTTGCGTATCTTCATTGTTTTGAGTGTTTCTGCTAAATTAGAGACTTTTAAAGAATAAGACAACTGTTTGATACTTCACAATAACTTGCATTTTTATTTGTTATTTTTACATGCCATTGGGAAGGCTTTTTAATTAAACAGTAACCGATTAAAAATATGAAATCAATTTTCAACAAAAACTATAATCTTTCTAAAACCCAGGGCTTTTTTCTGGCCTTATTTATCATTACAATATGCAATTTTGAAGCCAGGGCTCAAAATATAAGGTTTGGCGTATTTGCAGATCCGGTTATCAGCTGGTTTTCTTCTGACACAAAGGAAACTGTCAATGATGGTGCGAGGGCCGGATTTAACTTCGGGTTCACCTTTAATAAATACTTCAGTTCCAACTATTCGTTTTCAACCGGTATCAATATAATGAATGCTGGAGGAAGAATTGCAAATTCTGATACTATTGAGATGGTCTTCAACAATTTTAATACAGAAGTACCTGCCGGATCATCTGTCGTATACCGGGTTCAATATCTTTGCATCCCGCTCGGATTAAAATTTGAGACCAACCAGATAGGGTATCTTAGATTCTATACAGACATAGGAATAGATCCTAAGATCGTTATTGGAGGGAAGGTCGACATTGCTGAAGCGGGTATCGAAGGAGAAACCGCTATGAAAGAACTGAGACCATTTAACCTGGCTTACCATATAATGGCTGGTATAGGATATTCTCTTGGAGGTAATACTGAACTGATACTTGGCCTTGGCTATGAGAATAACTTCCTCGATGTATCGGATGATATTAATGGCCAGCCAAAAGACAGGCTCTCTCAAAATATTCTTAAATTCAGGTTTGGCATCAACTTTTAATCTGTTAACTCATGAGAATAAGCATTGCTCAGCTAAATTACCACATAGGGAATTTCAGTAAGAACAAAGAACTGATATGCAATGCGATAAATGATGCAAAAAAAGCAGGATCAGAACTAATAGTCTTTTCAGAACTTTCTGTATCAGGGTATCCTCCCCTTGATCTTCTCGACCACATCGATTTTGTTAACAGGTGTAAACAGACAACCATTGAGATTGCAGAAGAATGCAAGGGTATAACTGCCATTGTTGGTTCACCGACAATTAACAACAGGAAGGAAGGTAAAAAGTTGTTCAATTCGGCACTTGTTCTGTCAGAAGGCAAAATAGTCTACCAGGCGAATAAGACTCTTCTTCCCACTTATGATATTTTTGATGAATACCGGTACTTTGAACCGGAAAAGGCATTTTCCCTTTTTGAATTCAGCGGAATAAAAATTGCACTGACCATTTGCGAGGATCTTTGGGATGAACAACCCTTTGACAATGCATTTGAGAAAGTACGCCTCTATACCGTTTCACCGATGGATGAGCTGGCAAAGCTCGGGCCTGATCTTGTAATTAATATTTCTGCATCACCATTCTCTTATTCGAAGATCGTAACAAGAAGAAACATCTTTACAGATAAAGCAAAGAAGTATGGCATACCTGTTTTAGCCGTAAACCAGATTGGTGCAAATACGGAACTGATTTTTGACGGCGCATCGGTTGTGGTCAATAAAAAGGGTGGAATGGCAGATCAGCTTCCTGCCTTCGAAGAATGTATCAGATCTTATTCACTTGATGAGATACTTGCTGATAAATCCATCTTACAGGAAGTTATACCCGATATTCCAGCCCTTATTAATAAAGCTATCGTAGTAGGAATTAAGGACTATTTTAGTAAAACAGGATTCAGGAAAGCTGTTATCGGGCTTTCGGGCGGAATAGATTCAGCAGTTTGCTGCTGCCTTGCAGCAGAAGCACTGGGACCAGAAAATGTTACCGCACTGCTTCTTCCTTCAAGATATTCATCGGAGCATTCAGTTTCTGATGCTATCGACCTCTGCAATAATCTTGGTATAAATTACGAGGTGATAAGTATAGAAAAGCCCTTTTCAGCCTTCGAAGAAGTTCTCTTACCTGTATTTGACAACCTCCCTCCGGATGTAACTGAGGAAAATATACAGGCAAGGGTAAGAGCCGTTATCCTGATGGCATACTCAAACAAGCTGGGTCATATTCTGCTTAACACCTCAAATAAAAGCGAGGCCGCTGTCGGCTACGGAACACTATACGGCGATATGGCAGGTGGATTATCCGTAATCGGGGATGTTTATAAATCTGATATCTACAGGCTTGCAGGATATATAAACAGAGACAACGAAGTAATACCTGATAATATTATATCGAAACCTCCTTCCGCGGAATTGAAATATGATCAGCTCGATACTGATTCTCTTCCTGAATATAAAGTACTCGATTCGATCCTGTACCAGTATATTGAACTGCAAAAATCACCAACTGAAATCGTGGAAGCGGGATTTGACAAAGAACTTGTCCTGAAGATTGTAAAAATGATCAACTGGAACGAATACAAAAGGTACCAGGCCCCTCCTATTCTCAGAATCTCTTCAAAGGCTTTCGGAGCAGGTAGAAGAATGCCCCTTGTTGCTATTTTCTGAACCGGCCCCCCTTTTATTACTGCAAGTATCTGTATTTGAATATGTTAAAAAATGTTAATTCATTTTTTTTTACACTTGTATCATTATCTTTGATAAGCTCATAATATTTCTTAATGCAGTATAACAATCCTTTTATACAAAACTGTCTTGAGGGACCTTATTCTATATTTAAAAGCCTGTCATACAAAGAAAAGGAAATTTTGATATCAAATCATTCCTATTTAGTATACAGGAAAGGAGAGATGGTAATTAGGGAGGGAGAAAAACC
Organism: uncultured Rikenellaceae bacterium; assembly: GCA_964595725.1. GTDB lineage: Bacteria > Bacteroidota > Bacteroidia > Bacteroidales > VadinHA17 > LD21. Next base: position 19,789 of record CAZQRQ010000011.1, on the reverse strand, counting down.
CTTTGGACTTATAAGTCTCGCATCCGGGAAAGTAAAGATTTCCAAGGAGGGAGTAGGCGGAAGAGAGCAGATTTTAAGGCTTGTCAGGCCGCAGGGATTAATAGGTAATCGCGCTTTGTTTGCAGATGGCCACTATTGTGCCTCAGCCATTGCACTTGAGGATTCAGCAATCTGTATTTTTGATAAGATCCCTTTGTGGAGTCTCCTCAGGAATAATGCAGATCTCTCATTGCATTTTATGAAAATCCTGGCTAATGAACTTGGCTTTACGGTAAACAGAACAGTGTCACTCACCCAGAAGCACATAAGAGGCAGGCTGTCAGAATCTTTACTGGTTCTCCGTGACACTTATGGCTTTGAAGACGACGGGGTAACAATTAATATAATCCTGTCACGTGAAGACCTGGCTAACCTTTCAAACATGACCACATCTAACGCAATAAGGACTTTATCACATCTGGCAGCTGAAGAGATCATCAGGCTTCAGGGGAAAAAAATTGCTATTATTGACTGCGTCCGGCTCGAAAAGATCAGTAAAGATGGCTGATCATTCCCTTACAAAAACTCTTTTTACTCTCTGGGGTATAGAAGTAAGAATTTCATAAGGTATAGTACCGCACCATTTTGCAACCTCATCCACACTAATGTTCCTGCCAAAGATTTCTACTTCGTCTCCCTCTGATACATTTAAACCGGTAACATCTGCCATGCACATGTCCATACATATATTGCCGATAATAGGAACAGAACGGCCATTTACGAAAACCCTTCCTTGCCCGTTACCCATTCTCCGGCTTAGGCCGTCAGCATAACCAACTGGGAGAATTGCTATTGAACGTTCCCATGAATCTACATCAGCACAATCATACCCAACCGGCTCTCCTCCCGGAACATTTTTTACCTGCGAAATTCTTGTTTTGAAAGTCCCGGCAGGTTTTAAAACCAGTCCCGGATAGGTTCCTGCACCATATAAACCAATGCCAGGCCTCACCATATCGAACTGATACTGAGGGAATCTTGCAATTCCAGCAGAATTCAGGATATGACGGAGAAACCTGTACCCAATAACTCCAGCAATCCTGTCGGCACAATCCTGGAAAATACCGACCTGTTTATTCGTAAATGAGTCAAATTTCTCTTCCTCGCTTGCCGAAAGATGTGAAAAGACTGAGATAATCCTTATCCTGTCATTTTTTCGCAGAAAAGCCAGCAATTCATCAAGGTCTTGAGGCATGAATCCCAGCCTGTGCATACCGGAATCGATCTTGATATGAACCGGGTAACCCGTGATGCCATGTCTGGAAAGAGCAGAAGAAAAACCTTTAAGGATACCCGGGCTATATATTTCAGGCTCAAGATTGTATTTTATCATGCTGTTGTATGCAGATGATTCCGGATTCATTACAACAACAGGAGATGAGACTCCTGCCAGCCTCAGATCGACCCCTTCATCCGTATATGCTACTGCAAGATAATCGACTCTGTGATATTCCAGCAATCCTGCTATTTCATTATATCCGGCACCATAAGCAAATGCCTTTACCATTGCCATGATCCTGGTACCAGGATTCAGAATCCTTCTGAACTGATTCAGGTTGTGAGAGATGGCATCGAGGTTTACTTCGAGTACTGTCTGATGGACCTGCAATTCCAGCAAATTCCCGATCTTTTCAAATTCAAAGGCCCTTGCCCCTTTAAGCAGTATGATCTCATCCCTGAAATCTGCAGGTTGAAAACTCCTTATGAACTCGTCCGTTGTAAAAAAGAACCTGCTCCCGTCAGGAAATAAATGCTTCTGCGAACATATTGATCGCCCGATACCTATAAACCTGTTAACCCCCGTTTTTTTCACCAGACCTCCCACTTCGCTGTAGAGATCCTCATCATCCCTCCCACTCTGAAGGAAATCGGACAGGATAAGGATAGATCGCTTGTTATTCTGTGATTTTAGGTATTCTATGGCCATCCTGAGTGATCCCGGATCAGAGTTATAATAGTCCTCGATAAGAATGCAGCCATTGACACCATTCTTGATCTCCATTCTCATGGCAACTGATTCAAGCGACTTAATACCGGCTTTTATGATTTCATTATTGATTCCCATTGCAGTGCAGACTGCAATTACTGTTATAGCGTTCTCTACCGATGCTTGATCTCCAAAAGGTATTTCAAAACCATACTCTTCTCCTTTATTATATACACTTATGACCGTCCTTGATGGTTCAGATAAGATCTTTCGTACCAAAAGTGAAGCTTTTTCATCTTTGTATGACCAGTTGACAAGCCTTTTCTCCTTTAATTCCTGGTCGTGAATTATCAGATCATGTATCAGCGAATGGTCTTTGCAGTATACTATTGTATGACTATTTTTAAAAAGCTTCAGCTTCTCAACAGCTTTTGAAGCAAAATCCGGGAAATTCTCCTGGTGTGCATCTCCGATATTGGTAATCACACCTATGCCTGGATCTATTATTCTTGCCAGCCTGCTCATCTCACCAGGCATTGATATCCCAGCCTCGAACACCCCTGCTTCATATTTATTTTCAAGTTTCCAGACGGCAAGTGGTACGCCCACTTGTGAGTTGTAGCTTTTCGGACTTCTCACAACCGAAATATTATTACCCAGTATGTCAGACAGCCATTCTTTTACAATAGTCTTACCTGTGCTGCCTGTTATGCCAATGACCGTCCCCTTGTATAAGGCTCTCCTGTATGCTGCCAAGGACTGCATTGCATCAACAACATTCCTGACCACTATAAAAGCCCCTCCACTATTAGCAATTTCCGGAATATGGTCGTCTGATTCCGCCACAAATATTCTTACACCTTTTTTATTAAGCTGACTAATGAAACGACTTCCGTCGTGATTTTCACCCTTTACTGCAAAAAACACAACACCCTTAGCAAAACTGAACTGGCGGCTATCCGTTAGCAGTTCCTCTATAACCAGGTCATCCTTGCCGTTAAGGACTCCTCCTGTGATATTTGCTAGATCTTTAACCGTGATTTTCACATAGAGAGAATTAATGTTATATCTTAATAATAGCCGCCTGTCGAAGTTCTACTTCTTATGCTCTTCATTGTAGCAGGTCCTGCACAGGGGTTCATATAAATCCTTCTCACCCAGTAAGACCTGCTTTGAGTTTTCGGATTTCCTGTTGGAATATTGTGCCAGGTTTCCGCAACGCACGCAAATAGCATGGACTTTTGTAACATATTCAGCTATTGCCAGAAGATCAGGCATGGGGCCGAAAGGTTTCCCTGAAAAATCCATATCCAGGCCGGCAACAATAACCCTTATCCCACTGTCGGCCAGCCTGTTACATACATCCACCAGTGAATGGTCGAAAAATTGTGCCTCATCTATCCCTACAACATCACAGTCTACTGCCAGTAGTATTATTGAAGAAGCATTATCTACCGGTGTGGAATGTATTGACTTTTCATCATGCGAAACTACGAGAGTTTCTGAATACCTGTTATCGATAGACGGTTTGAATATCTCAACCTTCAATCCCGCAAACTTTGCCCTTCGCAGACGTCTTATAAGCTCCTCCGTTTTCCCCGAGAACATAGATCCTGTTATTAGCTCAACAGATCCTCTCTTATTATCGGCTCTGACAGAATTTTCGAGAAATTCCATTTAACAGGCTATGTATTAATATGAATAATTAGTAAATACTATTCATCAAAGACTTGCGGAATATTCTTTACTTTTGCAAAATAAAGAAAAATGGTTCGTTTTACTAATATATAATTGAATGGATTTCATTTCAGCTTTGGATATAATAATTAACGACCTGAAAGAGGCCCGGGAAATAATTGAGGACCTTAAAAATTATCCGGATGTTCCGCGCTTCCAGATCGAGCTTGCAAGGTCAAAATGCAAAAGTGCCGAGGAAGTATTATCACTTCTGAAAACCATCCAGACTTCTCCCGGCAAAGAAATACCTTCTGAAGAAAAAACCCGGATTACTCCCTTACAGCAGGAAAAAGAGCCGGAACCTGCAAAAGCAGAACTGCAAGAACCTCCGGCTGAAGTGATTGAACCGGACAAACCAGTTACACAGGAATCTCCTATAACAGGCAGAGATTCACCTGAAAGTAAGGCCAGACCTGAGAAAAAAGTTCAACCTATATTTGCGGACACTTTTGGAAAGACTTCAAGCATCATTAATGAGCAGCTTGGAACGCGAAAAAATGACGATGATATTTCGTCAGTTGTTAAGTCAAAACCAGTAGTAAATCTTAAGGACGCAATCGGGATTAATGATAAATTCCTGTATATCAGGGAACTATTTGAAGGCAATTCCTCGGGGTATGAAGAGGTTATTGCCAGGCTGAATGAAATACATGACCTGGATGAAGCCCGGTCAATGATTTTTTCATTGGTTGACAATGATGAAGAGAATGAGGTAGCCCTTCAGCTATTTAACCTGGTGAAAAGAAAACTATCATCTGATGGGTAAGTTAATTATTGTCCCAACTCCTATCGGAAACTTGAAAGATATAACATTAAGGGCTATTGAAGTTCTTAAGGAGGCAGACCTTATACTCACAGAAGACACAAGGCATACGAGAAAGCTTCTAAGTCACTTTGGAATTAGCACTCAACTGCAGTCACATCATATTGCCAATGAGCACAAGACGGTCGAATCGGTCTGCAGCAGGATAGAGTCCGGGCTCAATGTTGCTCTTGTCTCGGATGCAGGCACACCGGCTATTTCAGATCCCGGATTTCTTCTTGTAAGGGCCTGTATCAGAAAAGGTATTGAAGTCGAAACACTACCCGGACCGACTGCATTTGTTCCTGCCCTTGTGAATTCAGGCCTTGCCTGTGACAGGTTCTGCTTTGAGGGATTCCTTCCACAGAAGAAAGGCAGGAATAAAAAACTGGAAGCTCTCAGGGACGAAGCACGGACAATGATATTTTATGAATCCCCATACAGGCTTGTCAGGGCACTGGACGAAATGGGTCATATCTTCGGTTCAGACAGGGAAGCATGTGTCTCCAGGGAACTTACAAAGATCCATGAAGAAAACCAGAGAGGGACTCTTGGTGAAATAGCTGAATACTACCGGGAGAATCCTCCAAAGGGTGAAGCAGTAATTATAGTGGCAGGCAAAAAAAATTAAAGACCCTGATGAAATACTGGCTATACATATTTCTATTTCTTTTCAATTCAGCATTCGCTGGTGCTCAGGTCCTGAAAGGTACTATCAGGGATGTTGAGAAAAATCCCGTGCCTTATGCAACAGTTTATATCCAGGAACTCAAACAGGGTACTACTGCTAACGCCAGGGGCGACTACGAAATAAGGCTTCCGGAAGGTCGGTATACAGTTATTTACCAGAGCCTTGGATTTGAACCTGACTTGAAAAATGTGACTATTAGTAAGGATCCTGCCATTATAAACGTGATCCTCCAGGTGCAGTATTACGAAATACCTGAGGTAAGGATAACTGCATCGAGTGAGGATCCGGCTTATGGTATAATGAGAAAGACAATCGGACTGGCCCCTTATTACCTCCATCATGTGAATCATTATAAGGCGCAGGTATACCTGAAAGGGAATCTAATTATTAAAAATATTCCCCGGATTATGCAGAGATCGCTAAGGATTGAAGCCAGGAACAATTCAGGTACATCTGCAAGTACAACAACAATGAAAGAGGGTGATGTATACCTTATGGAGTCTGTTAATGACATAGAGTTTACGGCGCCTGACAAGTATATTCAGAGAGTAATCTCATTCAACAGTACTTTTCCGGAACAGGGTAATCAGATCTCACCCATGGATTTTATTGAGGCAAGCTTTTACGAGCCTGTCCTTGCCGATCTGGCCATATCACCACTTTCCCCTGATGCTTTTTCGCATTACAACTTCAAATATAAAGGCGCCTCAGTACAGGGTAATTATGTTATTGACAAAATCGAAGTAACTCCAAAAAGAAAGAGCCAGCAACTCTTTACAGGTCTGATATACATTATTGAAGACCTTTGGTGCCTGCACAGTCTTGATCTTGTAAATGAAAACATCGCCGGGACCATCAGGATACAACAATTATATATTCCAGTTCAGGAGGAGGTTTGGATGCCTGTCAGCCACAAATTCGATGTTACTCTCTCAATTCTCGGGATCAAAGCCGATGCTGGTTATGGCAGTTCGATAAAATATGATGAAGTAGATATAAACCCTGATCTGCAAAAGCCTCCGACGATCTCTGTCGATTACCGGAAGAATCGGGTTGATAACTTACCTGATACGACAAAGACCAGGACACAGCAACAGATAGAAAAGATTCTTTCCAAGGATGAAATGACAAACAGGGATATGGTAAAATTATCAGGTTTGCTTGAAAAGGAATCGAAAGAAAGTATTGCCGACAGTATCAGGGACAATCTGGAGATAAAGAACAATGTAACGCATATTATTGAAAAAGACGCCGGGAAGAAGGACAGTGCATACTGGACAGAAATAAGGCCCATACCCCTTTCAGAGGCAGAGACAAGAAGCCTCAGGACTGCAGATAGTGTTAAATCGGCGCTTAAGACAATTGACACAGGTTTGGACTCAACCTACACTGGAAACAGAAGCGGAAGAAAAATAAAAACTGCTTTTAATCACCTGTTATGGGGGCATACCTGGAGAGATACTCTCGGATTCAGTTTTACCAATGGAGGTCTTATAGACCTGCAGAACCTGCAGTTTAATACTGTTGACGGTTTTGTTTACGGAATTGACTTCAGAATGAACAAGCAATTCAGTAATAATAACAGCTTTTCTGTTTACCCTGATTTCAGGTGGGCTTTCAGCAGAAAGAGCTTCATGTGGAGGATTAATGGCAATTACAGGTTCAACAGGATGAAGCAGAGCCAGATATCTTTCAGGGCAGGCATTGCAAGCAAGGATTTTAATAGTACCGGCGGCATAAACCCTTTCCTCAACTCCATAACCTCTCTCTTCATGGAAAGGAACTACATGAAGCTTTATGAAACCAGGTATTTTACCGCCGGATACAGGACCGAAATCGCAAACGGTCTTTACCTTGACCTTTCCGTGGGATACGATGACCGTAGGATACTATTCAACAATACCACTTTTTCAATTATTGATACAAAGAGGAGCTATACGGATAATATGCCTGGTAATGAATATATTACAAATTGGAGTGACCCGGGTTACCGTCCTGTCAATCATACTCATTCTGATTTTAACATAACATTTTCTTATACTCCAAGACAACAGTACAGTATTAATAACAATATTAAATCGCCACGAGGCTCCGAATACCCCACTTTTTCGATAAGCTGGAAACATGGTTATAATGAAAAGACTGCAGTCTCAGAAGGAGGGCACTTCGATCTGCTTCGTATTGAAGCTTCAAAAAGAAATGAAACTGGTGCATTCGGTGAGTTCAGGTGGCGCTTGCGGACTGGAGGCTTTATCAATTCTGACGGTGCAAATTATTTTGATTTTGTGCATTTCAACACACAGCCTCTGCCGGTATTGTTAAACGATTACGAAGATGCTTTCCATCTACCTGGTTATTACAAAATGTGCACACCGGGGTATTTTACCGAGTTTCACCTGAAATACACTACGCCTTACCTGCTTATCAAGTTACTTCCTGTTCTTAGCAACACCCTTATGAGGGAGAACATAGGTCTGTCTTTCCTGTGGATGAGCGATCATGATACTTACACAGAGGTTGGCTATACTATTAGTGAATTCCTTCTCCTGGGAGAAATAGGAGTATATGCAGGCTTCTACAATTTCAATTACGAAAATTTAGGATTCAAGCTTATACTGAAGATAAACTGAGCAAACTGATCAGCCAAAAGGTGGTTCTGAATACTCACCATTCTCATTGTCAAATCCGCCACCCTGACCCTTGTAATTGTCGTGGTTCATCTTTGAGCCAAAGGTCATGCTCTGCTTGTTCGGACTGATATCAAAGTCAGCTTCACCATCAAAATCCTCAATATCTACAAAGAGTGCCTTTTCTTCCCTGAACCTTAGCCGGATATCATCAACCGGACCATTTCTGTTTTTCGCAAGTATTATTTCAGCTATTCCTTTGGTAGATGTGCCATCCTCGAAAGTCATCATCCCGAATTTATCCTGACGGTGAATAAAAACCACCATATCGGCATCCTGTTCTATAGCGCCTGATTCCCTCAAGTCAGACAATTGAGGTCTTTTAAGACCTCCCCGCAGTTCAGCTGACCTGTTAAGCTGTGACAATGCTATAACAGGGACATCCAGCTCTTTGGCTATGCTCTTGAGTGATCTTGAAATATTGCTGACCTCCTGCTCACGGCTTCCTGAGTTTTGAGGGCCTGTCATAAGCTGGAGGTAATCGATTATCACAATGTCAAGCTTGTGCTGTGCCATCAGCCGTCGGCATTTTGCCCTGAGTTCGGTAATCGTAATAGCTGGAGTATCGTCTATATATATTGGTGCCTGAACAAGCTTCTTGATCCTGGAATCCAGCTGCTTCCATTCCTCCTCCGACAGGCGCCCGTTCTTGATTTTTTCTCCCGGTATATCAGTTTCAGCGATGATCAGCCTGTTGACCAGCTGCACTGATGCCATTTCACATGAAAATATGGCAACTTTTTTACCATGATCTATTGACATATTACGGGCCATTGTGAGAGCAAATGCAGTCTTACCCATCGATGGGCGCGCTGCGACTATTGCCAGTTCAGATTTCTGCCACCCGGAAGTCAGCCTGTCCAGCTTCGTAAATCCAGACGGTATTCCCACCAGGGCATCTTCTCTTTTTCCAGCTTTCTCTATCTCACTGATTGCCTCCTTAATCACTTCGTTAATGGGTGCCACTTCCCTCTTTATATTTCCCTCGGCTATCTGAAATATAGAATCTTCAGAAAAATCAAGAAGTTCAGTTATATCGTAGGTGTCATCAAAAGACCTGTTCTGGATCTCCGTTGATACTCTTATCAACTCTCGCTGGATATATTTCTGTGCTACTATCCTGGCATGGTACTCCACGTTAGCAGCCGATACGACTTTAGAAGTCAGCTGTGTAAGATAAACAGGCCCTCCGACGCTCTCAAGTTCATTGGTGGCTCTAAGCTCCTCTGTTACTGTATAGAGATCTACCGGATATTCCTTCGTAGATATATCTGAAATTGCTTTAAATATTTTCTGGTGACTTTCTTTATAGAAGCTTTCAGGACGGAGTATATCAAGTATTGTAATAACAGCTTCTTTCTCGAGCATTACTGCACCAAGCACTGCCTCTTCCATATCAATAGCCTGTGGTGGAACCTTACCGTAGTCCGGAAGCGTTGTTACAGGTGGCCTGTATCCTGTTTTTTGTTTTGCCATTACCAATAATTTACTGTATTTGTGGTATTTAGTGTTTTATAGGTCAATTTTTCAAGTACCTTCAAAGGTAGATATTAGCCCCCAGAAGAAAGGCTAAAAGTGCAATATTTGTTTCAAACACCTGCTGTTTAAAACTTGTTGAAAAAGCTAAAATATTCACATATATGAAAATCTTTCATTTCCAAGTGGTAATTTTGCGCGAAATAATCACAGCATGGTAGTCTTTCCCAGGGCAAAAATTAATATAGGCTTACGGATAATTGAAAAAAGGACCGATGGTTTTCATAGTATACAGACAGTCTTTTATCCGTTCGGTCTGGCTGATGCTCTTGAATATGTCATTGAGGAGAGAGAAACAGGCAATGACCGGCTGATTGAAACAGGAATACCGTCGGGATGCAAACCGAAAGACAATATTGTTATTAAAGCCCTGAAGCGAATACGCGAAATTCACAATGTCCCGTTTCTTAAGATTCACCTTCATAAAACCATTCCCCCGGGTGCTGGATTGGGAGGCGGTTCCGCCGATGCGACATGTCTTATCAGATCATTGAACCGTTACTTTGAGCTTGGTTTAAGCCAGGCTTCATTGAAGGAAATAGCCGCATCACTGGGGAGCGACTGCCCCTTTTTTATTGATAATGTGCCCTCCTATGGAGAGGGCCGAGGGGAAATTCTCACCCCTGTTGATTCTCTGCCCGATTTTTACCACATCGTTGTTCTGAAACCGGAATATGAAGTCAGTACGGCAGATGCATACAAAAATTGTACATCCTGGTATGATGGCAGGAATCTTATTGATTCGTACAGGACAGATACCAGATTGTGGAAAGATACCATTTTCAATGATTTTGAAAAAAGCCTTTTTGCCAGATACCCCGAAATAGCAGATCTTAAAGAATCACTTTACAGCATTGGTGCTGTTTACAGCTCGATGTCAGGAAGCGGTTCAGCAGTATTTGGTCTCTTTGAAAAGTTACCCGATATACCGCAGTCGATGATGCCCGTTGTTGTTTATTCAGGAAAACTCTGAACCGGCTCCAGTTCCAGGAGAAGTACACCTTTCGGAACCCTGTCACCTGATCTTACATTTATCTTAATTACCTTTCCTGTAACGGGCGATTTGATCCTGTTCTGCATCTTCATCGCGTCCAGGACAAGCAGGTCGGAACCTGCTGATACCACATCTCCCTCAGAAACCAGGATTTCGAGTACTGTACCGGGTATGAAGCTGAAAATCAAGCCGGGATCTGCCGGTTTATAAGGTTTTCTTTTTTCATACTTGTTGCTGACTCTTGTATGGTACAGTGTTGTATCGATATTGAGAATGCCAAGATCCTTCTTTTCCATAAGTGTATTGTTACCTGATTTCAAAATGGAGGGACGCCATGCTTTTTACGTGGCATGATAATCTCCTTATGCTCAGACACCTCTATTGCATGCATAAGTATTTTCCGTGTTTCTTCCGGTTCAATAACGGCGTCAATATAACCCTTGGACGCAGCCACATAAGGATTGGCGAATTTATCCTTGTACTCCTGTACTTTTTGTCTTCGCATTTCATCAGGATTTTCCGCCGCCATAATTTCCCTGCGGAAAATTATATTTGCAGCACCTTCCGGCCCCATTACGGCTATCTCGGCTGTTGGCCAGGCAAACACGAAATCTGCCCTTAGATGGCGCGACGACATGGCAATGTAACCACCACCGTAGGCCTTCCTGATTATTACTGTCACTTTTGGTACTGTACATTCGCTGAATGCATATAGCACCTTTGCACCATGCCTGATCACGCCTGCATGTTCCTGGTCTACCCCGGGCAGATAACCAGGAAGATCAACAAGCGTAATTATTGGGATATTGAAAGCATCACAGTACCTTATAAAACGGGCAGCCTTATCAGATGAATCCACGTCAAGGACTCCTGCCATTTCCATTGGCTGGTTTGCAACAAACCCAATTGTTCTTCCCCCCATTCTTCCAAAGCCTATCACTATGTTCTTGGCATAAAGCTCCTGTATCTCAAAGAAGTCGGAATTATCAACGATTGCCCTGATGACATCTTTTACATCATAAGGCATGGTAGGATCTTCGGGTACAATTTTTTGTATATCAAATTTTCCTTTGGGTTCTGCAGATTCGAAAGCCCTGGCTTTCCGCGAGTTGTTCCAGGGAATGAACGTGATGAGCTTTTTGATCTGTTCAAAGCATTCATCTTCACTCTCAGCAAAGAAATGTGCATTTCCCGATATTTCGCTGTGTACTCTCGCCCCGCCCAGATCCTCCATTGATATCTCCTCGCCCAGTACTGTCTTTATCACCTCCGGGCCTGTGATGAACATCTTAGAGATCTTATCCACAACAAAGACAAAGTCTGTCAGAGCCGGTGAATAAACAGCGCCTCCCGCACATGGTCCCAGTATGACTGATATCTGAGGTATCACTCCGCTTGACAAGGTGTTACGGAAGAAGATTTCCCCGTAACCCGCCAGCGAATTAACTCCTTCCTGTATTCTTGCTCCGCCGGAATCATTGATACCGATCAGGGGCATCCGCATCTTAAGTGCATGATCCATTATTTTCGTGATCTTGCGCGAATGCATCAATCCCAGTGATCCCCCTGCCACAGTGAAGTCCTGCGCAAAAACCGCCACCGGTGCACCGTATATAGTTCCGGTTCCTATAATAACGCCGTCGCTTGGAAGTGATTTCTTGTCCATATCAAAGTCGCGTGCCTCATGTTCCACGAACATATCATATTCATGAAAAGAGTCTTCATCGAGTAGTGCCATTATCCTTTCGCGCGCAGTCCGCTTTCCCATGGCTTTTTGTTTCTCTATCGCCTGCTCACCTCCTCCAAGAAGAGCTTTCTCTCTTTTCTCCTTCAATTCACGGATTTTCTTATCGAGTGCCATAACTGTTTTGTTTTTCACTGTTCAATACCACGGGAGATATTTTTTCCGGGACCAATTTTACAGAAATTGTCCCGCTAAAAGACATACATTTGTCATGTTTAAGGTATCACTTTGGAGCGACACGGTAGAGGAACAAAGCTATAACCGCGTAAAGTATATTGGGTATCCACTGTGCCAGCAGAGGATCGAGGTTTCCCTTAAGAGCAAACTGCGATGCAAACTGCATGAACAGGATATAGGAAAAGCTGAGGCCCAGCCCTATACCAATCTGCATACCTATTCCTCCCCTCACCTTCTGCGATGAGAGGGAAACACCTATCAGCATCAGTATAAATATGGAAAAAGGATTGGAAAACCTCCTGTATTTCTCAATGAGGAACAGCTTGAGTTCATCAGATCCCTGTAACCTGAGCAGGTCTATATAATCATTAAGCTCATTATATGTCATTGTACCCACGAAATCGGGATCCCTGGATATATCATCAGGCTTTATGGTCAGTGCGGTGTCAATCCTTAATCCCTTTGAAATAATCTCCTTCCCGTCAACAAGGTCCCGGATATAATATGTCCAGGCACTCCACTTTTTGATCGTTGTATCCCATACTGCGTACGAGGCCACCAGTTTCGATTCAAGCTGTCCGCTGTCGCTGAAGCGCTCGAGACTGAAATTGAAGCCTTTCTCCTGTTCGGGCACGTACCTTTCCATATAGACATATACATTCGGATATACCTGCCGGTGGAAATTCATGATCGTGCCTCTCCTGAGGCCTGCAGTGCGGTAATACTTATCCTCAAAATTGATCCTCACCAGGTTTGAATGTGGAATAACGAAATTGGTAAGAGCAAACGTGAATATCGCTATTACAAGTGATGACAGGAAATAAGGCCACATCATGCGCCGGAAACTCATACCTCCGTTGAGAATAGCAACAATTTCCGTGTTGATGGCCATTTTTGATGTGAAAAAAATAACAGATATAAATACAAAGAGAGGGGAAAAAAGTGTGGCAAAATATGGAACAAAATTAAAGTAATAATCAAAAATAATGGCCCGTACAGGTGCCTCCTTCTCCATGAAGTCGTCTATCTTCTCCGCAAAATCAAAGACAACGGCAATGGTCATGATCAAAATAAGAGAAAAGAAGAACGTTCCGAGGAATTTCCGGATAATATAGACGTCGATAATCTTGATCTTTAAATCGTCTATAATCTTTCTGAGATAGTTTTTACCGCTGCTCCTTTCCATTTTACAAATGTGCCTTCCTCTATTCTCTTCCTTGCTTCCTTCACAAGATAAATATAAAAAGCCAGGTTATGATACGAAGCTAACTGCGCTCCAAGCATCTCACCCGACACAACGAGATGACGGAGATAGGCTTTTGTATAATTACGGCTTACTGACGAAGGACAGTCTTCGTCAATGGGTGTAAAATCGTTCGCCCATTTCCTGTTCCTGATATTAATTATACCTTTCGAGGTAAATATCATGCCGTTTCTTCCGTTTCGTGTGGGCATAACACAGTCGAACATATCAACACCTCTTTCAATAGCCTCCAGAATATTCGCCGGTGTTCCCACACCCATCAGATAACGTGGTTTATCAACAGGAAGTATGCTGTTGACCACTTCAATTATCCTGTACATTTCCTCTGCAGGTTCACCAACCGACAATCCTCCTATCGCATAACCGGCCATCCCGCTTTCAACTGCTTTCTCAGCCGACATCCGTCTAAGATCATCATAAGTGCTCCCCTGCACAATGGGAAACAGAATCTGATCATACCCCCATAGCGGCACGGTTTCTTTATATCTGGATATTGCACGGTCAAGCCAGTGGTGAGTCAGTTCCATAGACTTCCTGGCTTCCCTGTATTCACACGGGAAAGGTGCGCACTCATCAAAAGCCATCATAATATCTGATCCGATGATACGCTGTATATCAATTGTATTCTCCGGTGTAAACAGATGTTTGGAACCATCTATATGTGAACTGAAAAGAACGCCTTCAGATGTTACTTTGCGGATGTCATTCAGTGAAAAAACCTGGTACCCTCCGCTGTCAGTAAGAACCGGACCAGGCCAGTTCATAAAACTGCCAAGCCCTCCTGCATCTCTAAGTATATCAACACCGGGCCTGAGATACAGGTGATATGTATTGCCAAGGATAATAGTGGCCCCTATCTCCCCAGCCAGATCCCTCTGAAGGATCCCTTTTACCGTACCGGCTGTTCCGACAGGCATAAAGACCGGTGTCGGTATATCGCCATGTGCAGTCTTCAATACTCCTGCCCTGGCTGAAGATTCTTTATCCCTGGATATAAGACTGAACATTCTTAATTCTATTTTCAGAGGCACAAAGGTAACTCATATGCCATGCCTAATAAAATTCTCACCGCTTTTTTTAGCACCTGCTTAAGCAATAATTGTTCAAAATTATTTTTTTCTTGTTGCAATTATCTTGTTAATATTGCCAAACAAATCCCTGCTGAATGATAAACGCCGATCTAAACCTGTTCCCGGTATTGTTCATAGTACTCTGCCTTGCCACTGCAGTTCAGCTATTCTATTACCTTTTTTTCTACCTTGCTCCTGCAGTTCATAAACCCCTGAAGGAAGTATTGCCAGGACAGCCTGTGTCGGTCATCATCTGTGCAAGGAATGAAGCAGAAAACCTGATTAAATTTCTCCCGTCCGTTCTTGAACAGAAATATCCATCATACGAGGTCATTGTGGTGAACGACTGTTCAGAAGATAATTCAGACGACATCCTCGGACAATTCCTTTCAAAATACCCGAACCTTCATATTTCCTCAATAAATAAAGATCCAAAATTTACCCACAGCAAGAAATTTGCCCAGTTTATTGGTATAAAGGCTGCAAAAAACGATCTCCTCCTCCTTACAGATGCCGATTGTGAACCTTCCTCAGAGAACTGGATATCATTAATGTCCTCCGGTTTCGGTGAAAAAACTGAGATTGTCCTGGGTTATGGAGGTTATCTGAGGAAAAAAGGGATCCTTAACAGATATATCAGGTACGATACCATGGTTATTGCGATGCAGTATCTTGGTATGGCTATCAGGGGAGTTCCTTATATGGGTGTTGGCCGGAATCTTGCATACAGGAAGTCCCTTTTCTTTCTGAGAAAAGGGTTTGGAAATCACAATTCTGTTATGTCGGGCGATGATGATCTTTTCGTAAATGCAAACGCATCCGGAAATAACACAAATGTCGTTCTCGAAAGCGGCAGTATTACGAGGTCGGTCGCAGCTTCAACAGTTAAGGAATGGGTCAAACAAAAAGTCAGGCACTTTTCAACTGCCGGATACTATAAGTTCCGCGACAAATTTTTTCTTATATCTGAGCCATTCACAAGAGTGCTTTTCTATTTCCTGGCCATATTACTTGCTGCGAACCTTTTCATGTGGCCATATGTGTTGGCTATCTTTGGATTGAGACTTATAATAATGATTACTGTTTTAACGTTGGTTTCAAAGAGACTTGATGAAAAAGGAATGGTCCCGGTTTCAATATTTTTTGATATCTTTTCACCGGTTATTAATATTGCCCTGTACTTAAGCATGTTGCGTAACAGATCACATAATATTCAATGGAAGTAAACAAGGATCTATCTGAAAAGGCAAAAAATGATCTGGCACTTGTGGAAATGGCTAGAAAAGGCGATGAAAGAGCATTCGCTGTTCTCCTTAACCGTTATCGCGATTCAATATACTTCATGTTGCTTAAAATGGTAAATAATGCTTCAGACGCTGAAGACCTGACTATCGAAGCCTTCGGAAAAGCATTCAGGAACCTGGACCTTTATACACCTACGTTTGCATTCAGTACATGGCTCTTCAAGATCGCAACAAATAACTGTATCGATTTCATAAGGAAAAAGCAGTTTTCTCCCTCACCCATAGACCAGGGACAGGATGATGACCCGGATAGCTACACAGTAAATCTGCAATCGGATACACCTGATCCTGAAGAGTCGCTAATTAACAGGCAGAAGATATCGGCGCTCAGGGAAATAGTCAACCAGCTGAAACCCAACTACAGGAATCTGATTGAGCTAAGGTATTTCAGTGAATATTCATACGAGGAAATATCGGAAGAACTTAAAATACCTTTAGGCACTGTAAAGGCCCAGCTCTTCAGGGCAAAAACACTTCTTTACAATATACTGGTTAAGACGGGAAACCGGTGATGGCTGATATTATCTTTAAATATTTTCCCGTTCTCTCGAATCTCCAGAAAAACCGGTTTAATGCACTTCAAAATATATATAACGAGTGGAATAGCCGTATAAATGTTATTTCAAGGAAAGATATGGACAATTTCTACCTCCATCATGTGCTTCACTCCCTTTCAATAGCAAAGGCCTTCCATTTCATAAGAGGCGATTTTGTGCTCGATGTTGGAACAGGAGGCGGATTTCCGGGTATCCCGCTGGCTATCCTGTTCCCTGAAACAAAATTCGTGTTGCTCGATTCAATACAAAAAAAGATTAAGGTAGTCACCGAGGTAATAAATGACCTTGAGCTGAAGAATGCTGAACCGGTAAGGTCAAGAGTGGAGGAACACCAGGGTAAATACGATTATGTTATCAGCAGGGCCGTAACTTCATTTCCGGCTTTTGTGTCAATGACCAGAACAAAACTGAAAAAAGCTGAAAACAGGGGTGGAATAATATATCTGAAAGGAGGGAATCTGACTGAAGAGTTGTTTCCATTCAGGCCCAGGATAGAATTATTGGAAATTAAAGAGTTCTTTGACGAGCCTTTTTTCGAAACAAAGAAGATAATTTTTCTTCCTTCAGGAAGTTAAAAATCTTATGTCATACTTTGTTTTTATAAAAATTTACTACTTTTGCAGTCTTAATTCAGCAGAAGTAATTTTCAAAACAGTCAACGATGAAAAGAACATTCCAGCCATCAAGGAGAAAGAGAGTCAACAAACATGGCTTTAGAGAAAGGATATCAACAGCTAACGGCAGAAGAGTTCTTTCGGCACGAAGGGCAAAAGGCAGGCATAAGCTCAGCGTCTCTTCCGAGCTTAAGCAGAAATAATAACGGTTGTATCAAAGTAACCCCGAAAGGTGTCTGGAAAAAGGACACCTTTTTTCTTACAATTAATTGATTCAATATTTCATAAATTTGCAAACCGTTCAGATAATGGAAATACTTCCTGACCATATTGATGATAAAAAACTCAGGCTAACCGCCGGTAAAGTATCTGAGAATATAAGGATCTCTCCCGAGGAAGGGCTTTACCTTTACACCAGTGCAGACCTGCCCCTGCTAGGGGTACTGGCCGGTATCATGAGGAGAAGAATAAATGATAACTTCGTCTATTTCAACCGTAATTTCCACATTGAGCCTACTAATAAGTGTGTTTACAATTGCCTTTTCTGTTCTTACCACAAACCGGATGGAGATCCCGAAAGCTGGGAGCTGAGCATCGAACAGATGATGGACATTGTTAAGAAGTTCGACGGCAAGGATGTAACAGAGGTACATATTGTAGGAGGTGTGCATCCGAATTACGACTTGCATTATTACGGTAATCTCATCAGGAAGATCAAGGAACACAGGCCTACGCTGCATGTAAAGGCCTTTTCTGCAATTGAGCTTGATTACATGATCGCAAAAGCGGGTCACTCAGTTGAAGAAGGCCTCGGAATACTAAAGAAATATGGACTGGATTCCATACCGGGTGGTGGAGCAGAGATCTTCGACGAGGAATTGAGGGAAGGAATTTGTGGCGGAAAAACATCATCGGAAAAATGGCTTAGCATACATGAAACAGCGCACCATCTGGGTATCCCGTCAAACGCTACTATTTTATACGGTCATCTTGAGACTTATGGTAACAGGATAGATCACATGGAACGGCTTCGTAAGCTCCAGGACCGAACAGGGGGATTCAATGCATTCATTCCGCTCAAATATAAAAAGGAAAACAACGACATGAACTATGTCGGTGAGGTCAGCATTCTTGAAGACCTTAGAAACTATGCCGTCTCAAGGATATATCTTGATAATATTCCCCATATTAAAGCCTACTGGCCAATGACAGGCAGGGAGATTGCACAACTTAGCCTGGCGTTCGGAACTGACGACATGGATGGTACCATTGATGATACGACAAAAATATATTCAATGGCAGGATCGGAAGAGGAAAATCCGGCCATGACCACAGACGAGATATGCAGGCTTATTAAAGAAGCCGGATATGATCCCGTAGAGAGGGATACACTCTACAATATACGCAGGAAATGGTGATCACCCAATTTAGCATAATGCAAAGGTTAATATAATTTTATCTTTACCTTTGCGTTTGTAATAATGATCAATCCCCTGGTATGACTTTGAAAAAGTTCCTCCTGAGCAAAGTATTTGCTAAAAACCTCGGACTTGCAATTGCGATAGCTGTAGGACTAGTAATAATATTACTGATCTGGCTCAATATCTATACAAGACATGGGCAGGCCCGGCCCGTGCCCGACTTTTATGGTCTTTCTCTCGAGGAAACAGCAAAGCTTGCAAAAACAAACAAGATGCGCTACCAGGTTTTTGACTCGGTTTATACAACCATAGTCCCAAAAGGTTGTGTGGCAGAACAAAATCCTCCGGCCGGCTTCAAGGTGAAGAAATGGAGACGAATAATCCTTACCATCAATGCTTTTAACCCGGAGATGGTTGGTGTGCCCAACCTGGTAGGGTTGCCCCTCAGGCAGGCAAGGGCAGTTATTGAAAGCTCGGGACTGGAAACAGGCCTGCTCAGATACATTCCCGATCTTTCAAAAGACTTTGTGCTGAAACAACTCCATAATGGTGTGGAGATTACACCCGGTGACTCAGTTCAGAAGGGTTCGGTGATTGACCTGGTGCTGGGCAGAGGCCTGAGTAACGAAAGGACACCTGTACCAGACCTTATAGGATTAAGTCTAAACAGGGCAAAGAACGGGATACTGGGAGCATCTCTGAACCTGGGAACATATGTATACGATAATTCGATTCATTCAGAAGAAGACTCGGCAAGCGCTTTTGTATTTAAACAGAACCCGGAATACAGGGAAGAAGCCACCCTTCAGCTGGGATCAAATGTATATTTATGGTTAACAGTTGATTCGGCCAAACTGCCGGTGGATTCAACGCTTATAATGATACCTGATTCAATTGACATTGATACTCTCATACAGGGCCTGTCAAACTAACTCATAATGAGGCAAATTCTGCTGGTATATATTCTGCTGAACTCCGCATTAATATCCTCTGCACAGGAGGTCGTTACCGGTCTGGTAAATAACAGGAGTATAAGTGATGCCTGGAAAAACCGGAATATGACAAAGGGTACCAATAATGATACTCTCGACCTGCCTTTCTTTGATGATTTCTCAGGAAAGAGCATATTTCCGGACGAAGAAAAGTGGGATGACAACCTCGTTTTCATCAACAACACCTATTCGGTAAACCAGATCACCCAGGGTTTTGCAACCTTTGATGCCAT
>CAZQRQ010000010.1:58979-74335 GCA_964595725.1 uncultured Rikenellaceae bacterium | reverse complement strand
AGTTATGTGCATTAAAAAATATGTGCCGATTGCCATGATTCTGGTCACTTTTCTTACAGGATGCAGGAAAAGTGAATATCTTGAAGAGCATACTGCTACCATCACCGACCTGGGTGGTGGTACCGGAACCACCACATGGACAAAGAACAAGACATACCTTATCAGCGGTTTTGTCTTCGTGAATGATGGTCAGGTGCTGACGATTGAACCAGGCACAGTTATCCGGGCAAAGACGGGTCAGGGAACTCTATCCAGTGCATTAATCGTATCAAGGGGCGGACGTATTATTGCTGAAGGTACCAATACCGAGCCCATTATCTTCACAGTCGAGGAAGACGACCTCAAAGGAAGTATACCATTAGAAACCAAGGGATTATGGGGAGGGCTGATCCTCCTTGGGAATGCTGTTATAAATACTGACTCGGGTGAAGACCTTATCGAAGGTATTCCCGTGAGTGAACCAAGAGGAGTATATGGTGGTAATGATGACGATGATAATTCGGGGATACTCAGGTACATTTCAATCCGTCATGGAGGTACTAATATAGGTGAAGGAAATGAGATCAACGGACTTACGCTTGGAGGAGTCGGCCGGCAAACCATCATTGATCATATCGAAATAATATCCAATGCCGACGACGGGGTGGAAGTGTTTGGGGGCGCCGTGAACCTCATGAATATAGTCGTTTCCTTCTGTGGAGATGACGCATTTGATTTTGACCAGGGTTACCACGGAAAATGCCAGTTTCTGCTAGCAATTGACAACGAAAATTCGGACAATGCCATAGAGTGTTCAGGTGGGCTGGATCCCCTGGCGTTAATCCGGGGTAATTTTCCTACCATTTTCAACCTTACTGTTTTCGGAGAAGAAAATAATGAGAATGACCCCATATTAGAATTTTCCAGTTATGGCTCAGCATTCATAAAAAATTCTCTTCTCATTGATGCCGGTAAAGGAATTGCTGTCCAGAACAGGGGATTGCCCGGTGATCCTTATTCACTCTTTGAAAACGGCTTAATGGGTATCTTCAATAACATTTTCAGTGTTGAAAATGAAGCTTCATCACTGATCTATTGCTATAATGATGCCGGAGATACATTCCCGTCTGAAAATCAATTACTGGCTGACTCACTAATTGCATGGCACAATACAAAGGATCACCTGCTCAGCCAGGCAGGAGGGATATACCAGATCATGCCTTCCACCACTGTATTTGAAAATATGGCAGCTTATGATAATCCCTGGTACGAAGTTGTTAGTTACAAGGGAGCCTTCGGATCTGATAACTGGATGAAAAGCTGGACATTGATCCAGTCATCCGGAATGATCGTTGAAATTCCTTAAAATGTATATCCTGGCCAGGTAACACTGAAGATTGCTGTCACCTCCTTTAATGGAGCTATTTCTTATTACCCTGTCCCATCTGGTTAAAATTAATCTGCCTGAGACTATAGCCATTTGGTGACATTTCATGATTAAATATCGGGTTTATTTCAACTACTTCCGATTTAGCAACAAGTTTATCCTTGTTGTTATAAGATTCCCAGGCCAAAACTACCATACCCTCAAAACCCGGGAATGCATAGGCAGCAGGCATCCCGGCCTTTGACCAGGCATTCTTGTCTATATTTAATATAGCATCATTGGTCATCCATAATTTGGACCATTCCTTTTCACCAGGTTCCCTGTAAGTATATTCATCACATTTATGCCCAAGGATCTCTTTTGAATTACCTGTTTTAGTAACAACAGGGTTCTTATCGCTCGATGTATTAGTCTCCATTGTATTTTCATCCGGGATTTCGGATATCATCCCCATTTTCATCCCCCCCACATCTGACAATACAATCATGCACTTGTTGCTGCCATCCACGATCATCCTGGTCGTCATCGCTACTGATTCATCACCTTCACCAGTTATTGTCTTCATCTCAATCCCGGCATCAGCACTGTTTTCACTGAAATATATGTTGTAATCCATCTTTACGACATCCTTATCATCATACATTTCAGTTTTCATAACCATCCGGGACCTAAAATTGTATTCCTCATTATATTTAAGGTCAACCTTCCCTCCGAACAATCCCCCGAGATTTATGCCCTGTCCATTTTCTCTCTGTTGTTCTTTATCTTCCTGTTCAGACCGGATGGCATCATCCTCCCTGACATCCCGGGCTGTATTTTCAACCATCTCATCAGCCTTTTTCTGAGCTGCTGAATCAATTTCCTTATTAGCCTCCTTAGTTCCTGACTTACCAACCGAATTAAGCACCTTTGAGGCTCCCCTTTTCAGTATACCTCCAATCTGTGCGTTCGACAGGTTCGGTGTAAGAACTAAACACATTACTAAAAACAATGTCCTGGTTTTCATATTCTTATGGATTTTATAGACGCTAAAATTACTAAATTTCCAGATCAATTAATCTAACAACCAGTGAATAATTAAAAGGAATCCTGCCTGTTAATTTGAACAGGCAGGGTCGGTCACTATATGAATAAAGTGAATCTGAAGTTACTCAATCACTATGATACACTAGGCTCAGCCGGTGCTTCTTTTTCCCTCAGCACTGATTCATAAAGTGTGGCGAATGAACTATCTATCCAAATTATTGCCGGAAATACACCTACAAACAATAGTATCAGTCCGAATAATATGAGGAAGAAAGCCACGAAACCCATCATGAAGATAGTCCAGCCATGGCCTTTTGTCATCTTCCAGCTCATCTCAACCGCTTCAATGGCATCAACTTTCTTATCCATAACGATATAGGATACGAATGCCAGGCGGCAGGCAATTATTATACCAGGTATCAGGAGAGCAAATAATCCAATTGCTACTAAGGCTGTTACCAACAGGCTTGCCAGGACTATTGAAAGGTAGTTTTCCCTGAATCCCGAGATCAGGGTTTCAAATTCAGGCTTCTGCTGCCGTACAGCCTGTACATAGATCATCCTGCTCCCATATCTGAATACAGGTAACACCAGAAATGCATACAATATTGCAAGCAGCCCGTAAAAAGCTGCAAAGATCCCAAAAGTGCCCAGTCTGAAGAAATCCTGCCAATCCCAGTGTGAGAAATGAAAATCAAAAGGATCCACCCTTATCTGGAGAACCTTCATCGGAGCAGCTACTATTCCCATAATAATGACAATGAGAAATAATCTGAGAAAATTATCGAACATTACATTCCACCCGGTACTCAGGCTATCACCGAATGTTGGGATCAAGCGGTATTCTTTTTTTTCTGTTTCCATCTTTTCCAGTTTTAATTTAAATTATATAGCGTTAACGATACAAATCTAAATCCCTATCTGCAAATGGCAATCATACTTAAGTAGTGAAAATATTTTTTCCTACTTAAGTAGGGTGTGTCCTACTTTGGTAGTGGTTACTTTTAGCTGGATTTCTTAACTTTATCAGATGCTAATACGTCTGCTATATCTGCTATTTATTATATCAGCTGCATGTGCTGCCTGGGGGATACTCCTGTCAGCCAGGTTAAAGACCAGATTCAGGTCGGAGGTCTTTTCCACATTGTTATTCTCACAGGTGTTCGTTTTTACATTCGGATTTTATGCAATATGGGGCCATGTTATTCTCAATACTCTCCTATCAGATAAAGTGACAGAAGAATTGATGACCAGGATTTTTGAAATTTCAAGTCTGCTTGGACTCCCGTTCCTGGTTTTTGCCTGGCTAATGATGATCAGGTTTGCACTGGAGATCACCGGAAGAAGATTCAGCAAGTGGCTTACTCTATGGTTTCTTGTCCTTAACTTCTCGATAATATTCGGAGTTGGAATATATTCAACGGATGTTAAGCAAATTAGCCCGGCCAGCCTAATCAGGTATTATTTTATCGGATTCAATTTCATATATACTTTGACCTGGTCGCTGATTGTCTTTCTTCCCGGACATGGGAAAATGGCAATGCAAAAATACGAGAGCAGAATCCTTTCTTATTCAACCATAATAATAGCTGTTGCCCAATGCCTGACTCTTTATCTGTACAGGTCTGATCCCTGGACGGGAATGTTGTTCATCTTTATTTTCTTTGCCGGTAATGCATTCACACCTGTATACCTGAATTATGGCGTACCGCTTTCGTTTTTCATGGCAGAGCCAAAAAAAGATCTGTCCGTTGAAGAATTTTGCAATAAGTATGAAATATCGCCGAGAGAATCTGAAATTATAAGGGAAATATGCAATGGATTGAGTAACCAGGAGATCTCAGAAAAATTGTTTATAAGTCTTCAGACAGTAAAGGATCACACTCACAGGATATATATAAAAACCGCTGTAAGAAGCAGGGTACAACTGATGAACCTGGTCAGGGAGATAAGGCAGTAAGGCATGCAGAGGAGTCGAAGGATCAGGTTTATTATTCTACGAATGCAAGGTAAATAATTAACGGCCCACCGCTAAAATCTACCGAAAAATTATCACCAAGGGCTTCATTAAGAGTTGCCTCCCACCAGTTTTTTAACCTCTTACGGTTTAAAGGGTACATAAGGCCCACTGACGTTATTTCTGTCGCTGGGTTTATTGAGAATATTGAAATCTGCTGGCCCGGTAGTGATTTGATTGTGTCGCTATTATGAATTGGCAGGAAAATCCCGGTATCTGTTATCATTTTAACACTGGCATTTAGCGAGTATTCGGCAAGCAATGAAATATTGCCAATGGTATGATCCTCGCGTTTACCGGTTGCTCCAATAATAACCAGGTCGGTGAAGCCTTTGTTGACACACCAATTTACTGACTTTGTCAGATCGTTTGTTTCCTGCTCTTCCTCGACATAGATCCTGTCGCTATATCGTTCAAATATCTCTGAACCCAGAGAATCACAGTCACCTATAATAGCATAAGGCTCAAGACTATACCTAACAAGGCCTTCCACAGCTCCGTCGCAGCATATTATCCTTTCAGCACTTTTCAGATAACTCAGAGGCAATGGATGTTCTGGGAATTTACCATTAGCCAGTATGACAGTTTCCATCTCCGATTAATCTCTTTTAATTGACTTCCTCCATTCGGCAAGGCCCACAACCGACATTATACCATATATGGAATATAAAACTGCAGTCGGGTATAATCCTCTCATAATACAAAGTGTTACTGAAACACTGTTTACTGCTATCCAGAGCCACCAGTGTTCATATATCTTCCTTGCAAGCATCCAGGTGGCAATGACAGAAACGGATGTAATGAAAGCATCCCATCCCGGAACAGGAGAATCAGTAAACCTGTAAAGTACTAAATATATTATTGAATATATACCAGCCAGGGTAATAAATAACACAATGCCTGGCTTAACCTTAAGCCGTGAAACCGGCATTTTCTTCTTTTCAGAACTTCCATCTTTATTATTCTGTCTTCCTGTTATCCACCAATACCAGCCAATTATGCTTATTAGCACATAGTAAACCTGCAGGCTCATGTCCGCATATAGTCTTGCTGTAAAGAATATCCATATATATGCAGCTGACGTGGCTATTCCTATAGGCCACAGCCATAGCGACTGCCTTATTTCCAGAATGACATAAATAATACCTGCTGCAGCTCCGAAAACCTCAACTGAATTACCTGTTATCCAATCAATTATCATATACGATCAGAATTTCAGACTAACCCGGAGAAGGAAATTAATACCTGCCTGCGGAAAATAATAAGCCCAAGTCTTTTCACTACCGTCTTCATACCAGATCCCACCATAAGCGTTGCTAATGTATTGATTATTGAAAAGGTTATTGATCAGTAATTGGAATTCAGCCGATTTTATTTTCTTCATTCCAGGCGCCAATGTGATCCTAAAATCGTTCACAAAATATGGATCGATCCTGCGATCGTTACTCATTGTGTTATCGAAATATTGTGTACCTACATATTTGCCGGTAATGCCCATATTTATCCTGTCGTTTAGATAATAAATAATTTCACCTGAAGCAATAGCAGAAGGTGAATATGCAATATCGACAGTACCCAGGTTAATGCTCTTATACTCGGAACTCCAGTCAGCCGTATTGTAGTCGAGGTAATAGGATCTGAATCCGGGTATCTTGTTCCTGCTCAACGTTGTATTCAATGTTATGTTCAGATCCTTCCACGGCCTCATTGAAACAGTCAGTTCAATTCCTGCGCGGTAACTTGTTTCGACATTTGTCATAATCGGATATCCAACATCGCTTAATTCTCCCGTAGGTACAAGCTGGTCTTTGTAAAACATACCATAAAGATTCGCATTAAAGCTTAGCCGGGTTAGTCTCAAATTATAACCGGCTTCAAAATCATAAAGTGTTTCTGCTTTGGGAATTGCATTCTCATCACCTGAGGCTTCCTTGAAATCGGATCTTGTTGGTTCCCTGTTTGCAACTGATAATGAGAGATATGAATCCTGATTTGACGCAATTGTATAGAATATTCCGGCCTTAGGATTGAAAAAGTTAAAAAAATGTTGTTGCGTTATGTTTTTAAGATCATCATCCGGACCAGCCATATCATATTTAATAAAGCGGTACTGTAAATCAGCAAAGCCTCTTAGCTTTTCCGTAAAATCATATGAGAATTTGCTATAAATGCTTATCTCGTCTTTTCGGCCATTATTGAAGTACCATTGATAGTCTTTTTCGGTATTTCCTGAATTTTGCATCCATACCAGGCGTCCAAAATGGTCTCCATCGTAGCGGTTTAGGCCTCCTCCTACAAGAGCCTCCAGCCGGGTGCCCTTTAATTTCACCGACCAGACCATCCCATAAAAATCATTTGACATCCATTTTCTTCTAATCATATCTGTTGAATAAATCAGCGATGTATCGGAAGCCACAGGCTGTAATCCGTAATCAAGATAATCCTGGTCCTCGCGGTATTCCTCATAATAGCCTTTGCCTGAGGTATAGAAGAGAGCACTGTGTATTGTCAGAATATTATTCGGACTTAAGCTGTATATAAGCTGGTAATGATTCTGCCAGTAGTTATCCGTCTCTTTATCATAAAATATCTCTTTCCCATTTTCATCATGATACATTCCGGCAGGATTATAACGTCTGTCGGTTGAAATAATATCGGCAGGGACACCCCACCAGCTGATTCTGGTATGTTCTTCACCCATAATAATATTTGCTTTCAGCAGGGAATGTTCATTTTTATAGACTCCGCCAATATAAGCAGATCTGTTATCAGATCCTGATCTCCTGATATATCCATCGCTTTTAATGTCTGATAATCTTAAATTAAGAGAAAACCTTTCTGATAACAAACCGGTACCGGCCGATATAGTATTTTTAAAGGTATTGAATGATCCTGCTGAAGAACTAATTTCAGCAAAAGGTTCTTTTTCGGGATTCCTTGTCTGAATATTGAGAGAAGCTCCAAAGGCCCCTGCCCCATTAGTCGAGGTTCCAACCCCTCTCTGAACCTGGATGTTTTCCACAGAAGAAGCCAGGTCAGGCAGGTCAACCCAGAAAACCTGCTGCGATTCAGCGTCGTTCAGGGGAATACCATCAATAGAAACATTTATCCTGCTTCCGTCAGTTCCTCTTATTCTGAGTCCTGTATAACCTATGCCCGTTCCTGCCTCAGATGTCTCCACGAGTGATGGAGTAAGACCCAGCAGAAAAGGGATGTCCTGGCCGCTGTTCCTGTTACTTATCTCCTGGTATGTCACATCCTTGTAAGCAACAGGAGTCCGGTTGTCAGCCCTTGTGGCACTAACGACAACTTCATCTGTCATCAGAATTTTTCTTTTAAGGCTGAATGTTACTTCACGGTCAACGGGTACTTTGACTTCCCTTGAATCAGGCTCATATCCGATGAAAGATGCCTTGATCCAATATGTTCCTTCAACTGCGATCCTCAGATCGAAACTACCATCATTCTGTGTGTATGTGCCAAGATAAGTTCCAGCCACATAAACTGATGCTCCTGCAAGAGCATTACCTGATTCATCCTGTACCCTGCCACTTATAACATACTCTTCCGTCTGAGCTGGTAACATGCCTGAATTAAGGACCAGAAATGCAAAGACTATGAAACAAACTCCAGCTTTCATAACTAAACTGATTAATAAATACCTGTTACTCAGGGGATTGATTTGTGCTGATTCATGTGATACTCTTTGTTCCCTACGCCGGCATTACCCGGATCAGGTTTTAAGGGTATGATCTCAGCCCGTTATATTAAGGCACCCCAAAGCAATATTGTACAAAGCTACGATTTTTCATTGAAATAACCAGAGCTGACATTCATTTTACAGATCATATTATTTTGGTAACTTTGAACCTCTTTTGTTGAAATTAAATATGGCCACCCTCCGTGAAAAACTGAATTATAAGGACCAGCAAAGAATTGCTATACTTAATTCTGACGAAATCATGCTGAATTTCCTGCTGAATGAGTTTAAGGATATTAGGGTTGATACGAGCATTGATCCGCGCTATCCTTACGAGTTTATGATAGTCTTCTCCAGATTTGTATGTGAAGTGGAAAGCCTGGCATCCGGGGCTTTGCATAATCTCATTACTGATGGAACCCTGTGGTTTGCATTCCCAAAAAGAAGATCAAAGAGATATTCATCAGACCTTGACAGGGATCACGGTTGGGAGTATATTATTGACAAAGGATTTGACAGGGTCAGGCTTATTTCACTTAACGATGACTGGTCAGCCCTGAGGTTTAAAAATGTTAGATTTATAAGGTCTCCTCATCACCGGTTTTCGCATTAATTGATACTGTCTTTGGTCAAAGCCGTAATACCACTTAATTAAATCTCTGATTGGAATTGTGTAAGTCATAGACCTGTCCTTTAAAGGAAAACAGAAAAGATTGGACGACATGTTACATGAGTAGAAAAAAAGAAAAAACTTATGATTTTCAGTGGTATTACTGTATTTTTAGAATAAATAGCAGCAGTATTGTATCTCAATAAGGAATAAGGTGATCATAACTTTTCCTTTTAATATTAACCGGTTTTCAAATAAAATTCATGAGATGAAAAACACTATCCTGAAAAACTCCCTCATCTTTCTATTATTCCTGATTATTTTATTATCTGCAAGCGGATGTGCAAATAATGAGGTGGTAGAGAAATGCCTGACAGGTCATAAATATGGATTTTTCGGTGGTCTGTGGCATGGCTTCATAGCTCCGTTCGATTTTATTGGCATGCTCTTTAATGATAAGATAACCATGTATGCACAAAATAATAACGGGGGTTTGTATGCTCTAGGCTTTCTGCTTGGAAGTGGAGGCTGGGGCTTCTTCGGTGGCAGGGGTGCCAGGCGTGTAAGTCACACCCATACAAGTGTAAATATCAATAATGAACGTTTCGACAATGCAGAAATAGTAGAATAATTTAGTTGAAAATATCTACCCAGTTATAATATCTATATGAGAGCTGCAATAATTACTATCATTTTGTTACTATCCCTGGATTCCTATTCACAGGAATCAAACCTTATCTATCTCTGGCCGGGCATGGTTCCGGGTGAAAACAAAGAAAAAATGGAACTGGTCCTGGCTGAATCCAGAGGTGACAATGTAACCCGTATCGCAGAAATTACAAATCCGGCTATTGAGATTTTTCTTGCTGACCCGTCAAATAACAACAGATCGGGTGTTATAGTTTGTCCTGGCGGTGCATACAGTTATCTTGCTTACAACAAAGAGGGTACCGAGATTGCTAAGTGGCTCAACAGCATAGGATACTCAGCATTCGTATTAAGCTACCGGGTTCCTGACAATAGAAAAGGAGCTCTTCAGGATGCCCTGCGGGCCATAAGAATTGTAAAGGACAATTCTGAAAAATGGAATATCGATCCGGGGAGAACAGGTATTATGGGCTTTTCTGCCGGGGGAAGCCTTTCGGCCAGAACCTCAACAAGATATAAACAGAGGACTTATCCTCATGTTGACGAAACAGACAGTCTATCAGCCCGGCCATCATTCGCCCTGCTGATATATCCGGCGTACCTTGACGAAGGACCAGATCATTCCCTCACACCTGAACTCACAATAAGTTCGGACACACCCCCGATGTTTATTTTCCAGACAGCCGATGACACTTACGGGAACAGTGCCTTAGTAATGGCCGGAGCATTAAGGGATGCCGGGATTCCTGTTGAGATTCATATGCTTGCAAAAGGTGGTCACGGTTACGGATTAAGAGCAGGTAATCCATCTGCTGAAACCTGGCCCGGGCTTGCAGAACGCTGGCTGAGAAATATTACTCATTAACCCCATCAAACAGATGTATAATGTCGGCACCAGTTAGAAACTTTAAAATTGACAAGCTGTTCGGACCATCTTTCAGCTTCTCGGGATATGCATTTATAGTAGCAGGATTACTTACAGTCAGATTTTCACCGAGTTCAATTGCACTTGTTATTGTCGGGGCTCTCATCTCATTTACCACAACAGGTACTCTCATCGATACCGATAAGCGAAGGATAAAATCCTATACCATGCTTTTTGGAATAGTCAGGGCAGGACATTGGATTGAAATAGAGAATTCTTATATATTTAAAATCAGCAAATCGAAAAGGCGGTATACAACCTACAGCAGGGCCAATCTTGCAAATAATTTATATATCAGCGATATAAAGCTTGAGCTGGCAATGCCTGCAACCGGGAAAAAGATCATTGTAAACAGATATAAATATTATGAGGATGCCAGCAGGGAGATGAATGAATTGTCTGATATTCTGAATCTGAAACATGAAGTCAGCCAGTAAATAACAAGGCGGTAAGAGAGGTTGCCTCCAGGTATCTTACTACTAAACCTTGTTTAATTTATCGATCGGTATTATATCATCGTGAAAAACATGGAAGAAATCGAAAAAATCATTGATATCGAGAATACAATAAGGAATGGCGGGAACAAATTCCTTAAGTCGCTCCCTGGTTTCGTAATCAGAATGATAAGAATGATTGTCCATGAAGATGAAATAAACTATACGATACACAGGAGCCGACATCTTGAAGGGGTACCCTTTATAATCGATGTACTTAAAGGCTGGAATATAAACCTGATAATAAAAGGTGAAGAAAACATCCCTGCAAACGGGCGTTTTATTTTTGCAGCTAACCACCCTGTTGGCGGGATAGATGCACTCTCGATATACTGTACAATTTTTCACCATTATAAAGATATAGTATCACCTGCAAATGAACTATTAAATAGTATCCCCAACCTGCGTCCCCTGGTTCTGGGTCTTAACGTATTCGGGAAAAATAACAGGGAGGTCGCTGCAAGGATTGATAACTTATATGCATCATCAACCCAGATAATGATCTTTCCTTCGGGAGAAGTATCCAGGAGGAGAAAAGGAGTAATCTCCGACCCGGTATGGCAAAAATCATTCATTACCAAGGCAGTTCAGCATAAGCGAGATATAATACCTGTGCATATCAGTGGAAGGAATTCAAACCTGTTCTATAATATAGCAAGGCTGAGGAAAATTCTTGGATTTAAAATGTATATTGAAACCATGTTACTTCCTGGGGAAATGATTAAACAGAGAAATTCAACGACTACGGTTACTGTCGGGAATGTAATACCTTACCAGGCAATTACAGATGAATTTTCACATCCTCAATGGGCACAGAAAGTAAAGCAGATTGTATATTCACTCCCTGAAAAGTACAATAAATCGTTCAGAGGGATCTAAAATTATAATAATATAAATATATGTTCAGACCGGCCAGAATGAGAAACTGAACTGAACTCAGCCGACTGGAAAAACTACCGTAACGTGTAATATTTCGGCCAGTTTTCCTGCCCTTACTATCTGGCTTAATTGTAGTACTAATAGTCCAGGCTCTTTACAACAAACAACCGGAGTAGCTTTAATAATAAATCTGAAACGATTATTTCTTTCTTCTTGCTTTAATTATCAGGTAGATAACAAAACCTATTCCAAGGATTACAAGTATATGCCCTATATAGGGGAATACCTTTTCCCTTACCTCGTAAAGGTAATATCCGACGACAGCCAGTACTATGTTCCAGATTCCGGCACCTAAAAGCGTATATATCAGGAAGTTTCCGATATTCATACGTGCAAGACCTGCAGGAATTGAGATAAGTTGACGAACAGCAGGAACCAGCCTTCCAACAAATGTCGATGATTTGCCATTCCGGTTGAAATAGTTCTCGGCATTTTCAACTTTCTCTTTTGAAAGCAATAACAATCTTCCAAGCCGTGAGCCGGCAAATTTGTATACAAGAGGTCTTCCAAGGAATAAGGCAAGATAATAGTTTATCGAAGCCCCTATTAATGCTCCTATTGTACCTGATAATACCACAAAGAAAAGATTCATCTCACCCTGTGCTGCTTTGTAGGCAGCAAATGGTATTACGGCTTCTGAAGGGAATGGCACAAATGAACTTTCGATGATCATAAGAAGGCCAACCGTGAAATAATTCAGGTTGGCCATATACCATTCGAAAAGTGAATGAAACAGTTCCATCATTATTAATCGAGTCTGACCTTCACAACCACTTTCCTTACAGGAGCTACGGTGTCAACTTTAAGGCCTGGCTCATGAGCATCGCCCGGAAAAAATATGAAAAAGACACCAGGATCAGCAGGATGATTATTTGGTCCCTTTACAGTGAAGAACTCGATATCATTGGCTTCGCTATATTCCTGCACTGTTTTGTCTTTCATCGAGATAGGGACAATACCTATCTGTTCCTTTCCAGAAACCACATATTGAATATCGGCATACTTTCTGTGTGCCTCATAATTAGCATCTTCTTCATTCTTTGTTTTGTAATCAGTGATGCTTACATAAAGGTTATTACCGTCGATGTCGTGCCTTCCGGCACTAAGTGCTGAGAGGTCATTGTTTTTTAAAAAAGAGAATGCATTATCCCACCTGTCTTTAAGCTTAAAATAGCTTATTGCCATATCTCTCTTGTTAATTGAATTGTCAGGCTTTACCTGCCAATTGTTCTTCCATTCTGCTTTATTAAACCATTCATCCACTTTTTTATCACTCCATGATGCAGGGTTATCATTTCCCTTGCAACCGAAAAGACTTAATACAACAGCCATAAGAATAATTTTTATTAAATGTGTTTTCATAGTTTCTTCAGAATAATTTTATGCAAGATAGTAATTTATCAGAAAGGTTACCTAAGAGAATTAAGTCAATAATAATATGATCTGTCGATATATGGTCATCCATTTACCTTTGTATTATAACTGTTGTATACAAGGTAAAAGGCTTCTTTTAAGTTAATCATTTTATTTCCAGCATTACCACTGATCTGGGAGGAAGAGTCACATTAAGCAAATCACCTTTCTTTCTTGCACCATTGAAATTCTGTATTCTGACTGTCTCCGGCTTATCAAAAGTATTTATATCTGTTATTTTAGTCGACGTTAATATCTTACCGGTAACTGATGACCATTTAACCTGGTTAATCTTTGTGCTGAGATTTATATCCCTGTTCGGATCAACATTTACTATAGTTATGTGCACGACGCCAGTAGAGTCTTTTGAGGCTGAAATATTAAGAGCAGGAATGCTTCTTCCATTCATTTCGTAGTCAGGGCTGGTAAACCTGACAGGTAAAAGAGTTGCATCATGATGCACCTTGTACAGGTCAAAAACATGGTATGTAGGTGTAAGGATCATTTTGGGTCCTTCAGTAAGTATCAATGCCTGGAGAACATTTATTGTCTGAGCAAGCTGAGCCATCTGAACCCTGTCAGAGTGATTGTTGAAGATATTAAGGTGAGTGCCTGCAATGATGGCGTCCCTGAGGCTGTTTTGCTGGTACAGGAAGCTCGGATTTGTGCCGGGTTCAGGATCGGTCCATATGCCCCACTCTCCAATCACAAGTGCAACACGTTTTTGAGGATCGTACTTTGTCATTACCGAGTCATGGCCGGATACTATATCTTCTATTCGGTAAGCGTTGACCATTGTAGCGAAATAAGTCTCTTCAGTAAAATCAGTTGCCGAACCCTGCGAAGGGCTTTCCGGTCTCTGACCTGGTGCTCCGAATCTGCGGGGAGGTCTTGTATAGTAATGGACATCGATGCCCCACATCCCTCGCCCTCTGCCTCCGATGCCCTGCATCAGAACATCGGTCCATTCAAAGTTCCCTGAGCTTGCACCACTCGCTATTTTTCTTAATGAAGCTCCCGGGTAATTCTTTGCAAACTGTGAATATCTCCTGTATTGTGTAACATAATATTCGGCTGTCATACTTCCTCCGCAACCCCATGCTTCATTGCCAATACCCCAGAAGGATACCCGCCATGGTTCCTCTCTTCCATTTTCCTTTCTAAGGTTCGTCATCGGACTTACGCCGTCAAAATTCAGGTATTCGACCCAGTCTGCCATTTCCTGTACTGTCCCGCTTCCCACATTCCCTACTATAACCGGATCTGCCCCTATCAATTCGCAAAGCTCCAGAAATTCATGTGTTCCGAAACTATTGTCCTCAGTTACATTACCCCAGTTAGTATTTATCATTGTCGGTCGCTGATTTCTGGGGCCTATTCCATCACGCCAGTGATAGGTATCTGCAAAACATCCACCCGGCCACCTCAGGTTTGGAATTTGAATTTCTTTCAAAGCATCTACAATGTCAAGCCTTATGCGGTCCTGTTTAGGTACGGGCATTGAAGGATCAACCCAGTATCCATCATAAATACATCTTCCCAGATGTTCTGAAAAATGTCCGTAAATATGCCTGTTGATTTTTGATCCCGGTGCACTACCGTCTACAACCAGTGCCACTGATGACTGTCCATATGCTGAAATATAAACAGCCATGGACAACATAACTAGAAGTATTTTATTCATGATAATTATTTTTTGGTAGGTTAGATAATGTATTGTAAAAATAAGAAAAATGATCTTCTTGGTAAAGACATGCAGGTTTTACTCAGATTACCTGAAAGGCACCTTAACTGCAGCATTATATAGTTTCCTGCTGGCTTCTGACAACTTTGACTCAGGCATCTTTAAAACTTTCCGGTCATAAGTCATCAAGCCATTGGTTTCAATTTCAACATCTGTTGTCTGAGTATATATGGCGGCTGAGAGTCCCCGTTCTATGAATCCTGCTAACTGATCGAGGTAACCTGAATAGGTCCTGAAAAGAGTATCAGCATCAGCGAAAGTCCTGTATCCCCAGTTATCCTTATCCAGCCAGGTATGATTTTCCACAGGCAGACCAAGACCACCGAATTCACCCAGGACAAGAGCTTCATAAGCTCCAAACACCTCGGGTTTGGCCATAACCGGTCCGGGGTAATTATGCAGGTCAAGTATATGACCGACTTCATGAAAGTTACCACCACTGGCACTGTTCACCAGCCTCGAAGGATCTTTCTG
>CAZQRQ010000010.1:39122-58969 GCA_964595725.1 uncultured Rikenellaceae bacterium | reverse complement strand
TCCACCTGGTAATCTCAACCGTTTTAAATTGTCCCCATGCTTCATTAAAAGGTACCCAGACTACAATACAAGGGAAATTATACAATCTGTCGATTATCGCATTCCACTCTGTTCTGTATATCTTTTCCGATTGTTCACTCCTGATCTTATCTGACCCACCTTCCATACCGGGACGGTTATTCCACTGGTGACCACCAAGATCTCCGCTGGGCATATCCTGCCAGACAAGCATTCCGGTTTTGTCACAATGATAATACCAGCGCGCAGGTTCGACCTTTACATGTTTTCTGATCATATTGAATCCCATTTCTTTTGTTTTCACAATATCAAAGAGAAGTGCCTCATCAGAGGGTGCAGTATATAGTCCGTCGGGCCACCATCCCTGGTCAAGAGTCCCATATTGAAATGTGAACTTATTGTTGAGCATTATCCGCAGGACACCTTCACTATCAGGCTGAAGAGATATTTTTCTCATCGCAAAATAACTCCTGGCCGCGTCTAATACTCTTTCTTTTCTTTCAACTTTCAGCTCCAGATCATACAGGAACGGATTAGCGGGAGACCAAAGTACCGGGTCGGGAATTTGCAGCACTATACCAGCCCCGTTATCAACTCTCTTTTCAGTAATAATCTTTTCACCATCTTTGGCTATAACATGAATAATATCTCCAGGCTGCTCATTCTCAACTTTCACGTCAACCACAATTACTTTTTTATCAATATCAGGAATATGCTTAGTGGACGAGATATATGTCTCAGGTACTGCTTCCAACCAGACAGTCTGCCAGATACCCGTAACGGAGGTGTACCAGATTCCCCTCGGATTGCTGACTTGCTTTCCCCGTGGCTGTGGTCCCTTGTCAGCAGGGTCATAAACCCTGACCTCAAGCTTGTTCCTTCCAATGGTCCGTAAAAAAGGTGTGATGTCGAATGAAAAAGGATCATAGCCTCCTGAATGAGAGCCGGCTTTTTCCCCGTTTACAGTCACCTCGCATTCCCAGTCGACAGCACCAAAATGAAGGATTATCCTCTTATCGCGCATACCAGGAGGGATGGTAAATGTTGTTTTATACCATAGTGCACTGTCTGCTCCCACATTCTTCATGACTCCGCTGAGAGCTGATTCTATGGCAAAGGGTACAAGAATTTTCCCATCATACTTATCCGGGCCTGCGCTTGTTTTTGGAGTGATAGCATAATCCCACAAACCATTAATATTAATCCAGTTATCTCTTACAAGCTGAGGCCTGGGATATTCAGGAAGCAGATTTAAAGGATCGACTTTTTCTGCCCATCCTGTAGAAATTTTACTGCCAGCAATTTTCCAGCCAGAAACCTGGGCTGAAATTACCATGCTGAAAGCAAGTAAAAGAGCAGCAAGGATAAAGTACTTTTTCATCGAAAGGAATTATTTTATTTAAAAATATGACTATTACAGATGAATAAACACTCGATCTGTTTACTTCAAAAATAGAATTTAATTTTCTTAAGCACAATATTACTCTTAAATACGGCCTTTGGGCCTCAGGATAAGCCGCAGCGACTGATCGTAAGTAAGATATTTCCAGGCCCAGTTTATGAATATCATCAGCTTGTTACGCACACCTATTATACTCATCAGGTGTACTATCATCCAGACAAACCATGCAAAGGCACCATGAAAATGAATAGAAGGCAGTTCCACAACAGCAAGGTTTTTGCCAATCGTAGCCATAGCACCATGATCGTGGTAAGAGAACTCTTTGAAAGGCCCTCCGGTAAGGTTCTGCTTCAGGTTTTTTGCCAGTGTCTCCCCTTGCTGAATTGCCACCTGAGCTACCTGGGGATGACCACGCTGGTACTTTTCATCAGTCATAAACGCTATATCACCAATTGAAAAAACATTGCTGTAACCCTGCACCCTGTTGCAGCGATCAACCTTTATCCTTCGGTTCCCTGTGTAGAGACCAGCAGGGAGGCCTTCCAATGTGTTTCCCATGATTCCGGCGGTCCATATTATCAGTGAAGTAGGAATAATCTCTCCATTTGATAAAGTAACACTTCTTTCATCACACCCCGTTGCTCTAACTCCGGTTAAGACACTAACACCTGCATGCCGGAGAAATTCCTCTGCTTTCTCTGAAGATCTTACCGACATTACCGAGAGGAGTCTCTCTGAAGCCTCGATGAGATAAATGTTCGCCCTCCTCTCCTTCAGTTCAGGATAATCTTTAGGAAGTATAAACCTGTTCATCTCAGCAATCGCACCTGATATCTCCACTCCTGAAGGTCCGCCACCAATAATTACAATATTCAAATGGCGTTCCATCTCTTCTTCATCTGCAGAAGTAAGAGCTTTCTCAAAATTCATGAGAAGGTTGTTACGCAAATCCAGTACCTCGGCAATTGTCTTCATCCCTAGAGAATGTCTTTCCATATCAGAAGAACCAAAAAAGGAATTTGTAGCACCATGAGCAAGAACGAGAAAATCGTAGTCAATGGCTCCTTCCGAAGTTATCAGTCTGCTATTTTCTGTTTCAACAGACAGAGCTGCCGCCTTTCTGAAATAAAAATCTTTGTACCGCTGAAATATTTTGCGGATCGGGAAAAGGATAGAATCTGGTTCCAGCCCTGCGGAAGCAACCTGGTAAAAAAGAGGAGGAAACTGGTGATAATTATGCTTGTCGATCATAACTACCTGGAAGTCTGCATTTCTTAAATTACGAGCAAGTGTGAGCCCCCCGAATCCGCAACCGACTATTACTACTCTCTTGTTATTACTTACCGGAATATTGAGCATACTATTCAAACATTTTTATATAATTATCTTGGTGTAATATTATAACTTGCATACATAACGAGCTGAAAATAGTTACATAGATTCATTTCATTGTGAACCTTAAATATAGAAACATAAGATATAAATTTATTGTTCTGGTTGGATTTATTATTCTCCTGTGCATTTCATGCATTAAACCGGTATACCCGTCAGAAATGTTCCTGCAGCATTTCATAACAATATTCATGATAGTGTTTCTTGCAGTTATCATAAAAAATAATTCCCTGTCAGACAGGTCCTTCACTCTTATTATTGCATTCCTGATCCTGCATATTATAGGCGCCAGGTGGATATATTCCTATGTACCATATGATAAATGGATTGAATCGCTTACGGGAAGCACACTTTCAGATATTATTGGTTCGAATAGAAATCATTACGACCGCTTTGTGCACCTGATGTTCGGACTTATGATATTACCCCCGCTCAGGGAGATATATATTAAATGGTTCAGGGCACCGGACAGGTTTGCCAGTATCCTGGCTTTTCTCTCAATTCTGGGTATAAGCCTTGTCTACGAGGTCTTCGAATGGGGCCTGACACTGGTATTATCCCCACAGGATGCTGAAAATTA
The DNA here is from genome assembly GCA_964595725.1 of uncultured Rikenellaceae bacterium. Lineage (GTDB taxonomy): Bacteria > Bacteroidota > Bacteroidia > Bacteroidales > VadinHA17 > LD21. The sequence goes on along the minus strand of CAZQRQ010000010.1, from coordinate 55,577 downwards.
CAACGGACAGCAGGGAGACATGTGGGATGCTCAAAAAGATATGGCACTGGCCATGGCTGGTTCTATGCTGGCATTGATTATAAAAATGGTGAATAAAATACGAACACGCCGGATAATACTTGATAACTAGATTTTCCTTGTTATTCGATTAATAACTGGCTGATCAACTGTAATAGGAACCTGTTCCTCTATGGTGTTAATAGAATCAAGCTGTAATGCTTTAACGTCAGGAGTGCTTAGTACCCTTGTAATATTGTGAATCGACAGGGTAAGATTTTCAAGTCCGGAAAGAGGATTATCCTTTGGCATTACCCTGTCAATAAGGATATACCTGAAGTCTCCCGGAAAATCATGTTTCCTTAACGATTCATAACAGCTGTCGCATTCAATTTCACCGGCTTTTACAAGATCTTCAAGGACTTCAGAAAAATAGAGGTTGATCCTGGGTTCAACCTTGAAACCTATATTGAAATCGACACGAATAAGGATACCGGGTATTATATGTTTTACGATGTATTCAAAGCTGTTTGGATCACCAACAATATTAACGTGGAGAAGCCAGTAAGTCTTTGCCCTCTTTGGCTGCTTCCTGAAGATTGAATAAATTACCTTTGATTCAACCTGGTCGGGTCTGTTTGCCCTGATTATGTAAACGAGGTTAGTGGCTGTATAAGGCACTGATTCGTCGTTTCTCAGATCCTTGAACATCTGTATATAATCGTCAAGGTTAGAAAAGGTTATATACCTGTTCTTTATCTTCCGGCCAAAGTACCAGCTATAGATAATTATGAATATCATGAAAAGTACAAGCAAGGAGAACCATCCTCCACCAGGAATATCATGCAGATAAGATATCAGGAAGCTTCCTTCCACTATCAGATAAAGCATAAGCAGGAGCAGTACAAGCCTCTGGTCTGAGCCTTTCTGATAGAGATAAAATGAAAGCATAACAGTTGTGAAGATCATTGCTATGTTTACAACAAGACCGTAAGCCGCTTCCATGTTTTCTGAATCGCGGAACAGCAATACTGTTAAACAACATGAGATCAGCAAGAACCAGTTCACAAAAGGGAGGTAAATCCTGTCACGGTCTGTTGTTGGATGAATAACTCTAATTTTTGGCCAGAAATTGAATGATACCGCCTCTCTTATCAGCGAATATGAACTGCTTATTATCGCCTGGCTGGCAACAATTGCTGCTGAAACCGAAATAAGTATACCTGGGATAAGAAACCATTGCGGGATAACGGAAAAAAACGGATTCAGGTATTCTCCCGTTGTATTATTGACCAGCATCCATGCCCCCTGTCCGAAATAGCTCAAAACAAGAATGAATTTCACGAATATCCAGGAAATGGAAATATTGATTCTTCCAGCCCGGCCCATTTCCGAGTAGATCAGCTCAGCTCCTGTTGTACAAAGGAAAATAGCACCAAGAAGAAGGAAGCCTCCGGGATACTCTGACAGGAACATATAAGCATATGCCGGATTAAATGCTTTAATAACCGCGGGATATTCAAAAATCTGTATCAGCCCGAACAAGCCGATCATTAGAAACCAAATTATCATAACTGGGCCAGCTGCATTTCTCACAAGGCTAGTTTTTAATCTCTGCATCAGAAATAAAACTATAAATACTATTATAACAATAGGAACAGCATTAAAACCCTCGTTTATCGCCCTGAATCCTTCAAGAGAGGAAGTAACAGTTATTGAAGGTGTTAATATACCATTTGCAAATAAAGCTGCACCGCCTATCATAGTCAACACTGCAGGGAATGTTGATTTTTTCCTGATAAGGGAGAAAAGGGCAAAAATACCACCCTCACCATTGTTGTCGGTTCTAAGCGTTATAACGATGTATTTTATTGTGGTTTGCACAGTCAGAGTCCAGAAAATACATGACAGAACACCAAGTACCATAAGACTCCCTATTTCACTTTCAGCACCACTGATTGCTGCGCGCATCGTGTACAAAGGACTTGTGCCAATAACTGCAAAGATTAATCCCAGTGTCAGGCTCTGGGTGGGGAAATCATGATACCTCTTTTCAGACTTCGAGCTCGGCGATTTCATGTTTACCGTTTTATTAGAATGAGGCAGGTTATATATGGCAGTCAAAGTTAATAATTAAATCGCATTAAGTGTATCTTTGCCGTCATAAACAAAGAAGCCCGGAATGAATTTCAAGGCCAAGGCAAAGTCGCTATATAAGAGAATCATATTTGCAATGAGTGCCGGTAATAATTTCATATTCACCGCATTTTACAGGTATTTATTCAAACCAAAAAAAGATACTATCGATGAATTTACAAGCTTATTCTCGAAAAACAGGAACAACCTGACCGTTGTCCAGGTCGGTGCTAACGACGGTATTAACAATGATCCTATACATAAATTCATAAAAAGAGATCACTGGTGCGGAGTTCTTCTGGAACCACAGAAATATGTTTATAAAAAATACCTGGAGCCACTTTACAAAAATACCCCTGGTATAAATGTCCTGAATGCAGCCCTTGACACCAATGACGGGCATAAGCCAATATACAAGATATCAGTAAGTAACTCAAGGTGGGCAACAGGGCTTACAAGTTTTAACAGGGCTGTCCTCGAAGAGGCAGTAAGGTCGGGTTACGTTGAAAGGCAGGCCGCTAAAGAGGGGGCCGGTCTCCCGTTAAACAAGGATGAATGTATCATAGAAGAGAGTGTTGAATGTATCAGTACAGCCAGCCTTCTCAGGAAATTCAGTCTTAAAAAAATAGACTGGCTTCAGATAGATACAGAAGGATTTGACTTTGAGATAATTAAAATGTTCAATATTGCTTCCACTAAACCTGAAGTAATAGTGTATGAAAATATCCATTTCTCTGATGAACTCAGAAATGAGTGTAATGAATACCTGAAGCAGAATGGATACATTACCAGGAACTACGGGCCCAATACTCTTGCAATGAGACTCCCGGCAGTAGGTTTTCAGGATTTTTTTCAGGACTTGATAAATTCATGATATAGTTTTAAATAAGACTGCCAGTAAAACTGTATGTAGCGGAATTTTTAATATTATTGTAGCTGTAAAATAATTATAAAAGATGGACAATTCCCTGACACTCCTATCAGCAACAGCTGTTTCTATAGCCTTTCTGCATACTATGCTCGGCCCGGATCATTACCTTCCTTTCATTGTACTGAGCCAGGCCAGGAAATGGAACACCAGGAAAACTATGATAATTACATTCCTGTGCGGTCTGGGACATGTGCTCAGTTCCATTGTGCTTGGGTTGATTGGAATTGCTGTTGGGATATCCGTAAACAGGCTGGTTTCTGTTGAATCTTTCAGGGGTAACATTGCAGGCTGGCTGTTCATTGCCTTCGGCCTTGTCTATATTATAATAAGCGTAAGAAATCTTGTGAAGAAAAGAACACATAGCCATAAACATTTCCATCTGGGCGGTGAACATCACGAACACGAACATGGACACAATGGTGGCCATGTTCATGTACACGAAACTGATCCTGTATCAACAACCCCCTGGATTCTTTTCCTGATTTTTGTCTTTGGACCCTGCGAACCGCTTATTCCTATACTCATGTATCCCGCCGCAGAAAAAAATATCCCGGGAGTGATTCTTGTATCAGTATTGTTTTCAATTGTAACAATTGTTACAATGATGTCGATTGTTCTGGCCTTCAAACTTGGCCTCAGCAAGATCAATCTTAAGCCGGTTGAGAAGTATAACCACCTTATAGCAGGTTCAATTATTTTCTTTTCGGGAGTTGCAATTCAGTTCCTGGGACTATAATCTTACAAGAAAAGGTCTTCGACGGAAATGTTGAAAATGATGCATTTTTTCCGGAATTATAGGTGCAGTGGTTCAGGTGTCGCTTATGGTGCCTGGTTAATCAGCGGACACCATTCGGAACAGTAAATTTACATCCGGATCAATTATCAGTACCGCATCTTTGCCCGCGGTTACAGAAAGTCTTGTAATCCTCTGGCTTACAGGAATTATTTGCTTCCTGGTACCATTTCCATCCATTATTCCAATTTCGATGCTAAAAACAAACAGGTCCTCCTGAGTCTGCTCTATTGTTATATCCTTTTTACCATTTGAACGTGAATCTGTCAATTCAACCTTAAGGTCGGGCTGGCCGGAAACATAAAGCCACTGATTAAAGAACCAGCCAAGATACATTCCCGATACTTCCTCCATAACATCCTTAAAATCACCTGTTAGAGCGTTCCCATTCCTGAATCTCTCGTAGAACAACCTTATACCTGTCCAGAATTTTTCATCACCAATTTCATATCTTAACATGTGGAGAACCCAGGCACCTTTCTGATACGAGTTGGCATTCAGCAAATCCATAAGGTCAGTTATTAAAGTATCTATAACCGGTGCCGGAGTACGCTCGAATGCCCTCAATACCCTATCGCGGGCAGACCTCATGCTTTCAGAAAACCGTTCTTTACCATAGTTCTTTTCAAGGTATACAGAAGTAAGATAGGTTGCGAAACCCTCACTTAACCATATATGATGCCATTCTCTTTCAGTTACGGAATTTCCAAACCACTGGTGTGCTATCTCGTGGGCAATAAGGCTTTCTGCCGTTCCCTTTCCTGTTACCGAGTTTTCTGAGTAAAATATACAGCCTGCATTTTCAAGCCCCCCGAATATTGTCTTCGACTGGACATTCGCGAGTTTTTCATAAGAATATGGACCAATGAGGTCCATGTAAAAAGCCAGGGGTTTTAATGCTATTGAATAATCTGAGAAGCCTTCCTTCCTGTTTTCAGGATAAACATAGGTCCATACCGGAATACCTTTTACAGTTCCCGCATACTGAACTGCAAATGAAGCAGCACCGAAAGTCATCACTTTAGTGGCAAGAGGAACATCTTCCTTCCAGTGAGTGAGTCTTTCATCCCCTGGTAAATCACTTTCCTCAATAAGGTAACCATTGCCAACAACCTGGTAATGTGATGGGGCAGTGATAATAAATTCAACCGTGGCTTTATCAGCCGGATCATCGTTTACCGGCAAGTAATTAGATGCCCTGTCAGGCCAGTGGTCGGCAAAAAATGTACGGTTGCCGAATTTATTCCTCGATATTATAAGACCGTCAGCCGGAATACCTGAGTATGTTACGGTAAGAGTAACAGCTGAATCTGCTCTGAACTGACCGCTTTCTCCGATTCGAAGAGTATTAGCTGTATGTTCCCATTTTACATCCTGGCTGTTATATGTTATATTACTCACTGTCATTCCCTTGCCTGACAAATCCATGTTATCCAGATCAAGTTTCAGTGGTAAAATTGGGTCATTATATGTCAGCGTTATCACTGATTTACAGGAAATAATATCTGAAGTGTCATTAAGCTTTATATTAAATACATAATGTAGAACATCTATCGCTTTCCGGTTGCCCTCCTGAAATGAAAAAGCACTGACTGAAGCCAGTATTATGAGAATAAATAGAATAGTTTTTCGCATGGAAGATGTTATCTGTATCAACAAAGTTAATGCGTGCAATCGAAAAAAAAACTAAAAAGACAAGTATTGACCGGATATATCCGGTTAAACATAAATCTTTCGTGGATTGGCATTTAATTATTAGATTTGCACAAAGACAATTTAACATTGTATGGCATACGATTATAATACACAGCGAAAAAGAATGGCTCTGCCGGAATACGGAAGGAATGTGCAGAAAATGGTTGATCATGTCAAGACCATCGAAGACAGGGATGAGAGAAACAGAGCCGCCAAGACAATTATCCAAATCATGGGGAACCTTAATCCTCATCTCCGCGACATTGGAGATTTTAAGCATAAGTTGTGGGATCATCTTTCATTGATTGCAGAATTTGATCTGGACATTGATTCACCATACCCTACTCCTGAAATATCTAAATTCACGGAGAAGCCTAACGGGATTCCCTATTCGCAGGGTAATATAAGATTTCTGCATTACGGAAAAATCATCGAATTGTTAATAGATGCTGCTTCCGAAAAGGAAGAAGGTGAGGAAAAGGAATACCTTACTTCACTTATAGTCAACCAAATGAAAAAGTCTTATATAACCTGGAACAGGGGACAGGTTGCTGATGAAGTAATATTCAGCGATCTTAAGCTTCTATCAGGCGGAAAACTCAGGATAACAGAGGGGGTTAAGTTGCTTGATATTAAAGATTTACTGCCGCCGATAAAGAAAAAGGAAAAAAGTAAGCAGCACGGAAAGCAACAGGGTAAGCAGTCTTACAACAAAAAGAAGGGTTATAACAGAACCTAATGGGTGCATTTATCATCAATGGTGGAAAGCATCTGAATGGTGAAATAACACCTCAGGGAGCAAAAAATGAAGCCCTGCAGGTGCTTTGTGCCGTTTTGCTTACCTCATCCAGGGTTACAATAAAAAATTTACCTGATATCCTGGACGTGAATAAGCTTATAGACCTTCTTGGCTTAATCGGCGTGAACATAAAAAGGGAATCAGGATCAACTATTCACTTTGAGGCAAAAAATGTCGACCTTAAATATCTTTCTTCAGAAGAATTCAGGCAGCAAAGCATCAGTCTAAGGGGATCAATAATGTTAGTGGGACCCCTGCTGGCAAGGTTTGGAAAAGCGATGATGCCAAAACCGGGTGGCGATAAAATAGGCCGCCGAAGACTTGACACACACTTTATGGGGTTCCAGAAACTTGGTGCAGCATTTGGATACGATGCCTCCGATTCATTTTTCAGCGTGGAAGCTACAACCCTGAAAGGATCCTTTATCCACCTCGACGAAGCCTCTGTAACCGGGACCGCCAATATCATTATGGCCGCAGTACTGGCAGAAGGAAGAACCACAATATACAATGCAGCCTGTGAGCCATATATACAGCAACTCTGCAGAATGCTTGTATTGATGGGCGCAAAAATCGAGGGGATTGGATCAAACCTTCTAAATATTGATGGTGTTGAAAGGCTCGAAGGCTGTACGCATACGATACTTCCAGATATGATTGAGATAGGATCCTTCATCGGTTTGGCAGCAATGACCGAATCTGAAATTACGATTAAGAACGTATCTTATGAAAACCTGGGAATAATACCTGACTCTTTCCGCCACCTTGGAATACACCTTGAGAGAAAAGGAGATGACATTTATATTCCCCGCCAGAGACATTATGAGATCGAGACATTCATCGATGGTTCTATTATGACAATTGCTGACGCGATATGGCCGGGTCTTACACCCGATTTGCTTAGTGTAATGCTGGTTACCGCCACCCAGGCAAAAGGGGCAGTGCTCATTCACCAGAAAATGTTTGAAAGCAGATTATTCTTCGTTGATAAACTAATAGATATGGGTGCCCAGATTATACTGTGTGATCCACACCGTGCCACGGTTATTGGTCATGACCGGAAAATAAAACTAAGAGGCACCATAATGTCATCACCTGATATCAGAGCAGGAGTTGCACTACTGATAGCAGCCTTATCAGCTGAGGGTCAAAGTACCATTCATAATGTTGAACAGATTGACAGAGGTTATGAAAAGATTGACATCAGGCTAAAAGCAATCGGAGCCGATATCAGAAGGGTCTGATTCCCAGGTGCAACCCACACGATTAACTATTTTATTAATACCATAAGCAATGATTTCGGACGATTTTGCAAAGATCCCGAAAATTTCACTTGCCCCTCTTAATTCACCGGTAGAGAAATTGGAAAGGCTCTCCTCTGCGCTAAGAGGAGCTCCCAACCTGTATATTAAAAGAGATGATTTCATTGGCCAGCTTGTATGGGGAAATAAGCTAAGGAAACTTGAATATACCTTTGCTCATGCATTATCCTGTGGCTGTGACCTGATAATCACCTGCGGCGGAGTACAGTCAAATCATGCCAGAACAACTGCCCAGATTGCCAGGCGCTTGGGATTGGATTGTATACTCGTTCTTAATGGTTCAGAACCGGTACCCCCGACCGGTAATTTTAAAGTACTGAAATTAATGGACATAATGGTACACTTTGTCAATGACAGCCTACAGCGGGAGCCTGAGATGAAAAGGATAGCAGATGAGATGACGGCCAAAGGTAAAATACCATACATAATTCCGCTTGGTGCATCCGATATTAACGGAGTGCCTGGATTCGTAAATGCAATGAGAGAATTGAAAGAACAGGAAGAAGATCTTGAAATTACATTCACTCATATATACCACTCTTCATCTTCAGGAGGAACCCAGGCCGGCCTTGAAGCAGGGAAAAGAATCTTTGACCATAATGATATTAAAATCGCAGGAATAAGTGCAGATAGCATCAAAGAAGAACTCGCTTCTCGCATCTCAGGTATATGTAATTCCCTTTTTATAAAACTTGAATCTGATCTGATCATCAGGGAGAAAGACCTTACTATATACACGGAATTTATCGGTGATGGATATGGCATACCTACACAGGGTTCTGAGAGAGCTAAAAGTCTCTTCCTTCAAAATGAAGGAATACTGCTTGACGATACCTATACGGCCAAGGCTGCCGACGGACTAATATCTCATTGTGAAAAGGGATTTTTCAAAACCGGGGATAACGTTCTGTTCTGGCACACAGGCGGCCTGGTAAGTCTTATATAAGAGTTATTATATATTTAAAATAAGCGTAACATGATGACAATCAAAAAAATAGAAACGCAGGGAGCACCCCTGCCCGGAGGTCATTACTCCCAGGCTGTCGTAGCAAATAGTATGGTTTTTGTTTCCGGGCAACTACCAGTTACGGCTGAAACAGGAGTGAGGATACTTGGGAGTATTGAAGAACAGACCTTCCAGGTTCTGAAAAACATTGAGGCGATTGTAAATGCAGCAGGCAGTAACATTTCAAAAATCATAAAGATGATCCTGTTTGTAACAGATATAAGTCTCTGGGATGGAGTAAACAGGACCTACTCAGAGTTCTTCGGAGAACACAGGCCTGCAAGATCGATCATTCCTGTAAAAGACCTGCACCATGGATTCATGATAGAAGCAGATGCGATAGCTGTAATATAAATCATAGAACCTGATACATTTTATTTATTCATTTCCCGATATGGCTTTAAAGTCTATAAAATACTTATATCCTTTAACGCCTCTGAAACAGGTATGCCATTTTGACAAAACTCCGCTTATGGCAGGTATTTTGTAAAGAAGAAGAAAAACCGATTCAACATAATGAGAAAATGACGAAGAAAAAGCAAGTGAAAGAAACCGATACAGATAAAGTCAAAAACTCAGATACTGCTGAAAATAAAGACATTGCTTCACAGGAAAGTAAGGCTGTGGATAATAAAAAGGAAAGCTCTAAAGAAGAACCTGGTAAATCCGGTAAAACCGAAAAAGAAAGGGAGAGGGAACCGGCTTCATTAAATGATTCTGACAAAGAGGCCTCTCAAACTGTTAATCTTGAGGCAAAGTTGGCAGAAATGCAGGACAGGTATCTCAGGCTCTCAGCTGAATTTGATAATTACAGAAAACGGACCCTGAGGGAGAAAATAGAGCTTACAAAACACGCCGGGGAAGATATTCTTGTCAGTCTTATACCCGTTATGGACGATTTTGAACGGGCGCTCAAGTTGATGGAATCTGCTGCTGACAGTGTTGCGATGAAAGAAGGTATAGATTTGATATATAACAAATTCAGTGACTTCCTGAAACAAAACGGTATTAAGGAGATTGATTCTTTGAACAGTGATTTCAATGTCGATCTTCATGAGGCTGTATCAAAAATTCCTGTAGAGGACGAGTCTCTTAAAGGCAAAGTTGTTGACGTGGTTCTTAAAGGCTACTACCTGCATGATAAAGTGATGAGGTACTCAAAAGTGGTTGTTGGAGAATAGATTGATTAAATCATTTCCGGGCAGGAAAAATCTTAACTTGGTATGACAAAAAGAGATTATTACGAAATACTTGGTATTCAAAAGAATGCTTCAAAAGAAGAAATTAAAAAAGCATACCGGAAGCAGGCTTTAAAATACCATCCTGACAAGAATCCCGGAGACAAGAATGCGGAGGAAAAGTTCAAGGAAGCGGCTGAAGCGTATGAAGTTCTCTCAAACGATGAAAAAAGAAGCCGTTATGACCGGTTTGGACATGCAGGCCTTGGAGGTGCCGGTAATGGCTTTGGCGGTGGTGGAATGACGATGGAGGATATTTTTGCTTCATTTGGAGATATTTTCGGAGATGCATTCGGTGGTTTTGGAGGATTTGGGGGCAGCAGCCGTCGTTCCAGAAGAGCCAACAAGGGAAGTAACCTCAGGGTTAAGGTTAAACTGAACCTGAATGAAATAGCCAACGGCGCAGAGAAAAAAATAAAGGTCAGGAAATATATTACCTGTACTCAGTGTACTGGAACTGGAGCAGCTGATTCACAAAGTTATACAAATTGTTCAACCTGTCACGGCACTGGTCATGTAACCAGGATAACAAATACCCTGCTAGGCCAGATGCAGACTACTTCCGTATGCCCTTCATGCGGTGGAGACGGTAAAACTATTAATAAAAAATGCAACAGGTGCTACGGTGAAGGAATTGTGGAAAGTGAAGAAGTAATCAAGATCAATATTCCGGCAGGTGTTGCAAAAGGCATGCAGATGACAGTAAGCGGTAAAGGAAATGCACCCAGAAGAGGCGGAGTTAATGGAGACCTGCTTGTAGTTATTGACGAGGAAGATCATGAAGAACTGATCCGTGAAGGTAATGATCTGATATATAACCTTTTTATAAGTATCCCCGATGCAATAACAGGTACACATGTTGAAATACCGACGATTGACAACCAGGTAAAAATCAAAATTGAGCCTGGAACCCAGCCAGGTAAGATACTTAGACTTAGAGGTAAAGGACTGCCTGAAGTCAACGGGTACGGAAAAGGCGACCTGCTTGTTAATGTTAATGTCTGGATCCCCAGGGATCTCTCCAGAGAGGACATAAGGATAATTGAAAAACTGAAAGAATCGGGTTCTTTCACGCCTCGACCCGATAAGAATGATAAGGGATTCTTCGAAAGGATGCGGAATTATTTTGAATAACTGAACGTAAATTTTATTGTGCTTGTACTGCAACTGACAGTTTTTACCGACTCTATCACCCGTTTTGCAGATTAGATTTCAGAAAGTCAATCCCTCTGACCACATTTGTAATGGATCTAATTCCAGACTTATCCAATTCATCAGGAAAAGTCAGTATTTGTTTTTAAAGGAATTGAGTATCTTTAACTGCTATTCATGACTATGAATTTTATAACCTATGGCACTATTTGAAGCAAGAAATGTTAGTAAACAGTACGGAACACAACTGGCACTCGATAATGTCAGTATTTCTGTTCCCGAACAGTGTATCTACGGGCTCCTGGGTCCAAACGGAGCCGGCAAAACTACCCTGATAAGGATTATAAACCAGATTACCGGGCCCGACTCGGGAGAACTCTTCCTTAACGGTAAGAAACTCAGGTCCGATGATGTCCTTACAATAGGATATCTTCCTGAAGAGAGGGGATTATATAAAAAGATGAAAGTGGGAGAACAGGCACTATACCTGGCCCAGCTGAAAGGCTTGTCAAGGAATGAAGCTATGAGGCGTCTCAGATACTGGTTTAAAAAACTTGATATAATTGACTGGTGGGGTAAAAAAGTGGAAGAACTTTCGAAAGGAATGGCACAAAAAGTCCAGTTCATAACCACAATACTTCATGAACCCAGGCTTATAATTTTTGACGAACCATTTACGGGATTCGACCCGGTAAATACCAACATTGTCAAAAACGAGATACTCTTCCTGAGGGAAAGAGGCGCCACTATTATTTTTTCAACACATAACATGTCATCTGTTGAAGAACTATGCGATAATATTACCCTGATAAACAAGGCAAAGACTATCCTCGAAGGTAATATTGATGAGATACGTGAAGCATGGGGAGCCAATGAATATGATATAACCTTCTCCGGCGATTTCACCATGGATGTGAATGATCATTACTCTATAATAAAAGAAGAGAAGGATAACGGGAAGAATATTGTCAGGATAAAAACTAAGGATGTTATAAAGACTAATGATATCCTGAAAGACATGATAAAAGCAGGTACCGTAATCTCTTTTAATCCAGCACTGCCATCAATGAACCAGATCTTCATCAGGGTGGTAGAATCACAGAACCAGTCATCAAATTAAAATTCAACCGACATGAATAAAGTATATGTAATTATACGCAGGGAATACATTACCAGGGTAAGAAAAAAGTCGTTCATAATAATGACACTCCTCGCCCCGGTGCTCATGGCAGCACTTATTGTCGTTCCAACCCTCCTGATGATGAACCAGGATGCAGATTTTAAGAAAATAGCTGTAATAGAAGAAAACGGCGACCTATTCAGGAATGTGATTCCCGATACCAAGGACATGGAATTTGTTTACCTCGACAATGTAAAAGTTGACGACCTGAAAAACAACTTTGAGCAGGCTGGCTATTACGGGATACTATACATTTCTCCTGAGATAATAAATGTCCCTAACGCTATCCAGCTGATATCTAAGAAACAGCCCCCCATAGGAGTATTACAGCATATCGAATCTGCGATGGAAAAGGAAATTGAAAGACAGAAGCTGCTTTCGTTCAACATTGAGAACCTTGATGAGATAATGAAGAAAGTAAATACAAATGTATCTGTCCAGACAGTTAATATCGACGACTCAGGGAATGTCAAGCAGACCAATACGGGAATTTCAATGGCCCTGGCTTATATTGGCGGATTCCTTATGTATATGCTGGTCTTCTTATTCGGTTCACAGGTGATGAGAGGCGTTATTGAAGAGAAAACCAGCAGGGTTGTTGAAGTAATTATTTCATCCGTCAAACCTGTCCAGTTAATGATCGGCAAAATAGTAGGTATTGCCCTTGTAGGTCTGACACAATTCCTGATATGGGTATTACTTACGATAGGGATTGTTACTATCGTGAAAAGTTCGATCATTCCTAAGGATGCTTTGCAGGAGGTTACCCAGAACATGCCTCAGAATATCATGTCGTCAGATCTGCCCCAGGTTTCAGTTGGTGACGAATCATCATCAATTCCATCTAATCTGGATCCGGAATTTGTCAAGATCTTTTCAAGTGCACTTAACCAGCCATGGGGACTAATAATACTGTCATTCATTTTCTATTTTGCAACCGGATACTTGCTGTATGCTTCCATATTTGCTGCAATCGGTTCAGCTGTCGACAATGAAACAGAAACACAGCAATTCATGCTACCAGTGACAATACCAATAATTCTGGGCCTTTTTGTTGCCATGGGGACCATGCAGAATCCTGAAAGTTCACTGTCGTTCTGGTTTTCAATGATTCCGCTTACATCCCCCATTGTAATGATGGCCCGTATCCCATTCGGAGTTCCGTACTGGCAGATCGCACTGTCGATGGTCATAATGGTGGTCACTTTCCTCGGGTTTGTATGGATGGCTGCAAAAGTGTACAAGACCGGAATTCTTATGTACGGGAAAAAGACATCGTGGAAAGAGATGTGGAAATGGCTGAGATATAGCGGATAGGTTACAGAGTGAGTGTGAGTGTTAGAGTGAGGTGGATTAAGAAATTATTAAAATGTCGAAGATACTTGTTATAGATGACGAGAGATCCATCAGGAACACCCTGAAAGAGGTCCTTGAATATGAGAAACACGAGGTAGACCTGGCCGAGGATGGTCCGTCTGGCCTTGAAATGGTCAATAGCAACTCCTATGATATTGTTCTCTGCGACATCAAGATGGCCAAAATGGATGGTATAGAAGTCCTGCTCAAAATCTTTGAGATCACTCCTGACATGCCGGTAATAATGATATCAGGACATGGAAACATAGATACGGCTGTCGATGCAATTAAAAAAGGGGCTTTTGATTTCCTGGAAAAACCCCTTGACCTGAACCGGTTACTAATCACCATCCGGAATGCAACGGACAAGTCAACCCTGATATCTCAAACCCAGGTTCTTAAAAGCAAAGTAAGCAAGATGTATGAGATAGTGGGTGAGTCAGAAGCAATTGTAATGGTGAAGGAAATGATCGACAGGGTATCACCTACTGAAGCCCGGGTACTTATTACGGGAGCTAATGGAACCGGTAAGGAACTGGTGGCCCATCAGATACATGAAAAGAGCAACCGGGCTAAAGGACCATTTGTTGAGGTAAACTGTGCGGCAATCCCATCTGAACTAATTGAAAGCGAACTATTTGGTCATGAAAAAGGCTCTTTTACCTCAGCAATAAAACAAAGGATAGGCAAATTTGAACAGGCAAACGGAGGGACATTGTTCCTGGATGAAGTAGGAGATATGAGCCTCTCTGCCCAGGCAAAAGTGTTGCGTGCATTACAGGAAAACAGAATATCGCGGGTTGGATCAGACAAGGATATTAACGTAAATGTCAGGGTTATTGCAGCAACCAACAAAAACATCAAGAAAGAAATAGAAAGCAACATGTTCAGGGAAGACCTCTATCACAGATTGAGCGTAATCCTTATCCATGTACCATCGCTGAATGAACGGATTGATGACATCCCGATGCTAGCAGAACATTTCAATAAACTTATATGCAGTGAATATGGGATGAGTAAGAAGAAAATTACCGGTGATGCTATAAAAGAACTTCAAAGTATTGAATGGACCGGTAATATCCGTGAGTTCAGGAATGTGCTTGAACGGCTGATAATCCTTTGTAAAGATGAGATCACAGGAGCAGATGTCCTTGCCTACGCACGACCGGTTTCCGGGAACAATATAATTTAATCATGTTCAGGACCGAGAATGATATGCTTGGCCGAAAAGAGATCCCGGCCGATGCCCTCTACGGAATCCATGCTGCAAGGGCACGCGAGAATTTCCCGTCTGATGCCCGATTTCCTGTTGAATGGTATAAAGCATTGGGCCTGACCAAACTTGCATGCTATACAACAATGGAGAAATTCTTCAAGGCCGGGATTGAAAAGTATGGAGAAAAACTTCCTATTGTTCCAATCGAAACCAATATCCTGGCATCACTGCAGGATAGTGCAATAGAAGTATCTGAAGGAAAATACTTTGAATCATTTATTGTCCCGGCAGTTCAGGGCGGTGCGGGTACAAGCATAAACATGAATGTAAATGAAATAATTGCAAATGCATCGCTTATTAAGCTGGGCAAAATTCCGGGAGATTATGGCATGGTTGATCCTATTGAACATGCCAACAGGTACCAGTCAACGAATGATGTTGTCCCTACTGCCTTGACTGTTGCAGCATTATTTTTGCTACAGATCCTTGAAGAAAGGGTAAACGCCTTAAGACAGGAAATTGAGGCAATTGAAAAAGATAGTCGCAATAAGCTCAGGCCTGGATTTACTCAGATGCAGGAGGCAGTCCCATCATCATTCGGGATACTCTTCAGCACATATAATGAAGCTCTCTCCAGGGATTGGTGGAGAGTATCAAAGTGCTTTGAAAGAATCAAGATAGTGAACCTGGGAGGAGGTGCTACTGGTACTGGAAATGCAGTACCCAGGTTCTTCATAATGGAAGTCGTTCCTGAATTAAGAAGATTAACCGGTCTTCCTTTAACTCACAGCGAGAACCTGCCTGATGCTACCGCTAACCAGGATAAATGGGTTGAAATACATGCAATTCTGAAGGCTCATGCAGTGAACCTGGAAAAAATTGTAAGCGATATCAGATTGCTTTCATCGGATATTGTTTTCAGTAAGTTTCTTTCTATTCCTCCAAAACAGGTAGGCAGTTCCATTATGCCGGGCAAGATAAACCCGGTAATTCCCGAATTTGTTATTTCGGCGTCACATAAGATATATTCTAACGACGTATTAATAAGTTCACTATGTGGCCAGGGAAATCTTGAACTTAATGCTTACCTGCCCTTAATAGGCTATGCAGTGATTGAAAGCCTCAAACTACTCATTTCAGCCAACAGCACAATTCTTGACAACCTGGTCTCAGGATTGATTATAAACGATGCGACAGGTCTGGAACGGTTGTTAAAGAGTCCCTCAGTTACAACGGCCCTTATACCATTCACAGGCTATAATAAAGCATCAGATCTTGCAAAATTGATGAAGGAAAAAGGCATTAACATAATTGAAGCCAACCATATCCTTAAAATCATTGATGAAAAAAAACTTTCAGAAATACTCGAACCGGGAAACCTGTTAAAACTTGGCTTCTCAATTACCGACATGAGCAATGAAAAAGGGCAAGGATCTTAAACCTCATATCGGGATCTATGGCAGGCGCAATATCGGTAAAAGCAGTTTGATAAATGTGCTCGCCGGACAGGAAATTGCAATTGTTTCCGATCATGCCGGAACAACAACAGACCCTGTAAAAAAGAGCTTTGAGATTACAGGTTTCGGTCCCGTGATACTTGTAGATACAGCAGGTATTGACGATACCGGAGATCT
>CAZQRQ010000010.1:0-39112 GCA_964595725.1 uncultured Rikenellaceae bacterium | reverse complement strand
AAAAGAGTGGAAAAAACATTGAAAACACTCGATCTTATTGATGTCGCCATTCTGGTTACAGCTGGTAATGAGTGGGGCAAATTTGAAAATGATCTTACCAGAAGGTTCTACGACAATGACATCCCCTATTTCCTTGTTCATACCAAATCAGATACTGAAAAGCCTGCAGGGGAATTCAGGGATAAAATAAGATCATCTACCGGCAAGGACATTCTTGAATTTTCTTCGCTGGATAAAAGAAATTTCGAAAAGCTGATCGATCTTATCAGGACAACAGTGCCCGAGTCTTCCTACAAATCAGTATCGCTTCTTGGAGACCTGGTAAGCTATGGGGACATTGTCATTCTAATCACACCGATAGATATGGAGGCTCCGGCCGGAAGGCTTATCCTCCCACAGGTTCAGACTATCAGAGATATTCTCGATAATGATGCAGTTGCCATAGTGCTTAAAGAAAGAGAAGTGGATGCCTTTCTAAGGAAGACAGGAATAAAGCCAGCCCTTGCTGTAACTGATTCGCAGGTATTCACTAAAGCTGATGCTTCGATACCCGGGGAAATACCCCTGACTAGTTTCAGTATACTGCTGGCCAGGCTAAAAGGTGACTTTGAAAATTATCTAAAAGGAACTCCTTCAATATCAAGGCTTGAAAATGGTGACAGGGTACTGCTCCTGGAATCATGTGCACATCATGTTGCCTGCGATGATATCGGAAGAATAAAAATACCCAGATGGATAAGTACCTTCACTGGCAAGAGATTAGAATATGATGTTATTCCAGGGCTGGATGCACTTCCCCGACAGATTACAGACTATTCGCTGGTGATCCAGTGCGGAGGGTGCATGATCACAAGGAAACAGCTTCACAACCGTCTTCAGCCCGCTGTTAAAGCCGGGATACCGGTAACCAACTACGGAATGGCAATAGCCTATGTACAGGGAATTTACAACAGGGCAATTGCCCCGTTTGTCAGGCATCAGACAGATAATAAAACCTACCTGTAGATAAAAAGGTATATACTTTTCTTACCTTTGTTACTCCTCTGTAACTCTCCTTACAGTTGTTAACTCCTAGAATCTGAAATAAATAAATGGTATAACCTCCGTGGTCCTCATCTGATAAAGGAAAACTGCAACAGCCAGGATAAAAGTCATCTGTATTACCACCGGTAGTTTTATGAACAATCCTCTGTAGGATTCCTTAATATTCTCAGGCAGGAAATGTATCATGTAACCTGCCGCCATTATCAACAGTACACTGCTGTAGGCCAGAAGCACTTCTTTGAAGACACCCGGGTTAAAACTATATACAATCTGATTCAGCATAATCCTGATATCACCGATGTGCTCCGCCCTGAAAAAGATCCAGCAAAATGATACAAAATTAAATGTAATGAATACGCTTATTATTTTAAGGAAAGTGTTACCTCTCAGGCTACCTGTAAATGACTTCCAGATCTTATTGAAAACCAGCCCGGTACCATGTAGCCCGCCCCAGATAATGAACCTGAGTGCTGCACCATGCCATAATCCACCCAGCAGCATTGTTATCATAAGATTTATGTAGGTCCTTGTTTTGCCTTTCCTGTTGCCTCCCAGCGATATGTATAAATAGTCTTTCAACCATTGTGAAAGGCTTATATGCCATCGTTTCCAGAAATCGGTGATATTAGCAGCCTTGTAAGGAGAGTTAAAATTGATCGGCAGCCTGAATCCAAGCACTAGCGCAACACCTATTGCTATATCAGTATATCCCGAAAAATCGCAGTATATCTGTAAGCCGTATCCATAAATGGCCATAAGGTTCTCAAACCCGGAATAAAGAGCGGGAGCATCAAAAACACGGTCAACAAAATTTATTGCAATGAAATTGGAAATGACAATCTTCTTGATCAATCCTTTGGATATCATAAATAGTGCATGACTGAACTCCCTTGAGGTCAGTTTGAATTCCTGGTATATCTGGGGAATGAATACAGATGCCCTCACAATCGGCCCAGCTACTAAATGGGGGAAAAATGATACGAAGAAGCCGAAATCAATTATGCTTTTTACAGGTTGCATCTTTCTCCTGTATATGTCGATGGTATAGCTGAGCGACTGGAAAGTGAAAAAAGAAATCCCCACGGGGAGAATTATGCTATTGATATCAAAGGATGTTCCCAGTACAGAATTTGAGAGCGATGACAGGAGATCATACTCCCGGAAATGAGTACCAAAAATTGTATTAATGCCATCAGTGACGAAGCCTGCGTACTTGAAATAAGCTAGAAGAGCAAGGTTGGATACAATACTTATGGTAATGAAGAGCTTTCTTTTAAATTTTATTCGTGATACGTGAATCAACCAGCCACAGGAATAATCGACCACCGTCACAATTACAAGAAGGAAAAGGAACAGGCCTCCGGTCTTATAATAAAAATAATAACTTACAAGCAACAGGTAAAAGCTCCTGAGCTTAAGCTTCCTGAACACAAAAGAGTACCCGGCAAGCACAAAAAGGAAAAAAATCCAGAATCCGGCTGTTGTAAATATGAAGGGGTTATCAGGGAAATAAGTAAGTAATCGTTCTGACAGGCTTAAGGCTACTTTCCTTAATCCGCCAGGATTTTCGTCTGGAGCAACAAGTGTACAAGAATCAGCAACCGCTATTGCATTCTTGTTTCCTGATTCGCCATATTGCAGCAGTATGCTGTCGGAATATGAGAATACGCTGTCAATCAGCAGTTTTGCCAACGTGTCAGCTCCTGCATAAGTTAAATGGACCAGGTCCTTTTCAGCCAACGGCGGGTCTTTTTCAGACCAGGATATTATTGAAGCCTCTCCACCCATTGCTTCGAATGAATCCCAGAAACCTGCTCCGGACTTATCTGCTGCCTTTTTCTGGGCATCTCTTATTATTGATATATTCGGGTAAGACCTTAGTGTATCACCGTTCCTGTATGCCATATCGGAAAGGCTCATTAACAGGACTGGAGTTGAAGGACACAGCTCCTTTAGAAGGTCAATCTGCCTGTAAAGGCCATTTTCAAAGTAGGAGTAATCAGCTCTGAGGCTTTTTACTATGTTCAAACCATACTGAAGTATGAACATATCAGGTTTTACGAGACTGTAGAATTCACCGAGATTATTTTTGTCAACCATTGTGAATTCAAGCCCGGCGCTTCCCCTTTGTGGTATATTATCCACAATAATTCCCTCTTCCCCTTCAATACTCATTCCATATATATCCGGGCTCACTTTCCCGAAGAACTCAATAGTAACTTCCTCCGGACGACCCAGATTGACACTCAATTCCCGGATACCGGCTTCTGTATTCAAGGTATCGTCACAAACAATCCTTGAATCAGCTCTTACCAGTACCTCAACTGTCCCGTTTGCCCTCCCATAGAAAATCCGTAGTCTATCGAAAAGGACTGCCAGGCTGTCTGCAAAGTTAGATTTTACTATATGAACAGTAGCCTTTTCTTTGATTTCCGAAGTCTTGTCTTCGGGCAAATACCTGCATACAGTCATAAATGGACCTAGCATATTATGGTCTATTTCCCCGTCTCTGAAAGAGAGGTAATTATACCTCCGCCAGTTCGAAGAAGCCCTGATAAAAAGAGTCTTAGTATACATTACGGGCATGAGAGGAAGGAAAAGCCCCGGTCCTGAGCCACCGTATTTCCGCGAAAGTTCCTTTCGGAGGTATGAGGTTATCCTGTCTCCTTCAAGCTGAGAATCTCCGTAATAGATTATCCTTATCTGCTCTCCCCGCTTAAAAACTGAATCAAATCTGTGTTCAATAAGCCTGGTGAACCGCTCCGAGTAACTTAGGCTATCCTTATTTACGGGAGCCTTGTACTTATTAACATACCTCTCCAAAGAGACTGATAATGAATCACCGGAAGAAGGAAGATCTGATTTTCTGGTTTCAGTATCTAGGGTCTGACCTGTGTTTATTAGATCATTTACCCCTGGAAGGCCCGGACTGCCTGGAATAATATAAAAAAGCCCTGTAAAACAGCTTAATAATAAAAGCAACAATAAAAATGACCTGAAAGGGCGCATAGCCAAAAATGGCTTAGTTCTTCTTCTTTATCTTGATTCTTTGTCCGACCTGTATTCTAGCAGGGTCAGTAATATTGTTTAAAGCCAGAACTTCAGTTGTAGTTACATTTTCAAATTTCTTGACTATATCCCAGATGGTATCCCCGTAACCAACAGTGTAGACAATATAATCAGGATCCTGATCTGATAAGCTGCCTGTGGTTATCTTATTTGCCGGAACAGGTTTGCCAATCATTGCCTGTTTCTGGGCAAATGTCATGTTTGTGACATTAGAGTAATAATCAGCTTCCGAAGGATCGACAAACACAGCCAGCGTCTGTCCTATCCTGATTGTATTAGTATAAATATCATTCCAGTAACGCAGGTTTGAAAGCCCCACCTTGTACCACTCTGCAATGTAGCCCAGGTTATCCCCCTCTTTTACAGTGTAATACAGCTTGGTTTTTCCTTTGATATCAGGAGGTATGTAGGTTGACCTTATAGGGTTAACCGACGTACTGGCTCTGGCCAGGTAAACATCTTCCTTGTACTTGCTGATACTGTCTGAGAGTTCAATGAAATCGCCAAGATAGGTCATAGGCAGTGTTAAAGGCTGTGGCTTTGAGCTGCCAGGTATGAGACCAGTCCGGTACTGAGGATTCAATGTTCTTATCTCACCATAAGGTATCTTAAGTACTTCAGAAATCTGTGCAAGATGAATATTCTGGCTTACCATTATAGTATCGGTCGACAAAGGAATGTTTGAAGGCAAAGGCTGGATATTATGATACTTATAATTGTTCAGTACATATGTTGCGGCAATATACTGTGGAATATAACCACGTGTTTCACGGGGAAGCCTGTAATATATTTCCCAGTAATCTTTCATGTTTCCCGATCGCCTGATTGCTTTTTCAACATTACCGGGGCCGCAATTATAAGCGGCAATTACAAGAATCCAGTCGTGGAAGATATCGTACATGTCTTTAATGTATCTTGCCGCGGCATGAGTTGCCTTGACAGGATCTCTCCTTTCATCCACGATGGAATTTATAGTAAGGCCATACATCCTTCCTGTACTGTACATAAATTGCCACATTCCCGTAGCTCCCATTCTGGACACAGCGTTTGGATTGAGAGCTGACTCTATCACAGCCATATATTTCAGTTCAGCAGGCAGACCATAAGAATCGAATATATCCTCAATTATCGGGAAATAGTAATCTGCAAGTCCAAGTACTGCCTGTAGCACCTCGGGTTTGCGTTCGGTATATACATGTATATGATTCCTTATTATTTCATTGAAAGGAAGGTGGATTACCGAGTTTATCTGTCTAAGCCTTTCTTCATAGAAAGTATCGGGTAACTCTGGTATTACAGAATCGGTATTTTCATATGGTATATTTTTCAAGGCAAGCCTCACATACCAGTTATTTATAAGGCTGTCAAGGTCTCTCCCTACCCTGTCTGTACTGTTGTCATCCCTGATTAATATAGTATCGCTTACTTCAGCGGCCGGGGCATTTAATCCGGCAAGGAATATTAATAATGAGATTGCCCAGATCTTTCTCATCTTTTTAATCATTAAAAGTTAAACTTCATGGTCAGGTTAAGACCAAGTGCTGTAAAGTTATATAAAGAAACCGGAATTGGTGAAAGTGCTATATCCAGATTGTTGCTTACCTCGAATTCTGAAAGGCTTGCATCAACGTTTGCATCCATTATCGATATCAGGTACCATACTGCAATTCCTATATATGACAGGTCGCGGTATTTCCTGTAGTAATCAACCTTCCCCAGAAGCTGATCCCTGATCCAGGATGCAGATGAGGCATCATACAAATCAGAATTGAGTATCGGGTCATACACTTCACGGTCAATCCCGATTACCATGCTGACATAGCTGTCCGTTTCCGGCACCTGGTCGGTAAAATCCTGATAAGCCTTTGTAAACTTATTATAGAATTTTGTATTGAAGACGACTGCGTATCCCGCAGCTCCGAAGCCGGCATATACTAGTGGTATTTTCCAGTATTTCCTGTTGTAGATCTGGCCAAATCCGGGCAGTGCTGCTGATAACATCGTAGCCTTCACCGGGTCGAGATAGAATTCTTTCTTAACTTTTTTAAGGCCAGATAAAGTATCAGCCGACTGTGCCATTATATTTCCGGTCACAATTACTGCCAGGATTCCTGCAAATAATATAATACGGTAGCCTTTCATAAGCATCGTAAATGATTTCCGGGACATAAACACCCGTATAACCAGATAACGGCGGCGTAAAGATAATATTTTTCAGGAGTTAAGGCGATCGAAGAGCCCTAAAATGCGCTCCATCTCATCAGGTGTGTCAAACTGGATCACAATTTTGCCCTTTCCCTTATCATTTATTCTGAAGGCTACTTTTGAAGAAAATATTTTTTCAAGGTGAGTGGAAAGCTGGCTGAAATCCTCATTAAGCTTTCTTTTCTTCTCAACCTTCACCGGATCTTTTATGATGTCTGCTTGCAGAATCCTTACGAGCTCTTCCGTACTTCTTACCGAGAGGTCCTCGTCGATTATCCTGTAATAAACTTCAATCTGTTTCTTTTCATCATCAATATTAATGAGGGTCCTTGCATGCCCCATTGTGAGCTGCTTGTTCTTGATTCCAAGCTGTATCTCGGGGGGCAGTTTTAAAAGCCTCAGGTAGTTGGATATTGTTGATCTCTGTTTGCCAACCCTTTCACTCATTTCTTCCTGGGTGAGCCTGCATTCGTCGATAAGCCTCTGATAGCTGATTGCTACGTCGATAGCATCAAGATCGACCCTCTGAATGTTTTCCACAAGTGCGAGCTCAAGCATTGCCTGGTCATCAGCAGTCCTGATAAAAGCAGGTACATGTGTAAGTCCTGCCAGGCGAGCAGCCCTGAGCCTTCTCTCACCTGCAATAAGCTGGAACTTACCACCACCCGTTTCCCTGACAGTTATCGGCTGTACCAGACCGAGCTGCCTGATTGATGAAGCCAGTTCCTCAAGAGACTCTTCATCAAATCGTGTACGTGGTTGAAAGGGATTGCTTTCAATCAGTTCAACAGGAATCTGCATATTGGCTTCCACCTTTTTCTCCAGAGCCTCCTTCTCCACTCCGTCTATAAGTGCTCCCAAACCTCTTCCCAGTGCATTCTTCCTGCCCATATATTGATCATTCATTTTTATTAATTATTCCCGACGGGAATCTCATTCTTCTCAATCAATTCCTTCGCCAGGTTCAGGTAATTAACCGTACCGCGTGATTCAGCATCATATAATATTGCCGGCTGTCCGAAGCTAGGAGCTTCGGACAGCTTGACATTACGCTGTATAATGGTTTTGAAAACCATCTGCTGGAAATGCTTGTTTACCTCATCAGCCACCTGGTTTGAAAGCCTTAGCCTTGAATCATACATTGTAAGCAGAAAACCTTCAATTTCAAGCATTGGATTAAGGTTCGCCTGGATTATCTTTATTGTATTAAGCAGCTTCCCCAGGCCCTCAAGAGCAAAATACTCGCACTGAACCGGTATTATTACCGAATCAGCAGCAGTGAGGGCATTTACAGTAAGCAAACCAAGTGATGGAGAACAGTCTATCAGTATATAGTCATACTTATCCTTCAACCCTGCCAGAACCTTTTTCAATACCTTCTCACGCTCAGGAATCTCCAACATCTCTATTTCAGCTCCAACCAGATCGATATTAGATGGTATAACAATGAGATTTTCAACACCGCATTCTACAAGTGCTTCAGAAGGATTTTTCCCTTCAATCAGGCAATCATAGATCGTGGAATTGATTTTTCTCGGATCTATACCAATACCCGAAGTTGCATTGGCCTGTGGATCAGCATCGACGATAAGGACCTTCTTTTCGAGAGCGGCGAGACTTGCAGCAAGATTAATAGCGGTAGTCGTTTTACCGACCCCTCCCTTCTGGTTAGCAAGAGCAATTATCCTTCCCATCTGATTCCTTTATTTCCGTTATTAATTAGAGCTTCAAATTTACTATTTATGGCTTAGCCCTTCTGGGAGACTCAAATGTAATTGTAAACATTTTTTTTGCGATTTTCAACACGTTATTAACACTAAAACTAACAAAATACTGATTTTCAGGTGGCCTTGCTTTGAGATATCTGATAAATTTTCATCTTTGTTAAAATATCTTTTAAAAGGATGACAATATATCCTGGAAATAATAAATGGCTGGTAATAATAAATCCTAATGCCGGAAATGGAAAAGGGAAAAAGGACTGGAAGAGGATTTCCGTTCTTTTTAAAAGAAACAACATTGAAATAAGCCCCTGGTTTACATCTTTAAAAGGGCATGCTACGGAACTGGCACAGGAAGGGATTGGTAGTGGATTCCGCAATATTGTTACAGTTGGTGGTGATGGAACACTTAACGAGGTGGTAAACGGAGCGTTTAACCAGAATTATTGTCCTCCCGGTGAAATAACTCTGGCATTGGTTCCGGTGGGAACCGGAAATGACTGGGGAAGGATGTTCGGAATACCGCTAGTATACGAAGCCGCTGTTGAGGTTATAAGGGAAAGAAAACAGATGCCTCATGATATTGGTATAGTAAAATACCACGATGGAGCCGAACAGAAAATGAGATATTTTATAAACATTGCTGGCCTCGGATTCGAATCAATTGTTGTTAGAAAAACCAACAGGCAAAAAGAAAAAGGAAGGAGCAATTCAGCAATATATTTTTATAACCTGCTGTCCAGCCTGATTTCCTACAGAAATACAGATGCTGATATCATTATTGACGGTAACAGGAATAAGGCCAGGATTTTTTCTGTTAATGTTGGTAATGGAAGGTATTGCGGTGGTGGAATGAGACAAACACCTGAGGCCGTGCCCGACGACGGGCTGCTGGATATAACAGTAATCAGGGAGATGGGGAGGATTGAGATAATAAAAAGTCTCAAGCTACTGTACGACGGAACTATTCTCAGTCACCCAAAGGTTGACGGATACAGGACCAGGAATTTAAGAGTAGAATCAGAGTCGTTGTTATATGCGGAAGCAGATGGTGAATCACTGGGCCATACGCCGGTTGAATTCAGCATAATTCCATCTGCAGTCAATATAGTCTATGGTACTAATATTATTCAGTAACTGTAATCTCATAGAGCCTGGGCCAGTTCTTGCCAGTTACAAATATCCTGTTTCCAGTACTGTCGTATGCAATTCCGTTAAGAACATTGATACTGGTATCTGTTTCTTTGCAAAGACCCTTTAGATCGATATATGCAATAACTTTCCCGCTTTCAGGATCAATTCTGGCTATAACATCCTTTTGCCAGATATTAGCCCAGATTTCTCCATTTATGAATTCGAGTTCATTAAGACTGTCGACTTTTATTTTATTATCGTACACTTCAATCCGGGAGACTACCCTGAACGACTCAGGTTCAACAAAATACAGGATGTTCGTACCGTCGCTCATGACAAGTATATCATTCATGGTCGTCAGTCCCCAGCCTTCTGTCTGGTAATAAATACGGTTAACCATCCTGAATGTTGATTTGTCGTAGACAAATCCGATTTTTGACTGCCATGTGAGCTGAAATATCCTGTCACCATAAACTGTCACGCCTTCACCGAAAAGGTCTGATTCAAGATTAAGCTGGCTTATCACTTCTCCTGTTTCAAGCTTTATTTTCCTTAAGCTTGAATGTGTTTCCTGTCCTGTACCCTCGTACAAAACTCCCTGATCATAGACAAGTCCCTGTGTAAATGCAGTTGCATCGTGAGGATAGGAGTTAACCACCCTGTACCCATTGTGTTTAGGAGCTGAATCTGAATAGACAACCATGAACCGTGTAATGGTCTGAGGTCTTTTACTATTCCTGTAAGCCACTACCTTCAGGGCTTTCCTCCCTGTCTGCCTCACAACTATCCCCTGTATGGTAAAATCCCAGGGTTGTTTATACAATGTTGCCGCCAGCTGGCCATCAAACCATATTCTTATTGAATCGACCTCCCTGGACTCTTTGATAACAAGTTTAATATCATCACCTATACTGAAACCTGTATTTTCTTCAGGAGAGACAAGTATAATCAGCTTGGCTTCAATCTCAGTATCATCAGTTGCAGTAATTTTATTCTCAGCTATCTTTTCATCAGTCGATCCGGCCTTTCCTGAGCAGGATATCGTCCAGGTAATAAGCATTATGATTGTAAAAAGCATGAAATATCTCTGGTATTCAGTCTTCATTCCGTTTATCATTTTTAGCAAACAGTTGTTTTATTTTATTCCACTTCCCCCGTGATAATCTTCTCTCTGCCATCTTCTCCTGTATCTCGTACGGGAATAATATCTGCCATGCCTCACTCCATCCCGGGAAACCACCGAGGTTCTTATCATCAATATAAATATCCGCATCGATCTTCCTGCTTACTGAATCATCCATGATCTCCTCAGGATAGTTTTTATTCACGGCATAAAATTCTATCCCGTTTATCTTGCAGAATTCAACGGCTTCCTCCAGTTCCCGGCCCGATCTGAAAGTCCATAGGATCAATCTTGCCCCTCGTTTTTCAAGCTCTTTAAGTGTCTGAAAGGCAAAAAGTTTTTCCTTCCCTATGTTAGGATAATCATGTTCAACGATAGTACCATCAAAATCCACAGCAATCTTGATATTCATGAAGTCGTCCATCACCTCTGTTTATGAGGAAGTAAATTTAACCAAAATGGAATTATAACTGAAATTTATCTTAATTTTACCTGCATCTCTTTCTCTACGACCAGATGAAGCATATCCCGAACATTATTACTTCATTAAATCTTGCCTCAGGGTTCTTCGCTATTGTGTTTGTGCTCAACGGGGACCCAGTAACGGCATCCTGGGTATTACTGGCGGCAATGATTTTTGACTTTCTTGACGGATTTGCTTCAAGGCTGCTCAATGCCTATTCTGAACTTGGCAAAGAACTTGACAGCCTGGCCGACCTTGTCAGTTTCGGCACGGCGCCGGGACTGATAATTTACAGCCTCCTGGCTGAATCAGTTCACACGTCCGGGAATGCTCCTTTCCCGGATACTTTAAACTTGATTTTCATTGCTATTTCTGCCCTGATGCCTGTATGTACCGGGTTAAGACTTGCCAGGTTTAACATTGATTCAACGCAGAAGACATCTTTCAGGGGATTACCTTCACCGGCAAATGCTCTCGCAGTAATATCATTGGTACTTGCCTCGAGGTATGGCAATTCTATTGTTATCGGAGAACTTATTTCCAGTCCCCCGGCAATAATTATATACTCTCTTGCCCTTTCCTTGCTAATGGTAACGCGTATTCCGCTTCTGTCGCTGAAATTTACCGATTACCATATCAGCAATAATATACCCAGGTATATCCTGATTGTAGCAAGCGTCCTGCTGGTTGTTTTCATTGGTGTAGGGGGAATAATCGTTATAATTCCCGCCTATATCATTGTATCGGTAGTTTTTGCTCTAGTTCACCGTGAGAGCTGAAAATCAGCTCGAGATTCTACTCCCCAGTACGAGATTCTGATTTCTTTTCATACAGAATGACAACGGCACTGATAATGAACCAGCTGACAAGGATAAAAACCGGCCATACTAGATATGTGATTATCTGATTTGTATACATTTTATATACCTTTATTTCAAATGTCTGAGAATTTTTGGTTTCGGGTTTCAGGCGCCAGGATTAATATAATTCTAAAATTCATTGATGCGTGAGCCTCAATAAGTATGAATTTCCGTTTTCATCTCATCCTCAGTTATCCTGCTGGCATTAATAGCCTTCCATGCATACCATATGTAAGCAAGAACGAAAGGTATAAGGAAAGAAACAAACATCATTGTTTTCAGGGTAAATTTACTTGAAGAGGAATTCCTTATTGTAAGCGAACTTTGCAGATCCGAGAGCGAGGGATAAAATGCTGTACCGTTATATCCTGCCAGAAGGAATATTGCAAAAACTGCGAGTACAGTACCGGTACCCGTATACCATATGCCCTTATATGAGCTTTTAAAAACAGAAATACCGATGCCATATAGAACTCCAGCCACACCGGCAAGAAAAAGAAACAGTACAACTGGCATCTGCAGAAGGTTATGAAAATACTTGTATTTCTCCATTGTTACAATACCTGTTACGCTGTCTGCTGCAAAGCCTTCTGAAATAAGAATGGCAGTTACAAAATAGAGAAAGAATACCAGGAAAAACAGGGAATTAATTATTGTCTTCCGCAATGCTCTGATATAGAGTTGTTCATCCAGGATGCTGTTCATAATATAAAGCAACCCGTTAACCCGAACAAGGAAGAGTACAGCAAAACCGAGAGCAAGATTTCTCAGGTCCAGGACAGCTTCCAGTCCACGCCAGGAGGTCTGCCATTCAACCTGGTTCATATCATTAAGAATAAAACGTGAACCTGTAAAGAATGTGCCGACAGCTGTTCCTATAAGCAAAGGTCCCAGCGATCCGTTAATCAGCAGGAAGACATCATATGTTTTGGTTCCGAAAACATTTGAAGGCTTCGACCTGTATTCATAAGCTATGGCTTGTATGATAAAACTGAAAAGAATTGCCATCCAAACCCAGTATGCACCTCCAAAGCTTGTGGCATAGAAAAGGGGAAAAGATGCAAAAAAGGCTCCCCCGAAAGTGACAAGAGTCGTAAACGTGAATTCCCATTTACGACCAAGAGTATTTACTATCATCTTTCTCTGAGAGTCATTTTTCCCGAGGGAAAAGATAAATGTCTGTCCACCCTGCACAAACATCAAAAACATCAGTATGCTGGCCAGAAGTGAAACGATTATCCACCAGTAATTCTGCAGGAAAATATGTGTGATTAATGCTGTCATTTTTATACCTCCTAATGATTTGGTCCTGATTTAACCTGTTTAACCATAATTGATACTTCAGCAACCAGTAATGCTGTAAATAGAAATGCGAACAGCCAGAAAGTAGTCTGAACTGATCCTGCACTGATTTTTGATACTGCAATTGAAACCGGCATCAGATCCTGTATAATCCATGGTTGTCTTCCCATTTCGGTAAGTATCCAGCCAAGTTCACTTGCCAGATACGGAAGGGGTATCGAAAACAGCAAGATCCACAGAAACCACTTGTATTTTAACAACTTATCATTGTACGCAAGAATAACTGCCAGGCTGAATATCAGTATAAAAAGAAATCCCAGGATAACCATCATGTGAAATGAATAAAATGCACCATGGACGTCGGGTATAACTTCCTCCGGTGAATTAATATAGGCATATCCGAAATATCTGAAATAATTGTCGCGGAAATCCTGGTCTGAAAACTTGCTTTTAAGCTCATCCATCTTCTCCTGGTCTTTTCTCTCCTTAGCCGACTTGTAGTCAATCAGAGCCTGGCGGGCTACCTTACCTCTCTCGGTTTTTTCGGTTACCGACATTATACCCTTTTCAGGATTACCCAACACATGATCCTTTATTCCAGGCACATAGGCATCCTTATCGCCACCAGTAAGTACCGAAAGAAGATCAGGAATCTCAATTGCAAACTTGAAATCCAGCACATCTTTACTCCCTATTTTTTCTCCGGTTTTACCCGGCACTCCAAAAGCCACAAGAGGCGCATTTGATTTTCCTTCATACAGTGCCTCAAAGGCTGCAAACTTAACCGGCTGTACTTTTGCAATAGTCCTTGCCGATGAATCACCTGTAAATGCAAGCAGCAATGATGAAAGCAGGCCGAAAATGGCAGCTACCAGTATGCTCCTTTGTGCAAATATGATCTCTCGCTTTTTTAAAAGGAACCATGCACTGATGCCAATGACAAACATCGAAGCCAGGACAAAGCCGGAAGATATTGTATGAAGAAATTTATCAACAGCCACGGGATTAAACAGTACTGCCCAGAAGCTCTGCATCTCGTTTCTGGCAGTTTCTGGATTGAAAATCATTCCTACCGGATTTTCCATCCACGAGTTGGCAACCAGAATCCATAAAGCTGAGAGATTAGCTCCAATTGCCACAAGCCAGGTGGAAGCCAGGTGATACTTTTTACCAACTTTGTTCCAGCCGAAAAACATAACGGCAATAAATGTTGACTCCATGAAGAATGCGACAATACCTTCAACAGCAAGGGGAGCTCCGAAAATATCACCGACAAACCATGAGTAAGCCGACCAGTTTGTTCCGAATTCGAATTCCAGGATAATTCCTGTTGCGACACCGATTGCAAAATTGATCCCGAAAAGGGTCATCCAGAATCTTGTAAGTTTTTTCCATTCCTCGTTGCCTGTCCTCACATATATGGTCTCCATCATCGCTATGAGGAATGACAAACCAAGAGTGAGTGGAACAAATAACCAGTGATAAATTGCTGTAAGAGCAAACTGTGCTCTCGACCAGTCGACGAGACTTAAATCAATATTCTCAATCATTACATTATTGATAATTAATTAATTGATCCCTTACATAATTGCTTTTGTCCGCATCATTTTCGAATTTATTTTCCAGGAAGTCATGGAAAAAGAATATCTTAAGAATGACAAACATAATAAATAGCTTTATCAGTATTATTATCCACGATTTCCTGCCCCACGACGACAAACTTGAAAACCCGTCGTAATAAAACCTGAAAATATGTTTAAAAACGCCTGGTATCTTTTCCATTAGTCAAATGGCTCTAAAATAAATCGATTATTGATCATCTCCGGAATCAGTATCAGTTTTTTTCCGAACTCTTTTCTTCTGTTCAATCTGCGATTTCCGTTCATCACGGGGTATCACGCCTGCCCGTTCTTCCTCCCTGGCCAGTCCTGAAGTGAGTTTCTGGACAGCCTTTATATTATAAAAGAACTCTCTTGCAAGTACCCTCAGGACTGTATAAGTGGGTATCCCGAGTATCATCCCTGGTACTCCTGCAGCAAATCCTGCAGAGAGAACAACAATGAAAATTTCAAGGGGATGTGCCCTGACACTGTTTGAGAAGATAACCGGCTGAAAAACAATATTGTCAATTATCTGGGTCGTCACCAGGACTATCATCATGTACCAGACAAGCGGAAGAACGACCAGGTTAAAATCCAGGTTCATGTGCGACGCCACTCCCATCGTTACGGAAATAAAAAACCCTAACCAGGGGCCTACATAAGGAATAATATTGAGTATTCCGACTATAAGACCCATAACAATTGCCTGCCGGAAATCAATCCCCACGATTGTCATTCCGGAAGTTATAAGGATCATAATGCATGTACTCTGAATCATTATCCCTATGAAATACCTTGTAAGAAGTCTTTTTATTGAATACAGGGCATGGCTGACTCCTTCAACGTACTTATCGGGTACCCAGATCAATATAGTTTCAAAGAAAAGGTGCTGATCTTTCAGGAAAAAGAATGTAATAAAAGTGATTGAAAAGGCTGCCACCAGTATATTACCCAATATTCCCGCCAGAGAACTTACTATATTCTGAATGAGATTCACATTCAGTACCCCCGACACCTCAGAAATGATATAATCCTTTATAGAAACATCGCTTGAAATATCCTGGTTCAATGCCCGGAAAATTGACTCAATCCTCCTGATCGGCTCCTCCACCAGTCGCACAATCTTGCTGCTGTCAATACTTGATAGCTGTTGAACCTGAGCTGAAACAAGGGGTACAAATATTGAGAAGAAGAGAATTATCAATCCCCAGAGTATAATAATTGTCATTAGTGCTCCTAATGCCTTTGGAAACCGGTGTTTCCCAATCCTTATCCTGCATATGAGATCAACGAGCGGCCTGCCTATTATTGACAATACTCCTGAAACCAGTATATAAACAACTATTTCCCTGAAATACCATACCCCGGTAATTAGTAAGAGAATCCCCGAAATGATTAAGACGTTCCTCAGGAGGTTTTTCATAGGTTAAAGCGATTCCTTTTACAAACCTAAACTAATTTTCTGAAAACTCATAAACTAAAAGGGTTTGCATTATACCTCTGACTGACAATTAATCATTAAAACGGAATTATCATACTGCCTTTTTGACATGCCATATGAGAATATACTGCCATTTTGACATATTGTTATATATGGAACAGAAATTGAACTAAAGAGGACAAAGAAGATTTAAATAAGTTTAACCAAAAAATAAACAGGAGGACAAAGCTATGTTACCAATGATTACCAGAAGAAATTACAAACCATTTTTATGGTCGAATCTTTTTGATGATGATTTTTTCCCTGTGCATTCACAGAGGAATACTTCAATGCCGGCTGTTAACATAAAGGAAGATGAGAAGAAGTTTATTCTCGACCTTGCAATACCCGGGATCGAAAAGAAGGATCTCAAGATAGACATAGATGAGGATGTAATAACCATAGCATCCGAATCGAAAGAGGAAAAAGAAGAAAAAAATGAAGATTTCAGGAGAAGGGAATTCTCATACCAGTCATTCTGCAGGAGTTTCTATGTCCCGGAGAATGTAAACAAAGACAAGATCGAAGCCAGCTACAAGGATGGGATTCTTACAGTGTTGCTTCCCAAAGAGGTAGAAGAAAAAGCTAAGATCAGCCGACAGGTTAAGATCTCATAAGACTATAAAACCCCGCTCAGCGGGGTTTTATTTTTTCATCACATTCTGCTGCTACAAATTCTGCAAACCTCTTTCCATAATCTCTCAGTGATTCTGCTTTCCCGTTCCCGGGTGCAAATTTATGGATCATTGCATCTTCAAAGATATTGAGCTTGAGGCTCCTGAGGTTTTCAGTAATTATTCTGGGTCCCTCTCCACTCCATCCAAAGGAACCGAAAGCCCCTGCAATCTTCTGTTTGTCTCTTAATGGATTTACAACAGAAAATAACTTATAAACGGGGAGCAATGTATTCTGGTTTATAGTAGGCGAACCAACCAGTATTGCGTCTGCCATTACGATCTCGGATTCAACATCCCCGATTGGCAGATTCTCAATGTCGACCAGTCTTACATTCATGTTTTTAACCTCATTGATTCCCCCGGCAATATGTTCGGCCATCATTTTAGTAAATCCATATGCCGACACATATGCTATAAGTACATTCTTGATATCCTTTGCAGCTGTAAGATCGAGGTATTTTTTAGCATATTCCTCTGTAATTGATATAATCTCCACCAGGTTTTCCTTATGAACCGGCCCATGTCCAGGACAGATGGTATCGATCTCAAGATGTCTTATCTTCTCAAGGGCCCTGAGGACAAACCTGCTGAACGGTTTAAGAATTACATCAAAGTAGTATTTAAACGAATTGAAATAACCTTCTGAAAAATCATTGATCATCTCCGGGAGACAGTAATGCGCGCCGAAAACATCGCACGTGAAAAGGATCTTGTCTTCGACGAGATATGTAAACATTGTATCGGGCCAGTGAAGATTTGGGGCTGAAATAAACTCGAGAGTCTTGTTACCTAGATCAAGAGTATCACCGTCCTTAACGATAAGAGACTTGAAAGGTCTGTTTATAATGTCAGATAGGTACTTTATTGCACTTCCTGTCCCCACAACAATTGCATCAGGCGCCAGGTCAAGTAGTTTTCCTGTATCCCCTGAATGATCGGGTTCGGTATGGTCGAGTATAATGTATGCAATTTCGGAAGGGTCGGTAACCAACTTTAATTTATCAATATGAATATTACTGAACTTTTCTTTTGCTGCCTCAATTATTGTTTTTTTCTCTGCATCGATAAAATACGAATTGTATGTTGTTCCGTATTCAGTATTCATAACTATATCGAAAGTGACTATATCATAATCCAGAACACCAATCCATTTTACATCACTTGTAATATTAATTATTTCCCTGTTGTTCCTGATCATTTTAAAATGTTGTTATTTCATCATCAAATCTTGGCAATAACACTTTTATTTGCCCTCACATGCTGCAATATTGGTACTTCCAGCTCAGTTCCAAGAGGGAGGAACAGGTCTACCCTTGACCCGAACTTGATGAAACCCAGTTCATCACCCTGCTTGATAATCTGCCCTGTCTTTGCATATGTTTTTATTCTGCGGGCCACAGCACCGGCAATCTGTCGTATAAGTATTTCTTTGCCATCATGAGTTTCGATAACTATGGTACTGCGTTCATTGAGCTCAGACGATTTAGGGTGCCATGCAACAATATTCTTGCCCTTATGATATTTGACATATTTGATTTTTCCTGAAACTGGATACCTGTTGCTGTGCATATTGAAAGGCGACATGAATATTGATATCTGAAGACGAAGGTCGTTAAAATATTCCTTTTCATCAGCTTCCTCAATAACAACTACCTTTCCGTCGGCTGGTGAATAAACCAGTCCATGATTCGGTTCCAGGTTCCTCATGGGCAGACGGAAGAAGAATAAAACAAAGAGATATAGAAGCAAGGAACAAATCAGGAAAGTCCATTTGAAAAGAACCATCTCCGACCAGACTGATACCACCAGGATATTCAGTAGCAAAAGTACCAGAAATCCATATATCAAAATTTTATATCCCTCCTTATGAATACTCATTCATAATAATTTGCACAAAACTAATCAAGTATAATTAATCATCCAAAAAGTGACAGGTAAAGATAGACAAGAGGAAATGATAAAAACACACTATCGAAACGATCTAAAAAACCTCCGTGGCCGGGCATTATTCTGCCGGAGTCTTTTATACCATAACTTCTTTTAAACATTGACTCCACCAGATCTCCGAATGTGCCTGCTACTGAGATAATTACTGCTATAATCAGCCATCCTTTCCTGTCTGTCACTCCAAGCCAGGGCGAAAGCACCCAGGCCAGGATAATTGAAAAAGCAATTCCGCCAAAAAAACCTTCCCAAGACTTTTTGGGAGAAATGCGTTCCATCAGCCTGTGCCTGCCCAGGCTGATTCCAACCAGATACGCTGCTGAATCATTAACCATAAGCAAAACGAAGAATCCTATAACAATCCCGGGCGAAAAGGAAATATTGACACTGCCCGAAAGAGGCGCAAGCCCTGAATGGTCAAATGCTGAAAATGGAAATAATGAGAAGGGTATTACTGCATAAAGAATGGGGAAAATGGTGTGGGCAAGAGAATCGAAAGGTTTCTCCAGCTTCCTGTATAATTCAGCCGTAAGTATCAGAACAAACAGAGGAATCACCACTATGAACCATTCACTGGGGATATAACCTGCCGCCACAAACGAAGCGACGGTATAAACTGTGACTCCTGAAATCAGTCCCATCAAAGTCTGTGGTCTGGCACCATCACTTTTTAATATACGATAATACTCCGTCAGGGTACCAAGCACCATAACAAGGCCGGTAATAAAAAACGATACCGGATGCAGCCAGAAACCACCCAGAACAAATATTACAATGAAGATACCTGTTAATGTACGCCTGAGAAGATCTTTCAAGGTGTTACTGTTTCACTATCGGGTTTCCCCTGGTTTAACTTTTTCTTCCTCCCCGGTTTCTTGACTTCCTTCGTCTTTTCTTCGGCCTTTCCGGCTTTTTCTCCGGTCTTTACGGTCATATCTCCGGCTTTCATAGCATCATAAAGTCTCTTTCCGAAAATCTTCTCAAGATCCTCACTGAAAATAACTTCCTTCTCGAGAAGAAGTTCTGCCAGCTTTGTAAGACCTTCCATATTATTTTTAAGGACTGTAAGAGCCCTCTCATATGATTCGTCTATTATCTGCTTTACCTCCTGGTCTATCAGCTCGGCAGTTTTCTCACTGTAGGGTTTGGTAAAGTTATAATCCATCTGTCCAGTCGAGTCATAAAAACTGATATTCCCGACTTTGTTGCTCATTCCAAAATAGGCTACCATGGCATATGCCTGTTTTGTAATCTTCTCAAGGTCGCTTAAGGCTCCCGTGGAGATTTTACCAAAAACAAGTTTTTCAGCTGCTCTTCCTCCGAGAGCATATGCCATCTCATCGAGAATTTGTTCACGTGTTGTCAGCTGTCTCTCCTCAGGCAAATACCATGCAGCTCCCAGGGCTCTTCCCCTTGGTATTATAGTCACCTTTACGAGAGGACTTGCGTATTCTAGTAACCAGCTGACAGTGGCATGACCTGCCTCATGATATGCAATTGTCTTTTTTTCCTGTTGTGAAATGATCTTGTTTTTCTTTTCCAGACCACCGATTATTCTGTCGATTGCATCCAGGAAATCCTGTTTTTCTACAACGTTTTTATTCTTCCTGGCTGCCACAAGAGCAGCTTCATTACAGACGTTTGCAATGTCTGCCCCGGAAAATCCCGGAGTCTGTTTGGCGAGGAAACAGATATCAAGTCCTTTCTGTAGCTTCAATGGCCTGAGATGTACCTTGAAAATTTGTTCACGTTCTTTCAGATCAGGCAGTTCAACATGTATCTGGCGATCGAACCTGCCTGCACGAAGCAGCGCCCTGTCGAGTATATCGGCCCTGTTGGTTGCTGCAAGGATTATAACACCCATATTGGTGCCGAATCCATCCATCTCCGTAAGCAGCTGGTTGAGAGTATTCTCCCGTTCATCATTAGCTCCAAAATTAGGATTTCTGCCCCTGGCTCTGCCAACAGCATCGATCTCATCGATAAAGACTATACAGGGTGCTTTCTCTTTAGCCTGCTTGAACAAATCGCGGACTCTTGACGCACCTACTCCGACAAACATCTCAACAAAATCTGATCCTGATATTGAGAAAAAAGGGACGTCAGCCTCTCCTGCCACAGCTTTTGCGAGAAGTGTTTTTCCTGTTCCGGGAGGGCCCACAAGAAGTGCACCTTTAGGTATCTTGCCACCCAGCTGGGTGTATTTCTTAGGATTTTTCAGGAAATCAACTATTTCCATCACCTCAGCCTTGGCTTCTTCAAGCCCTGCAACATCGGTGAAATTGATCTTCACATGTGTATCCTTGTCAAAGATCTGTGCTCTCGATTTCCCGACATTGAATATTCCTCCGGCACCACCACTGGCTCCTCCTGCCATCCTCCTCATAAGGAAAAGCCATAGAATGAGAAAGAATGCCAGGGGTAATATCCAGCCCAGAATTTCCCCGAAATAATTCTTACGCGTTACATATTCCGGGTAAATTATATCCTTTTCATCATATCCTGCGTTTTCCTGTGTCTCACTGACTAGTGTCTCGAATTTACTGATATCTCCAAAAGTATATGTGAAATTGGCTCTCGGACCTGAAAAGCCAGCTCCTCTATTTCCACTTTTAGGCTGCTTGGTGTAATTACCTGATTCCAGGGCTTCCTGGGTAAGGTAAATCTCTGCCATCTCCTTATTGACGACCACTATCCTCTCAATAGCGTGATCGTTGATCAGATCCTTAAGCTTCCCCGTATTGATCTTTTCAACAGACTTGCCCCCATACATTATCTGGAAGATGAGTATGGAAATAGCAATGATAGCGAATATCCAGTTCGAGTTGAATTTCGGCTTCTGGTTTTTGTCTGTTTTCTTTTCCTGACCCTGGTTATTATTATTTTCTTCTGCCATTTAATGCTTTCTTACCTTTTTTTGTCATTCATTTTTTCAATATTTGCATCCGCCCACAAAGATTCAAGACTATAAAAATGTCTGTATTCTTCCTGGAAGATATGCACTACCGCCTCACCATAATCAATTAAAACCCAGAAACAGTTCTCAAGGCCTTCTACATGAAATGGTTTATTACCTGTTTCCTTTCCCACCACTTCCTCGATAGAATAGCTGATGGCATCCACCTGGGTTTTTGATGTTCCGCTGCATATTATGAAATAATCAGTTATCCGGTTTTCGAGATTTCTCAGGTCGATTTTCAGAACATCTGCCCCATTTTTTTCAAAGATTCCCTTTATAATACTGTCAAGCAGCTCTTCTGTCCCCTCAGAACTATTTTTCATCAAAAAACATAAGTTTGTTATGCAGACGCAAAAGTATAAACATTTATCCGTATTTTTGTAAGTATCAATCTCTTTTTACAATTTAAGTGCCATTCTCTCCCTCAAACCGTTAAATTAGTAAATCTTCAGTAAAAAGCCAACTAATACATTAATAATCATGATTATAGGATCCAGAAAGGTATATTATGAAAAACTGTCATCTACTAATACTATGGCAGCCACTCTAATCCGTAAAGGTAATATGCCGGAAGGGACAATAATACATGCCGGGTATCAGTTTTCGGGGAAAGGACAGATGGGTAACAGGTGGGATAGCGAGGAAGGTAAAAACCTGCTGATCAGTATTATATTATACCCATCAGTAGTTAAAGCGGACATGCAGTTCATTATTTCCAAGGTTATATCTCTCGGTATAGTTGATTTTCTTCGTCAGGTTACCGGCAGGATTTTCATAAAATGGCCAAACGACATTTATATAGAGAGTGACAAAATTGCAGGAATACTGATTGAAAATACAGTTATAAGGAATGATATTGAACATACAATAGCCGGTATTGGCATAAATATAAACCAGACCAGGTTTTCTGAAGATATCCCAAATCCCACATCCTTAAAAATAATTACAGGAGAAGAACATGATCTGGAAAACTGTCTTGCCTCCCTGTCAAAGGCAATTGACATAAGGTATAAACAGCTTTTATACGAACGAAATAACCAGATAGACAAAGATTACATATCATCACTTTACAGGTTCAATGTATGGAGTGAATTCAATGACAACAAAGGAATATTCGAAGGAAAGATAGTATCTGTGACTGACTCAGGCAGATTACACATAGAAGACCGGCGAGGAAGAATATATGAATTCGGATTCAGGGAAGTTGACTTCCTTTGATCAATGGTCCTTCCAATCCCTGAATTTCTTCATCTCATCGACCAGTGAATCCAGGAATCGCTCAATCAGACCTGAAGCCATCATTTTCAATACAGGATTCAATTCAGCTCTGATCGTTATGTCAACTTCAGCCTTACCATTTCCATTCTCCGATATTTCAGTATCGATAACAAATTCATTATCCTGCAGGGCATTTCCCGAGTATCTTACAAGTGAATTTGGATCCTTTTCTGATATCCTCAAATTTGCCTCCCCCAGTGGCGGAATACGGATCCGGCAGGTATCGCTGGTTGCTTCCCATTCCCTGACATACTCATCTTTCACAAACCTGCTGAAATTCCTGATGTCAGTAATGAAATTGAAAAAATCCTCCGAACTGCAGGAAAGCTCCGTGCGCCGGCTTTTAAAAATAGAATAATCAGCCATAATATTTGTATCATACCCCCCATGTGGAAGGATTAATTCTCCATTGATTCAATGTTTCAATTTCTTCTTTTCCGATATAACCCGCATCAACAGCCGACTGGATTAGGGATGAATAATTACTTAAAGTAATAAGTCTGCAATTCTCAGCTTCAAAACTCTCAGCCGCCTTTTTAAATTCGTATGTAAAAATAGCCACCATACCTGATACTTTACAACCTGCATCACGGAGTGTCCTTACCGCATTAAGACTACTACCCCCGGTCGATATAAGATCTTCAACTACCACAACCCGCTGACCTTTTTCATACATTCCCTCAATCTGATTACCCAGTCCGTGACTCTTTGCTTCTGAACGGACATATATAAATGGAAAATTCAACCTTTCTGCCACGAGAACTCCATGCGCTATGGCCCCGGTTGCCACTCCTGCAATGACCTGTGCATCAGGGTATAGATCCTGGATAATGGCTGCAAAGTAATCGCGGATATAGGTCCTGACTTCAGGGAAAGAAAGGGTTTTCCGGTTATCGCAATAAATAGGGGATTTCCAGCCCGAAGCCCACGTAAAAGGATTTGATGGTTGCAATTTTATTGCTTTAATTTGTAACAGGTATTCCGCTACTTTTTTTGAATTGTAATCCATATGAATATGTATAAGGTTCACTTCGAAAACAGGTTTATCCTGATAAGCCAGGAACCTGACCGGTTACAAAAATACGGGTTATTCCATAAATTCCATGACACAAATGAGCTCCATAAACTTATTTCCACTTTTCAGGAAAACAAAAGTATAAATTCCGTAAATATTTTTGGTCCGGATATCAAGCATATCTGGAGATTGTTCAGGATTTATTTCACGGAAGTGCCGGCTGCAGGAGGCCTGGTTAAACACAGCAGCGGCAAGTTCCTGTTTATTGTCAGGAGAGGCAAATGGGATCTACCCAAAGGACATATTGAAAAAGGTGAACTACCTGAAGAGTGTGCCCTTCGAGAAGTGAGTGAAGAATGTGCAATAACCGGTCACAGAATCGTAAGCCCCCTGCCCTCCAGTTTTCATACATACTCCTGGGAAAGTATTTCGTACCTTAAGGAAACCCATTGGTTTCTAATGTATTATGAGGGTGAAATGATTTGTGAGCCGCAGACAGAAGAAGGTATTTCGAAAGCAGAATGGTTGTTTCCCGATGAAATAAGTGAAATAAAGCAGGGCGCCTGGCTTTCTTTGTCAGACCTTATCTATTCAACAATACTCAGGGACTAAGGGTATTTTCGCTTCTTTCCAGGACAGATTTAAATAATACCTCTAGATTTTCTGAAGGCATCGGACACATGCTGTTTATTATTTTCCCATCTCTGTCGATTAGCAAAAAAGAAGGATACATCCTTACGTTATAATTGTAATCCAGAATATCCTTAGTGGTTCCGTCAAGGAAAATCCACCCGAAACCATTATCTTCCATCCTGTCAACAGCCTTTTTAAAGGGCTTGTCACGAACTATCGTAACAACCTGCAGATCATCATTATATTTTAAATACCACATCTTCAGTATCCCATATTCCAGCGATGTGATAGTGAGATTGGTTCCTGCGAAACTAAGCAGAAGGTACTTTCCCCCGAAGTCATCAGGACAAAAGATCTTTCCGGAAATATCAGGCAGTGAAAAACAGGGAGGTTCTTGGCCTGGCAAAAGAGAGGTAATATTTTCCAGTAATGTGGAAGCCAGCTCTTTTATATACGCAGATGCTCCATCATTTTTAAGCATTTGTATTAACCTGATTACAGTTTCCTTGTCCAGGGATCCGGTATAATATTCAGAATAAAGATTCATCAGGATTACATAATCAAGCAACTGAGGCTCTGACAACCTGGCATCAGTTGCAATCAGAGTTCTCAGATCAGGGAGCGAAGCTGAGTAAAATGCAATCATGAACCTATCTCTTATTGCCCCGGTTGCAATATTTCTGAAATACCCGGTGAACTTCTGCTCGATGAGGTCGAGGTATGCCTGGTTATCAGTCATGAATTCCTTATTTATCAGGGCTGAATCTTCTAATCTGCCGGCATAAGTTCCTGAAGCAACATTATTTAGCATCATGAGCCTGAACTGCGCAAAATCTCTTGAAAAGGAATCCTTTCTCAGGGAGGCAACTACGTTGAGCCTGCCGATTTCTGAATTTATCTCTGTTACACGGTAATTAAGAGCGATCCTGTCGGCCACCATATTAAACAGGGGATTAAATTCAGCATCAAATTTCCTGATAAAGTTATTTATGTCGTTTGTGTCATTTATCACTTCCGGTATCACTGTGGTTTCCATATAGAACGGATTGTATTCTTCACCGGCAGGCCTTGGCAGATAATCAGGCATCTGTATCTTATATTTCTTACCCTGAGTAACACAAAGTGGCATAGAAAATATCCCTGATTTGATCAAGATGATCCTGTTTCCCTCAACAGGAATTTCGCAGCTGAAGAAGCCAGAATCACTGCATGTAAGCCGGAAAACAGGCTTCTCCCTTTTTGATACAGGATCTGATTGAATAAAAAACCTTAACTCAATGCCACCATATCCTGTTCCTGTCCCTTCTATTCCGACAGTCTGGCACTTAAGCAAAGGATTTATGAATAAAAGTATGACCGGTACAAGGATACTATTTCCCTTCATCGGCCTTGAATTCTTTAATATTTATTGCAGAAGGGATAAATCTTGAAGCATCTCCCTTGCTCCTGATTATGTCCCTCACTATTGTAGAATTGATTGGACTGTGTTCCGGTTTGGAAAGAAAAAATATTGATTCTATCTCAGCAGCCAGGGCTTTGTTGACCTGTGCAATTGCCCTTTCAAATTCAAAGTCCGCTGATGTTCTGAGGCCTCTCAGCAGGTATTTGGCTCCATGCTTCCTGCAATAATCCACTGTAAGTCCCTCGTAATGATCCACTTCTATTCTTTGATTACCGGCAAATACCATGGAAATCATGTTCTTCCTGGTTTCAACTGAATAGTAGCTTTTTTTAAGAGCATTGGCTCCAACGGCAATTATTATTTCATCAAATATAGGAAGGGCTCTCAGGACTATATCTTCATGCCCTACAGTAAAAGGATCGAATGAGCCCGGGAAAACAGCAATTTTTTTCATGACCTGAAGCTTTCAGAATAATACAAAATTACCCTCAAATGTTTATTTAACCTAATAATTATGATCTCAGTCAAATTTTATTTTCCTGGGATTCTTTACTTTCTGCTGTAGAAGAGCGAGATTGAGGACATCCATTATTGAGTTGACATAATGAAATTTCAGACCTTTAATATAAATATCCTTAATATCCTCAACATCCTTCCTGTTATCGACAGAGAGAACAATTTCCTTTATGCTGGCCCTTTTTGCAGCCAGGATCTTTTCCTTTATTCCGCCTACGGGGAGGACTTTACCCCGGAGGGTGATCTCTCCTGTCATTGCAACATATTTCCTGACTTTCCGCTGAGTGAAGGCTGAGGCAATTGAAGCGGCCATGGTAACGCCTGCCGAAGGACCATCCTTGGGTATGGCGCCTTCGGGTACATGTATGTGTATGTTCCATTTCTCTGAAAAGTTATCAGGAAGCTCCAGCATTTCAGAATTTGCCTTAAGATACTCAAGGGCGATTACAGCTGACTCCTTCATGACATCTCCCAGGTT
The DNA here is from genome assembly GCA_964595725.1 of uncultured Rikenellaceae bacterium. Taxonomy (GTDB): domain Bacteria; phylum Bacteroidota; class Bacteroidia; order Bacteroidales; family VadinHA17; genus LD21. The sequence goes on along the minus strand of CAZQRQ010000010.1, from coordinate 12,208 downwards.
ACCTGTCAGGGTGAGTTTTCCTGAGCCCCTGCTGAGGGATGTTTCGACAAATAGGATCTCACCGCCAGCTGCCGTCCATGCCAGTCCGGTAACCACTCCTGCCTGCTCATTCCCGGTGTAAAGGTCACGGGTGTATTTTTCTGGCCCCAGCACCCTGACCAGTGAAGTTTCGTTTATTTCCTTATCGTATTCAGCTTCCGACGCAATTTCCCTGGCTCTTATCCTTGTTAATTTTGCAAGCCTTTTGTCGAGTTCCCTGACACCCGACTCACGCGTATAGTTCTCAATAATATACTCAAGGATCTTTTTATTTATTTTGAGTTCTCCGGCCTTAACCCCGTGGTTTTCCAGCTGCTTAGGCACCAGATGCTGACGTGCTATCTCAACCTTTTCCTCGACAAGATAGCCAGTTATCTCAATCAGTTCCATCCTGTCACGCAAAGCCGGGCTTATTGTGGATAGAGTATTTGCTGTCACAATGAACATCACCCTTGAGAGATCATACTCCATTTCCAGGAAATTGTCGAAAAAGGTGCTGTTCTGTTCAGGATCAAGGACTTCAAGAAGGGCAGAAGATGGATCGCCTCTGAAATCCTGGCCAACCTTGTCGACTTCATCCAGGATGAATACTGGATTGGAGGTACCCGCGCGTTTTATATTCTGGATTATCCTGCCTGGCATTGCACCAATATATGTTTTTCTGTGGCCTCTTATCTCGGCTTCGTCATGTAATCCCCCAAGTGACATTCTGACATACTTTCTGTCAAGAGCCTTTGCTATAGATTTTCCCAGGCTGGTCTTACCTACTCCGGGAGGTCCGTAGAGGCAAATGATTGGAGATTTCATATCGCCTTTAAGCTTAAGAACTGCAAGATGCTCAAGAATCCTTTCTTTCACCTCTTCAAGCCCATAATGATCGTCGTCGAGCACTTTCCTTGCATTATTGAGATCGAGATTATCGGTAGTATACTCACCCCATGGCAGATCCAGCAGAGTCTGGATATAATTTACCTGAACCGAATATTCTGCTGCTGCGGGATTTAACCTGTTCAGTTTGTCAAGTTCCTTATCAAACACTTTCTTGACCTCAATATTCCACTTTTTAAGCTCGGCCTTCTTGCGGTACTCTTCGATTTCCTTTTCCATGGGATTCCCACCCAGTTCATTCTGTATTGTCTTCATCTGCTGATGAAGCAAAAATTCTCGCTGCTGCTGCTCGAGGTCACTTTTGACCTTAAGCTGAAGTTCACTCTTAAGTTCCAGAATCTGTATTTCCTGGACAAGAAATTCGAGCAGCATATAACCTCTGTCGCGGATATTATCCACCTCAAGCAGCCGTTGCTTATCCTGTATCTTGATATCAGTATTTGAACAAATGAAGTTGATAAGATAGGTTTTGTTTTCTATGTTCTTTATTGCGAATGATGCTTCGGGACTAATATTGGTATTCAGCTTTATTATCCTGAGAGATAAGTCTTTTAGCGAGCCGACTATTGTATCAAAATCACGGCTTGTTTTATCCGGCTTTTTCTCTGGAGCAAGAATGATTTTTGCCATGAAATACGGGTCCTCTGATACAAGTTCATCAAGGATCATCCGCTTACGGCCCTGGATAATTGCTGTGGTAGAACCATCAGGCATTTCCAGGAGCTTGACAATATGTCCGATAGTCCCCGTTTTATTAAGGTCTCTAAAATCCGGATCTTCAATTTCAGGGTCTTTCTGAGCTACAGTCCCCACTATCTTATCATGCCGGTAGACTTCCTTAATAAGTTGGATCGATTTAGGGCGGGCAATTGAAATAGGAAGCACCACACCCGGGAAAAGAACAGTATTCCTTAGTGAAAGCACCGGAATAACATCAGGCAACTTTATATCCTCCAGCTCCGCATCATCCCCATCGGTGATAATAGGAATTATTTCACCCTCCCCATTCATCATCTCAGGTAATAAAAATCTTGTTACCGGTTTACTGTACTTGCTATTCATGCTTTTATATGATCTTCTAAAAATACATATTATTTCTTACGAAGAATAATTGCAGCTCCAAGAGTACAATAGTTATGCCAAAAAAAAAGGAGACGTTGCATGCAACGTCTCCAAATCAGTCAATAAGAATATTTTTATTGTTTCTTCTTCTCGATGTGTTTCTTGTAACGATTCATAAACTTGTCTACCCTTCCTGCAGTATCAACAAGTTTCATCTTACCTGTGTAAAAAGGATGAGATGTATTTGAAATTTCAAGTTTAATAAGAGGATATTCGTTACCATCTTCCCACTTAATGGTCTCTTTCGAAGCTGCAGTAGTCTTGCCCAGAAAAGAATGACCATTCGACATGTCCTGAAAGACCACTAGCCTGTAATTATCCGGATGTATTCCACTTTTCATTTATCTGTCGAAATTAATCTGTTAATCAATATTATAACTTAAAACAGGGTTTGCAAAGGTAATAACTATTTTTAATATAAAAAAGAAATTTAAAAAATTGAAATTCAAGATCGTTCATTGTCTAATATTCAGTTTATCAGTAATTTCCTCCTTGTACCTCACGAAAGGCAAATTTTTATTTATCATAAACCGATAAGTAAAATGGGTTTTTGCCTTTTGTGCTCCCAGCGCTTCATAAATCGCGATCATCTTGGGATTATAATCACCTACCCAAGACAACTCAAGTTCCTTATACCACTTTTTCCTCTTAAGCACCTGGTAAACCTGGAGGAATATTGTGGACTCGATCCCGCTGTTCTGATGCGAGGGATTGACGCCACCGACGACTGCCCTGATCCTGGTCATTTTATGGATCATCCTGTACCAGGCGAATCTCAGCATATTCCAAAGATGCATCCTTCCGTTAAAATACTTTATAATCTGGTTCAGGTCAGGATAAAGGATGAAAAATGCTATAGGTTTGTCGTTGAAATAAGCAAACCATACGAGTTCCTCATCAAGAAAAGGTTTTGTCTTTTTAATTGATTCCTCAAGGAAAGTCGGATCGAGCGGGGTAAAATCTTCTTTGAAAACAGACCAGGTAGCATTGTAGATCTCAACTATGTCATTTATGTATTTTTTCCTGTTGCTCATTTCAAAATGCCTGAAGGAATACCCTGGTCTTTTAGACAGCCATTCTGCTATCTTGACCATTCTGGCAGGAAACATTTCAATCTTATTATCAGCCCCCCGCACAGTCCTGTGGTATGAGTATTGTTCGAAATACTTTAGAAAGCCATATTCCTCAAAGTAATCACGATAATAATTCTTGTTATATGGCATCCCGAATCCCTGTTGCATGAATCCCTCAACCAGCAGGCCCCAGTTGACATCATTTTCTCCAAAATTTATCGGGCCGTCCATAGCCTCCATCCCCCTGGAGGCGAGCCATTCCTTTGCAGTATCAAAAAGCAGGAAAGCCACTTCTTTATCTTCTATTACCTCAAAATACCCAACGCCGCCGGTAGGCTGGTTATAGGCTTTCGACCTTATGTTATCTATAAACGCGGCAATACGTCCTATGGTCCTTTTGTTGTCGTCCTTCAGAATCCACCTTGTAGCCTCACCATGTCTGAATGCCGGGTTTCGCAGAGGATCGAAAACAGACTCCACTTCTGAATCGAGCGGACAGACCCAGAACGGATCTTTCCTGTACAGCTCCTTCGGAAATCTTAAAAAATCTATCTTTTCTAAGCTTGTTTTTACTTCTGTTACCTGCATACAAAATTAATGTTGGTGATAGTATAGCACAAAGATATGCCATTTATAAAAAAATATGCCAGGAGGAACCGTTAACTTACTGGATATCGATTACCCTGTGGTCGATAAGGATAAACAGGATTGAAATAAGAACTGAATAAATTGCATAGACTTTTAAAGGAATATACTCTGAAGGCTTGATTTTCATCTTTACCCACAGGTATCCGGCCAGGAATACTTTCTCAACTATATAAACAATGAGCGTGGCCAATGCAACACCGACTGATCCGTAATCCCTTATAAGATATAAACTGAGTGGTATATTCAGAGACAATTCCAGGATGGCTGCAAAGAGGGTTATACGAGTTCTTTTTCTGCCGATAATTATAGTCTGCGGGAATACAAGCCGCGGTATTATTAAAAGCAGATAAATCAGAAAGACGTCAGCACTTCTTATAAATTCAGGAGTAAACACTCGTGGGAACAACCACCTTGTGAACAGCATCATCAGCATTGAAGCGGGAAAAAGAAAATGCATCAGCCTCCTCGATTTCAACTTAATCTTTGCAAGAGCCTCCTTCATCCTGCTCCTCGTTGAAAATTCCGGGAGCATGGCATTACTAAGTCCATTGGCAAGCATTAGCACCAGTGGGAACTCCTTAGCACCGTACCTGAAGTGTGCAAAAGTTTCAGGATTATTATAAAAGGTTGAAATAATGATACCGTCTATATACTGTGCAGAACCGCTTATTAACGATGTTAGAATGAGGGGAAAACCGAAATAAAGATGCTCCTTCATAAACTTAGCTGATATCTTCATTTCCGTGTAACGCCTCAACAGGATAATCAGCCATATCCACCTTACACCAGTAATAAGAAGCAATCCATAGAATGACCATATAAGATCCTTGCCGGCCAGAATAGGCCCGATAATAACCAACAGTTGTGCTGTGAAGGTATATAGCCCGTACTGTAGAATCCGGTATGACCTGTTGTTGAGGAGATAAATATACTCTATCAGGGTTACGGGATTGCTGAGCAATATATATACCAGCAAAAGGTTTATATACGGATCGCTTCCAGAAAAACTGAAAATAGAAATATCTCCCTTGATTGATTGCCCCAGAACAAAAACCAGGATACTGAAAAAACTCAGCAGAAGAAAGGCATTAAATATCTCGGGGGATTTCTCGCTGCTATTATCCCCAATCTTTCTGTATGTCCTGTTCCGATGATATAAAGGAAGAAGTGATTGAATAAGGCCGGTGACCCAAAAAAAACTAACCAGACTGGCAATAAAAAGAAACATCTCCCAGGACCCAATTTCAGCCTTTGTCAGATGGCTCTTTGTAAAAACGATACTTATGATAAGGAAGATTGTAAATCGCAGCAATTGAAAGAGCTGAAGTCCTGAAATGTTGTCGATAAATTTAATCTTTCTCAATACTTCCTGACTACTTTTGGTGCTTTAATGATAATTCCGCACTTCAGCGAAAACTGCACCCCGGTTCGTATATTCTTGAACCGTGTAAATATAGCAATTGTAGTATACTTCAGAAATTAAAATCAAAATTTTGTTTAATGGATTTTTTGACATTATTTTGCACTCCTGAAACGGTGGATGTAGTTCAGTCGGTTAGAACGTCGGATTGTGGTTCCGAAGGTCGTGGGTTCGAATCCCATCTTCCACCCAAACAGATAAGACTGTCGCGAAGCGCCAGTCTTATTTTTTATAACGGTGACCAAAGCTTGCTTTGGGAAGCTGTTTAAAAAATAAGACTGAATCCCGGCGTGCCGGGATCAGTCTTATCTGTTTGTTGTACCTTCCAGGATTCGCCATCTGAGTGCAACGAAGATGGCAATCCCGGGACTTATCTGTTTAAAGACCGACCGCGACCGCAGGATTTATAGCAATCGAATAATAAATCAGATTCACAAACTGCTGGAGGAGGGATATCATTCAGATGTAAACAAAGTATCTTCTCACCCCACAACAATGGAGTCTGCTGATTATACCCTTAAATATGCCATAAATCGTGCTCTCGAACTTAAAAAACCGTCTTTACGAGCGACCTCCTACCCTTCCTATAAAAGTACAGTTAATCTCTTTCAAAAATGGGCATCTGAAAATCGTATCCTCGATATGAATATCACATATTTTGATAAGCTGCATGCTATATATTTTGATGATTATATTGTTGCCGAATGCGGCTATGCGGCCAAATCAGTCAACGGACATGTTTAGTACCTGAAATCCCTGTTTCAACTACATGTCGAGCATGGAATAATCCGGGGAATACCTCTTTGAGAGCCATAATAAAGGAATTGATATAAAAATAATACAAAATCAGTGTCGCCATCAAAGTCTTGAAAAAACGGATATCTATCTAAAATCACTTGGATTCAATGTAAACCTCGCAATAAATAAAATGCCTGAATTATAGAACTCGATTCATAATTCATGCATTCTAATTGTTATCATTATTAGCACTTTATATACAATATGATTTAAATGAATACAGATTTTTAAAGTATTCCAGAACTAGAATGTTATTTATTTAACATATGTTAAAGTTATTTAAAAACTTGATCTCATAACCTGACTCATTCAGGGGATCGCTGGTTCCCCGCCCGACTGACGTCGGTCAGGCGGGGATCCCAGCTGGGGCCCACATAATTAAAAGCGCAAACAGTGATAATATGGCTGAATACGCTTTTTATTTATAATATTGCTGAAACTATACTGTAACAATTGAGCTATTTAATTTGTTATTCACCAACATTCCAGGTAAACATAAAAATGGGATTTTGGGGTTGATAAGATAGAATAGTCATTCAAATCGTTGTAAATTGTCCTTATTCTTTGATCTTAAATGAAAATATTATATGCACTAAGGAAGTGTTGTCTACGCTGTGGGGTGATATAGAGAATATGCTGACCGTTCATTTGCACTTCCCATGATTTATTCTTTTTCGAAAAATGTTTTATTTGATACATATTAATTAAATCCTGTTTACTAATTCTACAGAACCCAAAATCCTTTAAACGATCTTCGAATGATTTTAGATTACCGTTAATTAATGAATGACTTTTATCTGCAAAATAGAAATGTGTGTAATTACCTTGAGATTCACAACGGATAATGTTCTTAATTGCAACTGGAAAATAATTGAATCCTGACTGAAGAGATATCTTAGCATCCTGAATTTCATTGACTGTTACATTATGTCTAAAAAGCTTTATTTGATCGAAACTTTCCTGTGACAAATTATTCAGGGTTTCATAAGCCTTTAGTATTGGCATTTTAAAGTCTGCTATTTTTGTTGGCTTAATCAGATAATCTATACAACTAAGTCTGATTGCCTTCAGTAAATAATCCTGACCGCTTTTAGCAGTTATAAAAATAATCTTAAAGTCATGTTGGACCTTATCAAGGATATGAAAAGCCCCATTCCTATCACCATTAAGTTCTATATCTAAAAATAGCAAGTGTGGTTTCTTGTCTCTGATTGAGAATATTGCATCTTCCACATTACTAACAGAATCAACTACTTCGACATAGTCATTATAGTAAGTCTTCAGGATTTTATTAATGACCATTCTGTCATATAACTCATCTTCTATTATAATTGATTTTATCTTCTTACTTTGCATTTAAGAGTATGTTGGTTTATAAAATTTCTTTAGGAGAACCTGTCTGTGGATTAAAATTAAGGGGCATTGGAAAATACAACGTTACTCTAGTCCCAGGCTCAATTTCTCCCGGATATAATTCCTTAATGGAATACTTTATTTTGATTCCATATAGTTTTCGAACGATCTCAATGCGTTTCTTGGTGTTAATAATTCCCACCATGCTTCGCTGGACATTAAAATCAGTATGTATTTTTTTTGAAGCTTTGATTCCGATACCATCGTCACTAATAACACATTCCAGACAGTTTAATTTAAACGAGAAACCTATTTGGAGTATTCCTTTTGACTGTTTTGGTTTAAGACCGTGCTCAATGGCATTTTCAATAAAAGGATGGATCAACAGTGGAGGTAGAAGGAAGACCGCAGGATTTATATTATCATCCACTTGTAAAGTTGATGCGGCGTCACCCGAATGAAGCGGTATATAATCAAACTTATCCTTGTGCCTTAAGTGCTGCATTTTAATATACAGGTCTAAGAATTCCAGTTTTTCTGATAGAGTGATATAATTTCTTTTTGAAAATATTAATATATTCTCCATCAAAATCGAAAAATCGCATAAGTAATCGCTGGCAATCTCTTTCTCATTATTAAGGATAAACCAGTTTATAGCCTGCATAACATTTTTAATAAAGTGAGGATTTGTATGAGATTGAAATGCAAGTAAAGCATATTGCAGTCTCTTTTTCCTCCATTCCTCGATATATTTTAAGAGGAAGTAAATTCCCGTAATAGTTAAAAATGCTAATAGTATCCCGAGTATAAAGTTCATAAATGAACTACAAAACTTTTCAATGTTATTAAGTTCATCAAACCATCATGATAAAATTAACAGAAATACTTTTATTTTCATGGTTGATACTTTAATAATCCGTGGACATACTTTTTTAGCTTACCAAAGAGTAAATGAAATATAAATTCGGGAGAGAATTTATTATCAAACTCTATGGTTCATTATAAGGCATTAGATTTTATAGTACTGGGGCTTTTCGGTATTATATTAATTGGGATTATTATATGGGTGTCACTAAAAAAATCAGGAACTTCTTCAGATTATTTTCTAGCTGGTCGTGATGCGACATGGATTGCAATCGGGACTTCAATTTTTGCATCGAATATTGGTTCGGAGCATGTTGTAGGGCTGGCCGGAGCTGGAGCCCAGAGTGGAATGGCTATGGCACAATGGGAATTTTCAGGCTGGATAATCCTTATTTTGGCATGGGTGTTTGTTCCCTTTTATTCTCATAGTAAGATATTCACTACACCTGAGTTTCTTGAAAAGAGGTATAATTCAGCAGCAAGATCATTTTTATCAATAATTTCTCTAATTAGTTACATATTCACAAAAGTGGCGGTTACAGTTTATGCTGGTGGATTGGTATTGAAAGAGATAACCGGTATTCAAACCATGTTTGGTGTCGATTTTTTATGGATTGGTGCGATTGGCTTAGTTATAATAACCGCAATATATACAATCATGGGCGGAATGAGATCAGTGCTCTACACTTCTGTTTTACAGACTCCGATTTTATTGGTTGGTTCAATGGCTATCCTGGTAATTGGTTTAATGAAACTTGGCGGCTGGGGTGAGATGATGCACATATGTGAACTAAATGTAACAGAACACGGAGACGCGATGACAAGTATGATACGCTCACCAAAGGACGCGACATTTCCTTGGCCAGGCGCGGTTTTCGGTTCCATGATAATAGGCTTTTGGTATTGGTGTACAGATCAATACATAGTACAAAGAGTTCTTTCAGGAAAAAATATGACACAATCAAGAAAAGGGGCCATTTTTGGCTCTTACCTGAAACTTACTCCGGTTTTTATATTCCTGATCCCGGGGATGATTGCATATGCATTAAATCAAAAAGGATTACTCAATCTCTCTTCTTCTGATGCAGCTTTCCCTGCAATGGTATCCCAGATCCTTCCGGTTGGATTGAAAGGACTTGTAGTCGGAGGATTGCTGGCAGCACTTATGAGTTCCCTGGCGTCTTTATTCAATTCTTCCGCAATGTTGTTTACAATTGATTTTTATGAAAAATATCGGCCTGAGGCAAAAGGTAAGGAACTGGTATTAGTTGGCAGAATTGCCACAACAGTTATAGTAGTATTAGGAGTTTTATGGATGCCAATGTTAAGGGGTATTGGAAACGTTCTATATGAATATCTGCAACAAATTCAAAGCCTATTTGCCCCTGGAATTGCTACAGCATTTTTCTTAGGTATTTTCTCTAAAAGAATAACTGCCCAGGGAGGTCTCTGGGGGATGGTGAGCGGATTTTCAGTGGGGATGGTACGAATGCTGTTTCTAATTTTCAAGTCAGGAGTAAATTCGGATTCGATATTTTACAGAGTTTTTATTGAATTGAACTGGCTCTATTTCATGCTTTACCTTGTGGCCTTAAGTGTGATTGTGACAATTGTTGTAAGTCTGTTTACAAGAAAACCTGATCCGGAACGACTTAAGGGTCTTACATATTCAACAATTACTGCCGACCAACGAAATGAAACAAGATTGAGTTGGAATAAATGGGACATTATAAACAGTATCATTATTGTTCTTATCATTGTGGGAGCTTATATATATTTCTGGTAACAAATTTTAAATTGAAGGATCATTTAGTCCATTTGTAACTTCCTGTCTTGAACATTTTACTTTTCTGTTAAATCAGATATGATAAGGGTAACTGAATGGATTAGGAAAATTGAAGACTAATATTATAAATCATCAACATCCTTGTCAGAATATTCGGGAATGGATGGTCCAGATTTTAAAGATATTGATAGGGCAACCAAACTATCGATCATATTTAGAAAGGACAAATCGGAAGATGCATCTTCAGAAGTCTGGTAGTGGTCTGGTTTCTAATAAATAGTGTAAATAGAAAAGCGCACCGAGGCTTTCTCACATTGTATTGGGAACATCGACTTTCACAAGTTCAAATCAATTAAGTGTCGCCTTTTATTTTGTCTTTCTTTTGAAACTCATCAGCTTCTCATCTCCCCGGGTGATAGTGAATTCATAGGAATTCCCATAGTCAGTCAAGTATCGATTTAAAAACCATTTGCCTATCTGGTCATCTGTATAGTTATCTGCTACTTCTTTGGGTAACCATATACCAGGATCATCATCACCATTCATAGGCCAGATAGTCTCTCTCATATCCAGATCAAATATCTCAATCTTGATGTTTACTCCTGTTGTTTCATATGTTTCTGTTTTCATATTATTGTATTATTTGTTGCATATTTTGTTTTAAATAAGACAATTATCAGCAAAACTGTAATACCCCTCATCAGCTGATATAATGAGGTGGTCAAGTAGTTGCAAATCCATTACGCAACATGATTCTTTAACCTTATTTGTCAACCTGGTATCAGATTCACTTGGGTTGAGGTTGCCACTGGGGTGATTATGACAGAGGATTATACCACAGGCATTTGATTTAATTGCATATTGCAGTATTATCCTAACATCTGTTACAGTACCTGATATACCACCTTTGGAGATTGAAGCTATACCCAGGACTCTGTTGGACCTTGTTAATAGCATGAGCTTAAATTCCTCAACATGCTCAATTGTACGCTGATCCCAGGTATCAGTGAATAGTTCAAATGCATCCCTGGAGCATTTTATTTGAGATCTTTCTGAAGCTTTCACTTTGGTGCTGTATATGAGTTTTACTTCAGATATGTTTTGTTGCTGTTTCATATTGTTTTGGTGTTTATTGAAAATAAAAATGACCAACCTGGGACTTTGAATAAAGCACCAAGCTGGTCATTCAGTAAATTTGATTATACTATGTTGCTATTCTGGTTTTAAGATCAGTATTTTATATTTAGAGGATAAGGGGATTTGGGAAATAAATTTGCAAAAAATGTGACAAACAAATGTACTTTATTGACCGTGTTAGCACAAGTGGAAATTTTTATTCTTTAGTAGTGGGTCTTATCTTGCAAATGCTTGTATCTCGTCAATTAGTCCTTGGAGAAAAGCCTTTTTAACTATCTCCCAGTCCCCTCTGCGGTTAAAGAACAGGCTAGCATAATTACGTTGAATCTGGCTACCCTTAAATAGGTAATGTTCAATTCTGGAAACACCTTCTTCGTTAGTCACGAGACCAAGTGCAAAATCCACATATCTGGTCATGGCAAAAGTTGAATTATAGGTAAGATTTTGCATGATGAAGTCAATATCATTGGGGTCTCCATTTTCGGCTTTAATGATCAGGTCATATAACTGTCCTGAGTATTTGTATTTTGTCATCAGGGCAGGGAGGAATATAAAGTAGGGTTAACACTTTTATTACTTAAATACAAGATCGATACCGTTAGCACAAGTGATCTGCAAGAAAGGAGGCAAAATTGGCTGGCGACAGTAACTATCAAGGTACGGAATGTTATTAATATGTAACGAATAATTTTGTAGTATTCTGGAGCGAGTGTTAATCCCGATAAAGAGCGAAAAACCAACTTGTTAAGATAGACTTTATAAAGTACGGCGCGAAGCTAATTTGAGTCATTTTTCGACCACCATTTGTGCTAACGACCCGGCAATATGGGGAGGTTGTGTTACCCGACGCCGCACCGGGCAGGGTCCTGGTACTTTAGCCGAGAAGCTGTCACGGTGCAAGGAGGGTATGGCGCACTTTTTGCCGTCCGAGTACATAGTTTTCTGAGCATTACGGGAGTCGCGGTACAAAGTTGATCGAAGCCATAAAACTGTCATGGTATATTGAATTTAAATTGCGAACAATGGCGCGTGTCCGGGTGCAAGAGCCATTACAAATTTGTCTTAGGTGCAGGAGTAAAA
>CAZQRQ010000009.1:53141-76688 GCA_964595725.1 uncultured Rikenellaceae bacterium | reverse complement strand
CTTGTAAAATACACAAACGAATCACTTTCCCAATAGTCAAAACAGCATAATATCAAGGTGATAATAAAGCACCCGGGCACTTAAGGGTAATGATAAGCATCTACTATTTCCTCTTCCCGGTTTTTGCCCTACGATTGTCATGAAAGGTACGGAATTGTCTGTGGTCCTTCAGGCAAGATGCAGATCCTGACACCGGGGCCGGTTTCCCTTACAAGCTTTTCGGTGAGCAAACCTATATCATCTGCCGGGACCAGGAGCACCCTCCTTATTAGATCGTTTTCCAGCCTGTCACTATATAAATAAACATTTGCTTTCTTCATAATCCGGGCCTGCAGGTAAACCTGCCACGTATCCTTTAATCGTCCTTCGTTATCCTCCACGTATTCTAAAAGACTTTCAGCATTGTCAGCTTCTGTCAGTATCTTTTCATAGTCGCTGCCCGAAGGAATACCATCCCAGCACTCGGCAGCAATAATAATATGACCGCCATTTTTCACAATTTGTGCAGCAGCGCTCATCCCTTTCACAGCCTGGTATACGTTAAGGTCCAAAGGATAACCCGAATTGCTTGTGATTACAATATCATACAGGTTCCTTACAGGCATCATTGCGGATCTTTTTACATAGGTACAGCCGGCTGCATGCGCCTTTTTAAGATTCCCGGCAAACACGTTTGTGATTTCTTTATTCCTGTTCAATGCAACATTTAATAAGAATAACCCTGGAATGAAGCCAGCAGCTTCCATTACCTCTTCCCAGAAGGGATTACCGTCAGTAATTCCCCATTTTGCATTTTCATGTGAAAGGTACTTTACTGAATGATTGTATTTGATTGTTGAGACATGAGCCATCCCGGGGATCAGTGCTTTTGCTCCACCTGAAAAGCCAGCAAAAAAATGCGGTTCTATGAAACCGGTCAGTATCTTGAGATCACATTTCAGTATTTCCTTATTGACCAGTATATCATTTCCGGATGATGTCTTTCCCACAGAATCAAACAATTCTTCTTTACCGGCTTCATTCTGAATAATCTCGTAATTACTGACTACTTCACCGCCCAGTATTCTTTTCAATTCATCATGCGCAACCATCCTGTGAGTACCGTTGGCACAGAAAAAGCGGATGTTTTCCGGTCTGATATCTCCCAGTTCACCAAGCAATGAAGGGATAATAACATTATAGGGAGTAGCCCTGGTAATATCGCTGAAGATGATCCCCACCCTGTCACCTGTGCTGACAATTTCTTTCAGCGGTCTGCTGTCGTAAGGCTTTCTGAGTGCATCGGTTATTGCCTGGCTCTGATCCCCGACACCTTCTGTCCACACCGATTCGATAACATCTATGCTGTAAGAGTCAGGCAGTTCCACCTTATGTCCTTTGCTGCCATATTGCAATGTAAAGATCATGATAGTCTGAATATATGAAGCAACGTTCTCATTCCGTGAAATTAAACAAAATGTAAACACGTTCATAGGTTTCGCATTGTTCGAATCACCCGGCGCAAGTAAATATTTATAACATACCAGGATATCCGGGAAAATAACAATTAAATTTATATTCGTTTTAAAACCGACCACAAAATAATAGTAAAATGGACCCGCAACAAATAAGAGAAACTGTATCAGCATTCCAGAGGAGCAGGATTGTGCTCACAGCGTACGAGCTGGATGTCTTCACCTTTATTGGCAAGGATAGTCCTGATTCGGGCAATATAGCAAAAGGGCTGCGCCTCAACAGGAATGCTGCCGAGAGACTGCTGAATGCCCTGGTCGCCCTGGATTTGCTGGAAAAGAACAATGGCTGTTATAATAATACCCGCGAGAGCTTTATGTTACTTTCGAAAGACAGTCCGGCCTACATGGCCGGCTTCATGCACACAAACCACCTGTGGAACACCTGGAGCCATCTTACAGAAGTGGTAAAGACGGGGAAGGCTGCACGTGACACTGAGATCAACGACAGGGGTAGTGACTGGCTGGAGGCTTTCATCAACGCGATGCATGACAGGGGTAAGAAACAGGCTCCCGGCCAGGTTGCCGGGATAGACCTGGAAGGTGTCGGATCGATACTTGATGTCGGTGGGGGTTCGGGTTGTTTCTGTATGGCATTCCTGGACAGGAAGCCCGGGATAAAGGCTGCTGTCTTTGACCTGCCCAACGTGGTGCCTATCTCAAAGAAGATAGTTGAGGAGGAAGGATTCACAGGAAGTATAAGTCACTTTACTGGCGACTACACCACAGACGATCTTCCAATGGGTTTCGACCTTTTATTCCTGTCGGCCGTTATTCACAGCAACTCCTTTAAAACAAACAGGAAATTAGTAAAGAATTGCTATAACGCATTGAATCCTAACGGCAAAATTGTGATCCAGGACTGGATAATGAATGATGCCAGGACCAGTCCGGTACAGGGGGCTATCTTTTCCATCAACATGCTGGTAGGTGTGGAAGGCGGTGATTGCTACTCTGAAAAAGAAGTGAAATCGTGGTTAACCGATGCCGGTTTTTCAGGTATTAAAATATCGGAGACAGCAACAGGCATAGGGCAGGTTACGGGAGTAAAGAAATAGAAGGGCGCTTCGCGTAATTCATGGTATATAATAAAAAAACAACAAATTACAATTGAATTACCTGCCTTCTCCCTGGCTACGGAGGGCAGCGCTTTGTCAGCCAGATACAGCGGGAGTCACTTTAATTCCTCCATTAAATCGAGAATGCCATCAATTATACCTCTTTCTGCATATCCGGGTTTTAACCTGGATGATAAAACTTCAAACACATTCTGACCGAATGAAGCATCATCAGGTATATAACCGGTAGTTGCCGATCCATTTGCTATTGTGACCATCATTGTCCTGGCATACGGTGATTCCTTAATAAACTGTCGTGCAATCGGATTATACGTTTCTCCATTAACTGTACCAAGAGCAATGTCGCCAAGCATTAATACGCCTATTCTGATCGATACAGAATCAGCATCTACATAAGTTCCTTCAATACCGCCTCTCCCCTGATTGGTACGTCGGCGACCCGGAAAGGTGAGAACCTTCTGTGCTGCTTTAATCCCGGCCTTATCCGTTGTGCGATCTACGCTTCTCATCACATGTTTTACTTCCTCACCAAGCATAACACCCATAGCATTATTAACCATCTCCTGTTCTTTCATAAGTCTTTGAACAACAGGATCGCTCCTGTCCAGGCCAACTCCCCCGGGAGGCATTGCATTACTTATGTCTTCACCTCTTTTGGCATAATCATTTATCCTTATGTCTCTCAAATCAAAGGTTTGCTGAAAATAAATCGGATTCTGATCACCACATGCACCTTCAGACCATACTGCGACAATCTTGTTATCATAAGAATCTTCAATATATCCCGAAGTTGCACCAGGCACATCACCGCTTACCATATCGTATTGGCCCATAATAACAGCATGCATTGCGTAATTATAGTATACTGCTATAGGTGTTCCGTCAAAGGCTTCAAAAGTGATGACATAAACCGTTTTATCAGACGAACCATCGTAATTAGGACCTTCCCACCAGGTCCTGGTTTTGGGATCAATTAAATCTCTTTTCACATTGATATAGGAAACACCGGTACCCCAACCCATGCGGGCGGGTTGCAACCTGGACTTAGCTTCTTTCGCAGCATTAAAAATTTCATTTTCAAGGTTTGCGATGCGACCTACACTATGGGAATGAGTACTTGACAAAACGACGTTTTCAGCAGGAATGCCCAATTCCTTTTCCATCCTTTCGGTGGAAGCTTTCCATGCCCGCTCATTCTGATTCCCGGCCACAGTAATTAACGCTGCACTTGTAACGCCGTTGTCAATAACTATTGCCCTGCAATAGACACTATCGTGGATCCCTAATGAGTTTGGCCCCAGTTCATCTTTCGAAGGAGTAATATTTATTTTTGCTGCTCCGACCCTTATCGGTGCCGGTTTTGCCATCTGTCCAAAACACATTGAAGAATAAAGAATCATCCCAATAAGAAGAATAAAGGTCTTTTTCATTTTCTGTATTTTTAATATCGCCTTCCACCAGACCTTACTGCACAAGCCCGGGTTCACATTGAAGGTGTGATAATGTAAATGTATTTCATATTTTCTCACAATGCAACTGAAACTTTTCAATTAAATAATTATTATACCTGAAAAAGCCGGAATAGTAATAATAAGGTTGTCAGTGTTCATGGTAATTTGGCCTTGGGGTGCCTGCCCGTCCGTAGTCCCTGGTAACAGGACGAAGGCGGGTTATTCACGCTGCGCATGTAATTCATTGTTCCCGCAAACCGGGATTGACTCTTCCGATAAATCGGGTTCGTTAAAATTTTGCCCTTGTATCTTCCTGACCATTTATACTGATGATATCTGATCCTGAAGATTAAAAGCCCCCCAAATGGGGAGCGTTGCCCTGGCGTGGTTCATCTTCGGGCTTTCAGGAGGATGGAGCTATAAAAAATGACCAGGTTGGCATGTCTACCTGCATTTGAGACTCAATTAATGAATTACGCACGAACCCAGTGAGTGCAAATTACTATGAACTACGCGCGAACATCGTGAGCGCAAATTACTTTGAATTACACGGGAACAATGAAATAAACGATACTATCTTTGTTTTAAAGCATAAAGAAACACAGAAATGAGAAACAGATTGTTATTTATTGACACCGAGACAGGAGGACTGGATCCGGATAAGCATTCGCTGTTATCATTAGCTATGGTAGTATGGGAAGATATGAAGATCATTGATTCACAGGAGCTACTTATCAATGATGGGATACTGTCTGTTACCGGAGAAGCTTTATCTGTTAACAGGATTGATATGGGAAAGCATAAACAATCGGCGATTTCCTCTTCGCAGGCTATTGAGAAAATATTACTGTTTGTCGGCAAGCACTTTCCTGAGCAGAAAAAAATTACACTGGCCGGTCATAATGTTCACTTTGATATTGGCTTCCTGAGAATTTTCTTTTCAAGGAATGACAAAGATTTCAGTAAATACTTCTCGCACAGGATAATTGATACATCTTCAATTCTGCATTACCTGTACCTGGCAGGACATATAAAGCATAGAGCAATTTCGTCTGATGATGCCTTTGAACTTTTCGGGATTGAAGTCGAAGGAAGACATACTGCAATAGGTGATGCAAGAGCTACGACTAAACTCTTTACAAAATTACTATATCTTGTACAGCATTCTCAGCAAGGCAAGCCAGCCTGTGATTAAATTCTTTTGTTGATAATTTTTACATAACTGGGCCCAGCAGAATTTGGTTATCATCCGAAATAAAACCTACTTTTAATTCCTGAATAACCTGGAAATAATTAAAAAAGTATACAATTATGGCGCAACAATATTTAAATCACTCAAAGGCAATTTTAACTTCTGATCGTTCGAATTTTAAAGGAGGAAGCAAAGGTTCAGGAATTATTTCTTTGTTCGGGTACCAGAACGAATATGATCTCAGGAAAGGGTATCCTTTGCTGACTACTAAAAAGATGTTCACAAATTCTATGTTTCATGAAACAATATGGTTCTTAAAGGGTGATACAAACTTAAAATATCTTGAAGACAACAACTGCCCTATCTGGAGGCCTGATGCCTTTCAGGATAATCTTCCGGGAATGATCAAAGAAGGAATATTTCCTGAAGGTATAGTAAAATATTCTCCTGATTGGGACAAAGCGATGGCAGAATACGGCCAGAGGATAAAGGAAGATGCGGAATTTGCTGAACGCTGGGGAGATGCCGGACCAATATATGGCAAGCAGTGGAGAAGATGGGAATATTTTGATCATGACAGGGGGATCTTTGTTGAAATAGACCAGCTTGGAAAAATGATTGAAGGCCTGAGAAAGAAACCAACCGGGAAAAAGCATATTGTTGATTCATGGAATCCGGGAGATACTCCGCACATGTCATTGCCTCCGTGTCATGTCCTGTACCAGGCGACTGCAAATGAAGAAGGAGAGCTGGAATTACAGCTATACCAGCGAAGTTGTGACCAGTTTTTAGGTGTGCCTTTTAATATCGCCAGTTATGCTGCTCTCACCCAGGTAATTGCTCAGGAAGCAGATATGGTTCCGAAAACATTTATCCATACTTTTGGTGATGCACATTTTTATACCAGTATTGGAAAGAGAACCCTGTGGTACAGGGATAATTTCAGGGAAGTGCAACAAAGAATAAGAAATGTATCTCAAAGGGAAAATTATCTTGAAGTCGTAGACTGGCTTAATAAAAATGCTCCCAGTGACGGAAATGAAGAAAAATATGATCATGTAACTGCTATTCTCGAGCAGATGTCAAGAGAACCCAGGCCCCTGCCTAAATTACATATTGCAAAAAAACCTTTTGACCGGTTAACAATAGATGATTTTGTTGTAGAGGATTATGATCCACATCCCCCTATAAGAAGGAATATGTGTGTATAGAAAGGGAAAAGTGGAAGCATAAGTTCCGGGAATTACAGGAGGGGATTTTTTAATCGGAATAAAACATCAAGGAATATATACCAAGCATTGTGGATGAATTAGTTCTTGCCATACCAACAGTTGAATTATGGGACATATTGATCTATAAAGAACAGGGTTTAATAGCTGGCGACGGTGATCTGTTGAAAATGATTGTCCGGGAGGGCCTGTTTCGCAAAAGGAGCGAATTGGAAAAAGATCCTTCCTTCAAACAAATAATTCCATATGCAATTATTTCAAATAAAAATTCATTTTACTTATTTAAGAGAACATCCGGGCAGACTGAGAAAAGATTGCACAATAATATCCACCTGGGCGTAGGTGGGCATATGAATCCTGGCAGGTCAATGGAATTGGATGAACAGTACCTTATCAATGAATTAAAAAGAGAACTATTTGAAGAGGTCAGACTATCAAATAGTTGTATAATAGAGGATATAAAATTTATTGGATTTATCAATGATGATTCAATTCCGGTTGGAAGGGTTCATATAGGACTGTTATATAATATCCGGATATCAAATAAAGATGTTGTTATCAATGAAACAGATAAGATGACAGCTAGCTGGATAGATAAAGATGAATTGATTGAACGTTATGAAGAAATGGAAACATGGACGAAGGTTGCAATAGACCACTATATAAAGTGAATGATTCCATCATTTTCTTACTTAATTTTATGGTTTCGGGATAAAATCTTAAAATCATTTTAAAATGCCAGACTATAAAGAGGAATTAATAGGGGTTTTTGGGCATCCTGTTGCCGAAAACCCGACTGTAGTAATGTATGAAGCTGCATTTGCAGAGCTGGGACTGAAATGGCGGTACCTCACTATTGAAGTTCTTCCGGATGACCTTGAAAATGCGATTAAAGGCATCCGTGCCTTTAATATGAAAGGCATAAACCTGACCATTCCCCACAAAGTGAATGTACTGAAATATCTTGATGAAATAAAACCCGATGCCGCCCTTATGGGTGCCGTAAATACGGTTATTAACGACAGCGGTCGGCTTATCGGGGAAAATACCGATGGGAAAGGCTTTATGCGTTCACTTACACATGATGCAGAATTCGATCCCCAGGGAAAAAAAGCTGTCATCCTGGGTGCAGGCGGCGCAGCACGGTCTATAAGTATGGAACTTGCTTTAGCAGGTGTAAAGACCATATCGATTGTAAACCGCAACCCGGAAAGGGGACAAACCCTCACCACGCTGATAAATATAAAGACATCCACAAAAGCACAGTTCGTAAAATGGGAGCCTGGTTATCAAATATCCCCCGATACTGATATCCTCATCAATGCCACTTCTGTCGGCCTGGCGCCGGGCATCGATGAAAAGCCGGATATTTCATACGAATCAATAGCCGGCAATATGGTGGTTTGCGATGTGATACCCTCACCTTTGACACCTTTTTTACGTGAATCCCGTAGTTGCGGTGCAAAAACCCTCGATGGACTTGGTATGCTTGTGTACCAGGGTGCCATTGGCTTTAAACTATGGACAGGTAACGATGCACCGGTAAATGTTATGCACAAAGCTCTTTCAAAAGCTTTCGGTGACTCGGGGGTGGAGGAGTGACCCTGTAAAAGAGTTAAGGATATTAATTCGTGTAATTCACGCTGCGCGTGTCATTTGCGCTTAGCGCGTCATTCATTGTTAATTAGCTGATATCCAAACAATGAGTTACAATGAATTACACACGAACACAGTGAGTGCAAAACACGGCGAAGCCGAATTACAATTAATTTTGACAATCCCGATTCATTGGTAGAGGAAATTCCACCCCTTCACTGCAGCCACCTGCTTCGGTGTAAGATAGAGGTTCGACAATCCTTTACCGACTATGAAAGCGATAGCGGCAGAAACAACGCCGATAAGATTCAGGAAGACCACGCACACCAGCATTACTGCAATTATCCCGGCGAGCTCAACTGCCGTTGCCTTTGAGATCGGGCCGGTGGTGCCGTTGATTATCAGTGACGATCGCTGGAAGTTAAGAAGGACAGTAAGAGCCGGCAGAAGTATCATTATCTTCAGTGGAAGATATGAGAGATCAGCAAGTTCGCTACTCAGTCCAGAAACATTTTTAAACCACAGATCAGCCAGTGGAGTGAAAGCCAGTACTGTTATCAGGACCGTCACCAGCACCCCAAGGTACAGGGCAAAATTCCTCAACACCCTGTAGTTCTGTTTCTTCTCCCCTATCAGCGCAATATTAACTTCCTGGAAGGATAATCCCATGCTTCTGAAAATAAATACCAGCGAACTGACAACAGGGAGGACTGCCAGTGACTCCACTGCCATATAGCTCCTGCCCAGGAAAAAGGTAACAAAAGGGTGCACACCAAGTGATAATATAGATGTAAGTGCAAGAGGGAAATAGAACTTTGCTATTGATCTCAAGCGAAGATGACCGTTTACAGTATCCTCCTTTTGAAGCAGCGACTTCAGGGTTGAGGAAGCCATTATCCTTGTCGCTATTGCTTCACTAAGAACGGCCAGCGCCATGGCTCCAGCCCCAACGTATGCCCCCCTCGCTCCTGCAGTATAAAGAATCAATCCCATGATCACGATAACAGATAACCTGACCAGCGTCCCGTAAGTTACCCGTCGCGTCAGGTTATTCCTGATAAGGATACCCTGGTAAAACCTCCTGTAACCAATCGATGCAGCCCAGGGAAGAAAAATTATAAGAGCAATGTGGGCAAGCCTGGCAACATCTTCGGGCACTTCCATTAAGCGGATAACAATAAAATTGAATACCGGCGGAATAAGTATTACAAGCTGAATACTTGTGATAACGGCATTAAGTATATCTGTAAACCTTTTCAGCTTCTTATAGGAATGACGCCCCGTGACCAGGGCTGTGGAAGCACTCATCAGCATTATTATCGGCGACTCTATTATCAATGCAAACGATCCTGCTATGCCAAAGGCAGCAAGGTTGAACTTTGCATCCTTCAGCCTGGCGATAAAGGCAATCAGGAAGGGCTGCTCAAAAGCCATCATCAGCCAGGTAAGTGCCAGCGGCCCCCAGAAAAGAAAGATCTTACGGTATGTCAGGCTTCCGGTTATCTCCATATTTTATAAAAACCGCAAATATATAGATTTTCCTGCTGATCACGCAGATTTGCACAGATCATAAGACCATGATCGGTTTTGTCGTCATTGACACTAAGTACGTAATTTGCCCTGCGGGTGCCTGCCCGTCCTTAGTCACGGGTAACGGGACGAAGGCGGGTAATTCATTGTAATTTGCCTGCGGCGTAATTCATTGTAATTTGGCTGCGCCGTAATTCAGCCTTCGGCTGTAATTTGCGCTTCGCGTATAATTTGGTGGTAATTTGTAATTCGGTTATAATTTATGATAGCGTCGCAGATGTATATATATAATTTTTGTTTAAATTAGTGTAAACCAAGTGCTAAAAGGAAATGAAATTAGAAGAATTAAAGGTGTATTCTCTTTCCATGGAGATGGCTGAACAAATCTGGACCATTGTGAAGGAATGGAATTATTTTGCCAGAGATACAATTGGTAAGCAACTCATCAGGGCTGTTGATTCTATTGCAGCAAACCTAAGCGAAGGATATGGCAGGTATCACTTCAGGGGAAAAATCAATTTCTCTTATTATTCAAGAGGATCATTATTTGAAACCAGAACATGGCTTACAAAGGCACATAACAGAAAATTAATAGCTCATGAAAGCCATGATTTATTTATCGCGGAGATAAATGATATTGGAATCAAACTCAACAACTACATCAATTCCACTGCCAAATCCCCTAATTAACAACAAATTACCATGAATTACGCGCGAACTCAGTGAGCGCAAATTACAATGAATTACGCACGAACTCAGTGAGCGCAAATTACGGCGAAGCCGAATTACAATGAGTTTTGATAAGCCCGGTTTGTCGGGAGTGGAAATCCGGCTTCGTGGCAACAACTGAATTATCTCTAATCCCCTCAAAACAACATGCCATATACCCAATACCGCTATTTATATTTCCGATAATACCCCGGAAAACTTGCTTTTTACAGGAAATTGTTGTATATTATAAAGCTATCACAAATTCAATCAAATAATTAACTAAAATACAAATAATATGAAAAGTTTTTCTAAAGTAATGTTGTCATTTATAGTTGGAGCCCTGGCAGGGGCTGCCACGGGTATTCTTCTAGCCCCTGACAAAGGCAAGAACACACGTAAGAAAATAAAAGATTCGATCGATGATTTATCTGCCAAAGCAAAAGAATCTATCGACGATTTAAGTGCGAAAGCAAAAAATACCTTCTCAAAGGAAAAGGTAGCTAAAGATGCTGAAACAGCCTGACAGGCAATTTAAATAGCATAATATGCTTTCCCTTATTAATGAGATCAAGGCTTATCTTGTAGCAAAATATAAGATAACACGCCTTGATATAACTGAGAAAATTATAGTAGGAATCAACCTGCTAATCCAGGTTTTCATAATTGCCTTACTATCAACAGTTATCCTGATTGTGGCTTCCATCACACTTGCAAATTATCTGGGAAGCTGCTGGGATAATGCCATATTGGGTTTCCTTACCGTTACCGGTATAGATATTCTCATTTTAATAATATTCATTATTTTCAGAAAGACGCTTATCCTGAAGCCATTGAGTAAAATACTTATCCATCTGTTACTGACCGGAGACAGGGAGGAGGAGGAATCAGAAGATGAAGAAGACGAAATATAGAAATTTACACTCCCTCGACGACATTCATAATGCCAGGCTTCAGCTTAAGAAAAAGATGAGGTTAACGGAGAAGTCCATTTCAAAGAAGACAGACCTGGGTAAGTTACTGCTTGGCGCCTTTGAAAAAACAAGCGGCATTCCCATTGATAAAGACAGCAGTGTTGAACTCATTGGTTACCTGTTACCTGTCGGATTAAAGTATGTTCTCAAACTGTTGAAAAAAAATACCGGTAATAAAAAACTCAGGCGTCTGCTTATATATTCTGCAATTGGAGGCGCACTGGCTATAACTTTTTACCAGGTCCTTGCTAAGAAGCAGCAAGGATCTGAAGAATAAAACTAACAGGACAATCAAACAGAATCGATACTGTATGGCCCACAGATAATCACTACCTTCCCGGCGGCGGTGTGCTAAGACTTCAGGCAGTACTTCATCGACATTTCCAATTATACAATGGTTGCATATTTCATCGTCGATTAAAGGGAAATCATTGTCACTCATCATGCAATAACTTTCAGTTTTGATTTATACATCATCATCCTGGTTTTGTATCTGCACCGACGTAACCCGGTGAATGATCCCGGCAGGGACATATCCTTTATAAACACCGGGCTGCAAGGAGATAATAAGATCAAATTTAGAACTTCCTGAAGCAGGAGTCAGTAGATAACTTTATAATGACCATAAAAACACTTAGTTTTATCTAGATTTTAGAAATACAAATAATTGAATATGGATAAGAGGATCAGGTTATATCATTACACTTTCCTGGGTGTGGGACTGACAGTGCTCGTTATTGGCTCTTTCGGTATCAACATGTCCATATATCCAGATGCAGATCGATGTTAACAAGCGCCAGACGGAAAGAATGGCACGCAATATCCAGAATGAGATCAGGCTGGATCAGCTTGTATGCCATCCTGATGTAAACGCACTTGGTATCAGCTTCGATGAAAACTTTATTTTCCGAAACCAGGATGCTGATGCAGAAACGGTCATAACTGATATTTACAGGAAGAAACAGCCTGAGGGAGCAAGATGAAAAAGATTGGCTCCTCACAGTTCAAAGAACTCCTTCTCGAAAACAGCAATGCCATAATGGAAGGACAAAAGGACTTACTGACAGACTTTTATCTCAAGTGGAAAGGTGATGAGGACCAGGTAAATGACATTACTATTCTCGGATTCCGTGTTTAATATAAACCAATAAAAGCATCTTGCCTTCGGGTTAACATGCACTCACACATACTCTGAAGCTTCGGTATACAAAGTTGTGCTTAAGCGGGGACATAATTTACTTCTCGTGTTTACTGCTTTTCATGTTTAAGGATTGAAAAACCGCAACAATTCATTACTTTTATTTGATCACAAACATATAAGATCATGACAATCAACCGGTGGCTGAGAATAGGGGGACCCCTGCTTGTTGGACTGTTTGTAGCTTACCTCGACAGGATAAATCTTTCGGTTGCACTTCCTTCCCTTTCGGAAGAACTTGGATTCACAGGTTCAAAATTTGCAGTTACCTCGAGCTGGGCACTCACAACATTCCTAATAGGATATGCGGGTGCCAATATTTTCGGCGGGATATTCACAAGAAGGGTTGATCCCAAATGGGTGGTGATCTCCCTGATGGCCATCTGGTCGCTGACAACGTTCCTGACGGGGCTGGCCGGATCACTGCTCACCCTGCTGGTATTCAGGGCTATCCTGGGAATAGCAGAAGGGATCTACTGGCCCCAGCAATCCCGCTTTGCCAGGGCATGGTTCGCTTCGCATGAGCTCTCAAGGGCAAACTCGATTATACAGTATTACGGGCAATACCTTGCGCTGGCGACAGGCTTCATCATCCTCACTCCCCTTTATAACTCACTGGGCTGGAAGTACCTTTTTTTCATCACCGGTATCCTGGGGCTCTTTATAGCCCTGCCCCTTTTCTGGACGATGCTGAAGAAGGAATCCGAAGCCCCTTTCCCCTCGCGGGCAGAAACCATAAACAAAAAGCTTACACTCGAATCGCTCGGTGGAAAGCCTGTTTTCCTGCTGATGTTCAGCAACCTTACACAGGCTATGCTATTCTGGGGTGTCACTCTGTGGCTACCCATGGCAGTAAAATCCCTTGGCTTCACGGGATTCAAACAGGGACTCGGTAGCGCCCTGCCTTATATCACGGCAATAGCACTGGCCATACCCTTTTCCTGGATAAGCGATAAGACTGGCAGAAGAATGTTGTTTGCCACGCTCGGACTTATAGTACCCGGATCACTTATGATATCACTTCCTTTAATAGATAACAGCCTGGTAAAACTCATAATGATATCATTTGCACTTGGATACGGGGCAAGTAACTATACCCCTAATTTCTGGACCATCCTCCAGTCGAATGTTGATCCTGCTGCTGTCGGACCTGCCGCAGGTATATTGAATGGAATCTCTGCAGGCTTTGGAGGTACAATCGCCGGTTTCATAGTCGGAATATTCCTGAAAAGTACCGGATCATACCTCCCGGGATTCATGGTACTGGGCCTGCTCATAATCCTTGGGGGTATATCATTGATATTCTACGGGAGATATTCACGGAAAATAGGTCTGGAATAATTCCTAATTCCTAATTTCTAATTTCTAATTTCTTAATCCTTATTCCTTAATCTCACTTTGACGCCGGCCTGCTTCTCATAGAACTGTATTATCCCGCCATGGTCATTGCCGGCTTTGCCGTCTGCCTTAAGAGCCTGCATTATCTCCATCACCATTGCTGTTAACGGAACAGCCACACTGAGTTCATGTGCCGTTTCAAGCGCATTTTTGAGGTCTTTCATGTGTAATCCTATCCTGAATCCGGGCCTGAAATTGCCATCAAGGACCATTGGCATCTTGGCATTCAGGACAGTGCTTCCCGCGAGGCCTCCTTTTATCGCATTAAATACACACTCTGTATCCACCCCTGCTTTTTCAGCAAGTACCATCGCCTCCGACATTGCAGCAATGTTAAGGGCTACAATTATCTGGTTGGCAAGCTTTGTCATGTTCCCGCTACCGATCCCGCCAACCCTGACAACCGAAGAGCCCATAACCTTAAGAATTTCTTCAACCTTGTGAAAGACCTCCTGACGCCCCCCTGCCATAATCGAAAGAGTTCCTTCGATGGCTTTCGGCTCTCCCCCGCTTACAGGTGCATCTATCATCTCCACACCCTTCTCCCTTGCTTTTTTGCTAATCTCCACGGAAACGGCCGGTGCAATGGAGCTCATATCCACCAGTATTGTTCCGGGCCTTGCCCCTTCAAGAATCCCGTCACTGCCCAGCACGACATCCTGTACTTCTGGTGAATCGGGAAGCATGGTAATAACAAGGTCTGATATTTCGGCAACATTTTTCGCCGAGATACATCCTTCAGCACCATTTTTTAAAAGCTCCTCTACCGGTTCAGGCTTTATATCAAATACAGCCAGCTTATGCCCGGCCTTAATCAGATTTAGTGCCATGGGTTTTCCCATTATACCCAGTCCGATAAATCCTATCTTCTTAATTTGTTCTGTCATCAATATTGATTTATATATTTACAGGTATACATTATCTTAATATCTTCTTTACCTTATTCAAAACAGCACCGGCATTCAAGCCGTAATGATCCAGCAGCGATCCGTAATCCAGGGCAGATTGCCCGAATCTGTCGTTTATTGCTATGCATTCAACGGGTATGTGCCATCCCCTCAGAATAAAAGTGACCAGACTTCCCAGTCCCCCGATTATGGAATGTTCTTCCAGGGTAATTATCCCTTTCATACCTGCTGAGAGGTCTCTTATAGCATTTTCATCCACCGGCTTAAGGGAACTCACATTAACCACTCTTATCGATATCCCTTCATTATCAAGTGTTCTGGCGGCTTCCAGGGCTACCGACACCATGTACCCGTTGGCAAAGACCGTTATATCGGCACCCTGGCGAACTACAGACGGCACCCCTGTCACGAAACTATCTCCTCTGGTGGTCACATCAGGTATCTCATTCCTGTTGAGGCGTATATAAACCGGTCCATCATGATTAACAGCGGCTTCTATAACCTTCCTGGTTTCGAAGCCATCCACAGGAGCAAGTACCGTCATATTCGGGAGAAGTCTCATCAGGGCTATATCCTCTATACCCTGGTGTGTTGCACCGTCGCTGAAGTCTGAAAGTCCGCAGCTTGAGCCCATGATCTTGACATTTACATTTCCGATACAGACGCTCTGCCTTATCTGGTCATATACTCTTCCCGTGGAAAAAACAGCAAATGAATTCACAAAGGGTATCTTCCCTGAAATTGCCAGTCCCGCAGCGGTGGAAACCATGTTCTGTTCAGCAATACCCATCTCGAAATATCTTTCAGGAAAAGCCTCCTGGAAAAATGTTGTCATAGTTGATTTGCCGAGATCAGCTTCAAGGACTACAATCCTTTCGTCCGTCCTGCCCATTTCAACAAGGGTTCTTCCATATACTATCCTGCAATTCTGCTTTTCCATGATACCAGGACATATTATATTTTTACTGCATCCAGGGCTTCAAGATACTGCTCCATGGTCATTATCCCGTTGTGGAAAGCAGCTTTCCCTTCAGCAAACGGTATTCCTTTACCTTTAATAGTATTCGCAATAATCAGTGTCGGCTTCCCCTTATTCTCCTCAGCCGATTCAAGAGCACAATCCATTTCAATAAAACTGTGCCCGTCAGCTTCCAAAACGAACCAGTTGCTGGCAAGCCATTTTTCTTTATGGGGATTTGTGTCGTATCTCTCCGAAACCGGTCCGGTAGCCATCACCCTGTTCTTATCCAGTATTGCGATCAGGTTATCAAGTTTATAGTATGATGCAGCCATCGATGCTTCCCATACCTGTCCCTCGGCAATCTCTCCGTCGCCTATTACACAGTAAACCCGGTAATCCATCTTATCGAGCTTGCCAGCCATTGCCATCCCGCAGGCAATGCTTAATCCCTGCCCGAGGGATCCAGTATTTGCTTCAACACCGGGCACCTTAAGCATATCCGGATGACCCTGCAAAATGGATCCCAGTTGTTTGATGTTCGCAAGCTCTTCAATAGGAAAATACCCGCATTCGCTCAGAACAGCATAAAGGCCGAGGGCAGCATGTCCCTTGCTTAGGATGAACCTGTCTCTGTTCGGCCATGTGGGATTTGATGGATCGTGATTCATCCTGTGGAAATACAATAGTGTCAGGATCTCTGCAATTGAACATGATCCACCGAGGTGGCCGGGATTATCAGGACCGATCATGGTCACAATCCTGTATCTCAGCTTCCTGGCAATCAGCTCTAATTCTTCTATTTTATTGTTTATGAGTGGCATACCTGTTACGGTAGGTTGCTGGGTTGTGTTATATTAGAAATTAATTACTGCTTTCATTACGCCATCCCTGTACCCAGCCACAAGATCATAAGCTTCCGCGACCTGGTTAAAGCTGAATTTATGGGTCATCATCTTTTCAGGCTTAATCCTGCCGCTGGAGATGAATTCAAGGGCAGGCAGGAGGGCCTCATTCTGCCTTCTTACATTCTGGATGCTCAGCTCCTTCTTTCTCATCTCATCGGTACCGATCACCCAGTTGTCGAACGACGGGACACCAACAATCACAAGCCTCCCTCCGGGTTTCAGAAGTGCTATCGCCTGGTTCAGGGCTTCCTGTTTCCCGCAACATTCAAATACAACATCCAGCTGGAGTGCTTCCTGACCGAGAATTGAACCGACAATATCCTGCTTATCCGGATTCCCTGTCCAATGGGCTCCCAGTGATCTTGCCAGAGACAATCTCTCATCCAGGAGATCGGTCATGTAGATTTTTGCGGCACCGTACTGAGCAGCTGAGAGCATAACGCTTACCCCTATAGGGCCGGATCCCAGTATTGCAATTTTCGCATTTTTCAGGTCCCCGCCAAGCATGGCAGAATATACACCGATAGATAGCGGCTCTGAAAGAGCGGCCTGCTCAAAGGAGATGTTATCATCCAGCGGGTAACAGATTAAAGAAGGTATAACAATGAACTCTGACAGACAACCTTCGAACTGGTCGGGACAACCCATGAAGAGGATGTTCCTGCAGGTATGATGTCGTCCAGACAGGCACTGGTCGCATTTACAGCATGGCATCGAGGGATCAAAGGCTATCCTGTCGCCCGGTTTTACGTTTTTAACTGCCGGCCCTGTCTTTTCAACTACGCCGGAACCTTCATGACCCAGGGTAAACGGAAACTTAACTACCTGGCTCCCTATTCTTCCCTCCTTGTAGTAATGTATGTCTGATCCGCATACTCCGACCGATTTCATTCTCACAAGAACATCACCAGGGTTTATTATTTCAGGGTCAGGTTTTTCAACTATCTCAATTTTAAGCAGACCTGTTAATACCATTGCTTTCATAATACGGGTTACTTTTGTAAACGTTTTAGCCGGAATGTGTCTTAGAAATAAAAATAGGGAAAATAATTGTCACGGACATATTTTTCAGGAATTTCTTAATACCGTTCAACGGAGGGAAAAAAGACATTGGTAATTTACCTGTGGCGTAATTCATGGTAATTCGCCGTTTTACGGGAACAATGAAGTATACCAGCCTGGTCCCTGCCTATTCTATCCCCAGTCTTTTCTGTATTTCTTCGAGAGAGATACCCTTTGTTTCCCTCATAACAAGCAGTACCCAAAATAACTGACCCACCATACATACTGCATAGAATGCAAACGCGTAACCTCCTGACACATCGGCAATGAGAGGAAAAGTCCAGGAGATAAGTGCAGCACCTATCCAGTGGGTTGTCGAACCCAGTGACTGGCCCCTGGCCCTTACCCTGTTGGGGAATATTTCGCTGATATATACCCATATTATCGTTCCCTGTCCGAAGGAGTGTGAGGCAATAAACAGGAAAACACTCAACAATACAATCATGCTGCCAGCCTTGTCAAAATCAGTTCCATAGGTAAAGAATGCCCAGGAGATGGTTCCGAGGCTTATGATATAGCCGATAGAGCCGGCGATCATGATCTTTTTCCGTCCTATCCTGTCTATCA
The DNA here is from genome assembly GCA_964595725.1 of uncultured Rikenellaceae bacterium. Taxonomy (GTDB): domain Bacteria; phylum Bacteroidota; class Bacteroidia; order Bacteroidales; family VadinHA17; genus LD21. The sequence goes on along the minus strand of CAZQRQ010000009.1, from coordinate 58,419 downwards.
CCGCCATAGCTGCAATGGTAAAAATAAACAGGACAGTCCCGACTCCCATCGAATTCAACAGGGAGGAAGTCTTTTCAAAACCAGCCATTTCAAAGATATGAGGTGCATAATACAGTACTGCATTAATGCCTGAAAGCTGGTTGAACATGGCTATTGCAAAGGCCAGCAGGATAGGGAACCTGTATCTCCTGGTAAAAAATGGCTCCTTCATGGAATGATGTTCCAGGTCGAGCGACTGTTGTATTTCGCGGATCTTGGCATCAAAATTACCTGTTTCCGTTCCGTATTTTTCAAGGACCTGTTTTGCTTCTTCAATTCTTCCCTTTGACACCAGCCAGCGGGGACTGGGTGAGGTTACAAACAGAAATGAGAAAAACAATGCTGCCGGAACAGCTTCCATGGCAAACATCCATCGCCATTCCATATCACCAAGGTTAAATGATGCGACAAGGTAGTTAGAAAGATAGGCCAGTAAAATTCCGAAAACAATATTCAGCTGGGCTACAGCGACCAGCCTGCCACGGTAGTTTGCAGGAGAAATCTCCGCAATATACATCGGAGATACTACCGAGGAACCACCGACACCCAGCCCTCCTATAAAACGAAAAATAAGGAGACTGTACCAGTTCCACGCAAATCCCGATCCGATTGCAGAAATGAAATAGAGTACTGCCAGGAAGTACAGGACAGTACGTCTTCCATATCGGTCGGCCGGGCGACCAGCAAGCAGGGCGCCGATAATAGTACCGATTAGGGCACTGGCGACGGTAAATCCAAGTTCAAAGGATGAGAGTGTAAATACACTTTGCAGCCACCCGGTCGTTCCTGATATAACCGCGGTATCGAAACCGAAAAGCAAACCTCCCAGGGCAGCAACAACTGTTGAATATATGAGTGTGCGTTTCATAAGCAATAAGAATCAATAATATTAAGATCAGCCACCTATGTGTCCTTTTTTGACGGGTTTCCTGAAAAGATCCTTTCCCCTGAAAAACCAGTCTGTGGTAAAGTCAGAGCTCCCGGCCGGGGGAATCAGCCTGGCCCGGTACTGTTCATCTACCGGTGGTTTCCTTATAACCAGGTGAATCGGGACAGCGGAATTCTCATTAACCACACTCAGTTCCTGGTTTTCCCGGTGCAGATTGCTCCAGCAATGATCACAGGGCTTGTTATCAGGCCTTGCAACATATAACTTTTCGCCCCTGTTTAGAACAACCGGTACCAGTCCATCGGTCTCTCCTCTTATGGCTTCCGGTATTATGAAATCTCCTGCCATTTTATCTCCTCTCCTTCTTGCTTCATCAAGATATTCCCTGGTTCTGTTTACCGGGATCATAAACGCTTCCGGATCGATAAAGATACATAGCCTGCTGACTGAAGGATCACTCAACATGGTGAAATCCTCAAACTTGGCAGGTATCATATCTATATACCCCTTTTCTGACCACAGGCTTTCAAAACTCCGTAGCGGATCTTCAATCATTACGTAAGTCCACCCAGTATCCCATGATTCATTTGGCGGTGCAAAACCATTTATAACATCCCCGGCATCGACCGTACCAGGAGGCACATCCCTGCCCCCGGAGAATATTTGCGGATCAAATACAAACACATTATTGTGAGCATGCCTTGGTAAAAAAGGTGTTACCAGTCCCTTATTGCAGACTGCATCATTGATCCCAATGTAAACAGCCAGTACTGTTTCAGGGATCTTTACCAGCAGGTGGGCCAGCTCCAGGGAATTCAGGTTCTCCGCATCTGAGAGATATTGAGAATGCCTCCGAAGCAGGTTATAGGAGGATTCCAGGAACCGGTAATACTCTTCCGCGGTGAGAGAACTTCCTGTCGGTATCTCGAAATTGATCATTAGTTCATTTCTGTCCATTCAACCTGTTTGTATCTGCACTACTCTAAATTATGTTTCCGAAGAAGCTTTTACACTTCCGTTGTATATTTAATAGATGATCAAATATATATATTCCGTTTATAAAGTTTGCATCACCGTATTAAAAACGCTATAATATACAATATAGCAATCTTAATACGGTAAAAATCCATCGATATGACTCGCAGAAAAAATGAAGACAGCAATATCCGAAGCCTGACAAAAGTATCAAGTGGTACAAGCTATGCTGTTACTATTCTGATTGACTACATCAGGAAACCTAAATGGCGTAGCAAACAGAAGCCGGAGGTAAAGCTGTACCAGGACAGGATCATTATCCGCGACCTGAAGGAATAAGCCTGGGGCCTGCGGTCGGGCAGGTGGACCGAAGCGCCAAATAAAAATGAATTACGCGAAGCGAATTACAATAAATAATCAATCCATGACGAAATAAAAACAGTTGAAAAAATCTCTTTTTATGCAATTATTTTCCGGAATATGTTTAATTTTGTTTCGGGAAATCCCGAAATGAATTATTATGTCTGAAAAGGACACTCCAATAACTGGTGAACAAGAGAAGATAGCACGATACGGGAAGGCACTGTCTAATCCGATAAGGGTTTTCATCCTGGAATATCTTGCAAATAATCTCGATAAGTGCTGTTACAGTGGTGATATGGCTGAAATCCTGCCCATAGCCCGGTCCACGCTTTCGGAACACCTGAAAGAACTTAAGAATGCGGGACTAATACAGGGTGAAATAAATCCGCCATATATAAAATACTGTATTAACCGGGAAAACTGGGATGAGGCCAGACTTTTAATTACAGGGCTTTTCAGGATGTAAAAAAATTTAATTATACATTTCGGGAATGCCCGAAATGATTTACTTGAACATTATGGAAATAAAAATCTTGGGCACAGGATGTGCAAAATGCAAAAAACTGCAAGAGATGACCCGTGAAGTGGTCGAAAGAAACAGGATTGACGCAACAATCATGAAGGTGGAAGATATCACTGAAATAGTGAAATACCGGGTTATGACAACTCCGGCACTTGTAGTGAACGAAAAGGTGGAATTAAAAGGAGGCTTGCCATCCCCTTCAGAGATACTAAAGATCCTTTTAAAATATACAGACACAGGGAAAAATGAGACTGTCGTTTAGCATCAATAAGAATATACTGGTCACGGTACTTTTACTGCCCGCCTGGTTCGTGGTGTATTATTTTCTCCAGCCTTTTACCGACTGGCTGATAGACAATTTTCCAGGATTGGTAAAGGATTCCCATTTTACTGAGGCATTGAGGTTTTTTGTGTTCGAAGTACCGAAAGTATTGTTACTGCTCACTTTGATAATCTTCCTTGTCGGGATTGTCCGGTCATTTTTTTCACCGGAAAAGACACGGAAAGCCCTTGAAGGAAAATCACTTTTTACAGGAAATATACTAGCCTCCATCCTTGGTATTGTAACACCTTTCTGTTCCTGTTCGGCAATCCCCCTGTTTCTGGGTTTTGTTGAAGCTGGGATACCAATAGGTGTCACATTCTCTTTTCTGATTGCATCACCAATGATTAATGAAGTTGCCGTGGTGCTCCTGTTTGGTCTGTTTGGATGGAAGACTGCGTTAATCTATATTGTCGCAGGCCTGACTATTGCAATAATATCAGGATGGCTGATCGGGAAAATGAATCTCCACAGATGGGTCCAGGACTGGGTATACCAGGCCAGGTTCGGTAATTCCGATACTGTGAGTGAGAAATTAAAAATCACCGATCGTATTCAATACGGGTATAATGCAGTTAAAGAAATAGTTGGAAAAGTATGGATATATATTATTATCGGTATAGCTGTTGGTGCTGCGGCTCATGGATATATTCCACAGGACTTCATGACATCAATAATGGGTAAATCAGCCTGGTATAGTGTCCCTCTTTCTGTTGTTATAGGTGTTCCATTATATTCCAATGCTGCAGGAATCATTCCGATTGTCTCAGTGCTGATTGAAAAAGGTGCGTCACTTGGTACCGCACTTGCTTTTATGATGGCAGTAATAGGCCTGTCCCTGCCGGAAATGATAATCCTGAAGAAAGTCCTTAAGCTCCCGTTTATATTGACCTTTGCCGGTATAATGGCAGCAGGGATAATGCTGGTAGGATTTCTTTTCAATGCAATAATGTAATGGATTATAGAATTAATGTGATCGATGAAAATTCTGGTACTATGTACAGGTAACAGCTGTCGCAGCAAGATGGCTCAAGGTTTTCTGAAGTCGTTTAACAGTGACCTTAAGGTTTTTTCGGCAGGTACAATACCTTCAGACAGGGTAAATGAGAAGGCAATAGCTGTAATGAAGGAGGCGGGGATTGACATCAGTCAATATACACCGGAATCAGTCGCTAAATACCTTGGAGAAGCCTGGGATTATGTAATCACAGTATGCAATGAGGCAAATGAAACATGTCCCGTGTTTACCGGAAAAGTGACCACTCGACTTCACATCGGCTTTGAAGATCCGTCGAAAGCTGAAGGCAGTGAAGATTTTATATGGAGTGAATTCAGAAGGATAAGGGATGAGATAAGACGAGAGTTCAGGAAGTTTTATGAAGAGAATTTGGGATTTTGAAAATTGGGGTGATTAGAATCAAGATTTGGAAGAGCTGATGATTTTTGAAAAGATCTTTATTACTTCCTAAATACTGGCAAGAAGTGTATTGCTTTCAGGATACGATTGAGATTCCTTACGGATTAAAAGCCAATATTCTGTTTCATCAGCTTTCTTATTTTCTTCCAGCAGTTCACAGAATCTGATGATCTCAAGAGCAAAATCAAATGATTTTTAACAATAATATTGTCCCTATCATTTCTCATTATACTTTGCCCTTATTAATTCCTTTTCAAATTTTTAATTGGTGCATTCTCAAATTAATCCTTCCACAATTCCCAATGCATCAACCACATATCTCTCACAATTCTTCCTGAAAAGGTCGCGGTTGATTATTTCCCGGTGGTCTTCAGGGTCATTCATATCGAGGTCCTGCAGTAGTTCCCTGCATGATGTCGACCCATGGATCCTTGTAAACTCAGAAAAGAATTCCCGGGCCTTCTGGTATGTTTCATCCTTTTTAGAATCGGATTCACCTGCTCCCTTGCCATACCTTAATCCCAGGGCTATTAATGCCCCTGTCACAGCTCCGCAGGTTAGCTGTTGCCGCCCCATTCCGCCACCGAATGCACAACCAATTTTAAGACAATCGCCCTCAGATAATCCATAATCCTGCCCAAACACCGTAAACACCGACTGCGAACAATTGTAATTATTCCTGAAATATTCTATCGCTTTTTCTGATCTATTCATCTCATTCAAGTTATAAATATCACATTTCCAAATTGG
>CAZQRQ010000009.1:42676-53041 GCA_964595725.1 uncultured Rikenellaceae bacterium | reverse complement strand
CAAATTGGCGCATTCTCAAATTTTCAAATTATTCATCCGCCTTATTTTAATCCTATAACAGATAAAGACGGTACAGCGCTTATCCATGATGATGCCAATTCGGAAGGTCCACCCTTATATCTTGGGTAATTTGGATAAGAGCATAAAAGAAAGCCAGGTATTGCATTATCCACTCCTACCCTGCCATCCTTGCCGACCACAAGTGTCTTTGCAGGCGCATGCTTGTTCTCAACCCACGCTATGAGCATGTTGATCTTATCCTGCTGGTCCGGTGCCGGTATGTTTCTTACTTCCACCGCCTCACCAATACCGTTTGTGCTGTAACTCCTTCCGGATAGCCCATGACCGGCCTGTGGAACGACATACATCCTGGCGAACTTATCGATGGTTTTCCGGCCCATTTCGTCTATGAGAGACTGGTAATAATCGAGCTGCGCTCCTGAAGAAGCGATCATATCCATTGTGCCGATAGTCATAATGATCTTTCCTCCTTTCCTGTAAAAGTCCGAAAGATCGGGGTCCGTGGCATCCAGCCAATCTGAAATTTCTATTCTCCGGTCGAACAAAGCCTTTTCATCAAAATCGAGAGGATTTGCATTGATATCCTGCATCAGGAATCCAGTGACACCCAGTGTTCCAAGCGATGTATGTATCCTGACATTAGTGTCAGCTCCTTCCTGGCCTTTAAACCTGCTACCTGTTATAGTACCGAAATCATCAGGAGTTATTGTGGGAAGCCACATCCCGAACGACGCAACCCCATTGGCCAAAGGTGCCGGGAATATGTATGAACTGTAGGTAAATTCCAGCGTTCCGATCTGACCGTCAGTGAGTTTTGCTGATACAGAGTTATCGTCCGGTTCGAGATCAATACCGCCGGGTGCTTTCAGTGATGCCCACGGATCTTCTGGTCCTATACCGTCATTTACATTAAAAATTGCACGTGCCTCAATATAATTGTTGATTATACCGTCTGGCAGGCCGTCGAGGGTATCACACTGTCTCAGGAACTCGGCCCTGATAGTGTTTATCTTGGCCGGTGTTACCCAGTTGGCAATCGGTTTCTCCCTGATCCTTAAAAGCTCCGGTGCAAGCATGAGTGTTGAGAAATTCACTATTGGGACATCGGATAAAATACCATCATAATCATCAGGATAGCGTTGTGCTACCATAAGCCCTTCACGGCCTCCCTGTGAACCGCCGATGAAATAGCTGAAAGAGGGCTTCGCACCGTAAATCCTTTCAATTATCGCCATTGCAACATCGTGTGTCTTTTTCAACTGCATATACCCCAGGTTACGGATGGCTTCCTCATTCAGTGCCCATTCATCACCAGTTGCCGGACCTGTTGCCAGCGGCTTCTGTGCACCTCCAAAACCACCCATGGCTGCCATCTGGTGGCCTGAATCGCTGCCGTATACGGCAAATCCCCTGTCGAGCATCGGGTTTCTTCCTTCCCGGACTGTTATCATACCATTCATACCGGCCCCTCCCTGCTGCATGGTCCGGCGTGACCAGGTAGCCGGAAGCAGTACCCTGAAGTTAATAGGCCATCCGTTCGGATCGACAGGAAGAATGGAGCCTTCAACAACTCCATAAGCAGATGTCTCACCGGAGGCTTCCACCCAGCGTGGCATATTAAGTCTTATCGATCCTACCGGTTCGCCTATTTCAGAAACCGGTATCGATGACCCTGCTTTGACAAGGTCGGATTCGGTTATAGTTATATCCGGTGCTACCTTATCCCAGTTGCAGGATACTGCAGCAGTAAGACTTAACAGTAAAGAAAAAATAATGAATTTCATAGATTTTGGAATTAATACTTTTTTAATAATCACCTTATATCCACCATTACACCCCTTAGCTGCGGAGTCTGCATCAGGCCTCCCGGTCCACCGGCCTGTGGCCCGCCGGTTGCCGGTCCAACTGTAATTCTCATGTCACCTCCTGTTTCTGAAAACCGGCAAACAATAGTCTGTGCTCCAAGGCTTTCCTCGACAAATCGTGCAGTGATCTCCAGCGTGGACTTATCGGTCCAGACATAGCAGGCCCCGGCTTTTACCGGCGACTGAGGTACATCATAATTAGCATCAATCGATTTTGACGAGGTATTCCTGGGGGGTGCAAGTAATGATGCTGCAGTGGTATTTGACATTCTCCATTGTCCCAGGCCGGCTTTTATGGCAGATATCCTGCTATCTCTCTTAAGGGCAAAAGTGCAGCCTTCACTGCTGAAGACAAAATACAATGACTCTATATTATAATCATTGTTGTCGAGGTTAAATTCCTTTCCCGATATCCTTTCTTCCAATTCTGAATTCGAAAGTTCAGAGGCTAATGGTTTTATTGACAGATCCCTTTGTTTATCCAGTAATTCAGCATAAGCGTCTGGATTTGCAGGAAGCGCTCTTTCCGATCTTATAGCCGGGATCAGGTAATTATGCATATAGTTCAGCTCATCCTGGGTATTTCTTGCATTAGCTGTCATAATAACAATTGCATCTTTATCAGGGATAAGAACTACGAACTGGCCTGCCATTCCGTCAAGCCTTACAGTATTGTTCCTGCCGCGCCACATCTGGTAACAATAGCCCTGTGACCAGTCGCTGAGCTCTTTGGGCAGCTTGTTCTCAGGTGGTGGCGTTTCAATTTTGAAAGCAGTAGCCTCCCTCACCCATTCTTTAGGAAGGAGTTGTTTTTTATTCAAGGTACCTTCCTGCATGAGAAGCTGTCCGAATTTAGCAAGGTCTTCCGTCCGGAGTCGTAAGCCTATCATACCAAGATTAATCCCCTGCGGATTAAGGTCCCAGTCAGCTCCCCTGATGCCTAATGGTTTGAATATACGTGGCAGAATGTAATCGAAAGTTGTCTGGCCGGTAACCTGCTGAACTATGGCTGATAGCATGAAAGTAGCCATGTTATTGTATTTGAACACTGTCCCGGGTTTATAATCAGGTTCGGTTCCAATGAACAGGGATATCCAGTCGCCAGCGGCTCCCATGGCTCTTGGTTCCTGTTCCTGGCCAACTGACATGGTCAGAAGGTCCCTGACTGTCAGCTCACTCATGTAATTACCTATTGAATCGGGGAGGGAATACGGGAAGAAGGATATCACCTTATCGGTGACCTTAAGACGGTTTTCTGAAACAGCCAGTCCTATAGCCGTTGCGGTGAAGGTCTTGCTGGCCGAGTAAAGCAGATGCTTATATTCGGGACCGTAAGGATCCCACCATCCTTCTGCAATCACCTTTCCATGCCGGATAAACATAAAGCTGTGTATCTCCTGGCGGCCTGTGTCGACAGCATTTATAAAATCCATAATACCAGCTGAGGAAACCCCCTCCATCTCGGGAGTACTCCGTGGCAATTTATCGGTCAGCTGCCCGCAGAGATCTGCTGAGAACAGTGTTACAACTAAAATGATAAGGAAGAAAGGCACAACTACCTTTTTGTTATAAATACTTTTCATAATAAGGTGATTTTATTTGTTTTAACATGATCGGAATATCATTCATGCAACCCGGGATGAAAAATTATCCTGGTGTTTCAAAAATTGATGTAATTTAAGAATTTTATAGTCAGAATACACTATAATAGGGGAATTTGAAGATAAACCACTTAGTTTCTGGAGCTATACCTAATTATGTTTTTTCATATCTTTGATTATTGTTCAGCCTGCTCTGAGTAATGAAATAGCTGTATCAGCAACCCAAATATTTTACTAAGATGAAATTCATCAGATCCCTGTTTTTAGGCGCTTTAACAAATTCTTTCATGATTGCCTCTTTTATGGCCCTGATAATCCTGCCTATCCTCTATATATCTTGTTCAACAAATGTACAAAATCCACCTGAGGATAAAAGCATGGTTGTCTGGTATAATAAGCCTGCCGGTGATGCCTGGCTCGACGGGTTATTCATTGGTAACGGATACATGGGTGCAAATGTATTCGGAAGGATACAAAATGAGAGGATCGCATTAAACGAATCCACATTCTGGTCAGGGAGGCCCCATGACTATAATGATCCGGAGGCACATGAGTACTTTGAACAAATTAAAGATCTTGTCTTTGCAGGTAAGTATGCTGAGGCTGAAGAAATGGCTGACGAACACTTCTACGGAATACCTGCTGCACAGCAGGCATATCAGCCCCTCGGAGATCTTCTCCTCAGCTTCAGAACCACGGGAGATTCCATCAAGGATTACTACCGTGATCTGGATATGGAAACAGGTGTCACCACAGTCAGGTATACTGACGGAAAGGTTTCTATGACACGCGAAATATTTATGTCATATCCCGACCACGTAATGATAATGAAAGTATCGTCTGACAAACCTGGTAGTGTATCGGTTGAGCCAAAACAGCAAAAGTATATTACAATGCCCGAGGCTGGGTAGCACATCACAACACCGACCTGTGGAGGGGCACTGCGCCTGTTGATGCAGCACGCTACGGGATGTGGCCGGTTGGAGGAAGCTGGCTATGCCAGCATATATGGGAGCACTATCTCTATACCGGGGATGTTGAGTTCCTTAGGGAGTACTACCCGATAATGAAAGGCTCTGCTCAATTCCTGATGGATATTATGACCACTGAACCCAGGCATAACTGGCTGGTAATACCGTTCTCAATTTCTCCCGAACAGGGATTTTTTATAAGGGAGGGTGCTAATGAGACGTTCCTGTCGCCCGGTACCACAATGAATACCGGCATTGTAAAGGATCTCTTTCCACATTGCATTGAAGCAGGAAAGATTTTAAACACAGATGAAGAGTTTAGGGCAGAGCTTACTGAAGCCCTAAAAAAAAATCCACCCTACCAGATAGGTAAAGATGGCTTGCTCCAGGTTTGGATCGAAGACTGGATAAGAGGAAATGAAGGTCACAACATGTCTGCTAATTTTGGATTTTTCCCTGGTAATTCCATAACATTGCAGGGAAATCCTGAAATAGCTTCAGCCATTCAGAAATGACTTGAACCAAGGCGTGTGAGAACCAGCTGGACTTCTGCCTGGGATATATGTGACTGGGCAAGACTTGAAAACTGTGAAGAAGCCGATTCAGCTATCAGGAATTTCTTCATAGCTCCTGGCGGCATGGGTGGAATCGGTAATAATTTCCAGAATACCAGCAGCAACCAGTCAGATGCCAATTTCGGATTTACGGCAGGTGTTGCTGAATGCCTTTTACAGAGTCATGCAGGAGAGATATCATTGCTTCCTGCCCTGCCATCAAGCTGGAATGAAGGATCGGTAAGCGGGTTAAAGGCCCGGGGTGGTTTCGAAGTTGATATTGAATGGAATGACGCAAAGCTGACCAGGGCCGAGATCAGGTCACTGCTTGGTAATCCATGTATTGTCAGGGCGAATGGGAAAACCACCCGATATAGTCCTGCCAAAGGTGAAACTATTATTGTGCAGGGCAACTGAAAAGCATTTCAAATCCACTACATATTTGATGGGAATCCGTATGATATCTCTTTATAGTCAGCGATGTTTCTATTGACGTGCTATTTGATCTTTCCCTGTATCATAGTTAACGAATGAGCCGGGAACGAATACGTTACAGTATTTCCTCTCGCCTTCAGGTCGGGCTTTGAAACGGTCTTTACGTTTTCGACGCCAAAATCATTTACCGACTTAATGTCAGGTCCATTGACTTCTAAAACCATTACAGGACCATCAAATTCTCCAGTCTGGCTGATTATATCAGTTTTGATTGCATTATCCTTATGCCTGTTGACAACACATATAACTACTTCGTCATTATCATAAGTAGCTGATACGTCGAGATAAGGCACACCTGTCTGCTTTGTCTTTGCCTCTCCCAGTCCGAGAAAAAATTCGTCAGTGTCATATGCAGGACAATCAAGAAAGACATCTAGCGATTTCCCGTGCATATTCTTCGAGAACAGTTCGAGCGGGTAATATATTGTCTGCTTGAACATTCCATTTTCTTCTGCAAAGATCGGGGCGATTACATTTACAAGCTGAGCCATATTTGCCATCTTGACAATATCAGCATTACGAATGAAGACATTCAGGAATCCTCCGATAACCAGTGCATCCTCAAGGTTGTAATGTTCCTCAAGTGCCCGCGTGCCCCTTAAAGACTCGTCTGTTCTCGCCCTGTACCAGACGTTATACTCATCCCAGGCAATATACATAGGGGGCCTGTCGTCCCTGCTGGCGGTCTGCATCGCCTCATTAATCATTCCCCTGACAATATCGGTTCTTTGCTCCATTACGAGGGGAGTTGAAAGAAAATTATAGTAATTATTATCAGGATTTCCCACATACATATGAAGGGCGATGTAGTCAATCACATCCTTAAGCTCCGTCACTATTGTCCTGTTCCAGTGGTCGGGATCAGCGTAGTCCCTGTAATTAGATGAGCCTGTTCCTATGAGTTTTATATCAGGAGAAGTCAGCCTCATCAGTTTGGCAGCTTCCAGAGCTTTTTTAGAGTAATCTTCTGCATTCAGGTGTCCCATTTGCCAGTCACCATCCATTTCGTTTCCAAGGCTCCAGTACTTTACATCATAAGGTTCCGGGAAACCGTGCTTCTTCCTCAGCTCAGCATAATAAGGGCCTTCCTTGATATTACAGTATTCCACCCACCTCTGGGCTTCTTCGATAGTACCCGTACCCATATTGACCGATAGATATGGTTCACTTCCAACTGCCCTGCAATACTTGACGAACTCATTTGTGCCGAACTCGTTGGTTTCGAGTCTTGCCCATGCAAGTTCCATTCTTGGTACCCGTTCACTCTTTGGTCCGACACCATCAAGCCAGTGATAGTTCGACACAAAATTACCTCCCGGGTAACGGATCAGCGATACGTTAAGCCCCTTTACAGCCTCCATAACGTCTTTCCTGAAACCGTTAGGATCAGAAAGTGGATTACCGGGTTCATAAATTCCACCGTAAACACATCGCCCGAGGTGTTCCACAAAATTGCCATAGAGGTTCCTGTCGACATCACCTATAATACGATCGGTATCGAATTTAATTCTTGCAGTCTGGGATGATACAACGGTTAGGCCTGAAATTAATACCAGGGCAAAGAATAGTCCTAAGTAAAGTTTAAATGTCTTTTTCATACATTTCGTTTTAAAATGAATACTGTCTGGCTGAATACCTGCACGTTTTTTCGATAATTGAAAAGCGATTAGGTTTCGAATGCAATTTAATTGAATTTTCGAATGAAATGATCAACTGACAGCTTTCCTGATCCGTAAATAACAATAAATACCAGAAGCAAAGTCATTGCAAAATCTGTCCTGGCCTCATGTGCCATTGTCCAGAAACCACTCTCAACCATGATGGGGATCTTGGTTTTAATAACAGCTGTTGCCATTATTGTAAGAAGAGGAACGGACGCGAGCCTTACGACAAGACCGATCAAAACAAGAAATCCGCAGGCAATCTCGAATGAACCTACTAATGATGCCAGGAAATCCGGGTGGGCAAAACCTATCCTCTCAAACCTGGCTGCTCCCTGAGATCCCGGAAACAGGAACTTCTGGATGCCTTCCGAAAGAAAAACCAATCCTACTATAATTCTGGGAATGACTGACCGGTAATCATCCACTGACTTAAAAACCAAATTTTGAAGTTGTCTCATTACATAAACTGTCAATTACTATGAATTATCTCAAAGTACAAACAATTAATCATTGTATTTGGTTCATACAAATACCTCAAAGCTAATATTTTATTTATATCATTCCATTTTTATTTCAGCCAGTATCCTCACAGGACCCAGGAGGCCTGATGGCAACAGGGGTGAATCGGCACTGTAGAACTGCATAGCCGTATTGGTGATCCTGTCATGTAGATCCGGTAATACTGATCCCAAATCAAATATTCTCTGAAGCTTTAAAATGCAATGACATTCTTTCAACATGTGCGGCACCGTTCCCCTGTAAGTTTGTTTTTTCATATCTTTATATTCAGCATAAAACCTGAACTGATGAAAAGAACTATCCGCTATCTTACGATCCTGGCCATTACAATTTTAAACTTTCACCCCGCAATTGCACAAAAGGCAACGTATACGACAAATGGTGGTATGACCATAGGCTTTGGCCTTGGTGCATCTTACCAGCAGTCTGATATCGCCAATTCCCGCGGGGCCGGGTTCGATTTCACACTGGGAAGCTATATTTATAAGAGGGATAATGCCTTCCTGTCCGTAGACTGGAAATTCCGTTTCCTGGCCGGGGAAAACTATGCTCATGACCATAGAATTAATCCGGATGATACATACAGCAATGTCCGGTATGCTTTTTTCGATTATGACCTTGAGCTTGGATTAACACTTAACCGCCTGAGGGAGCGTACCAGGATAGTAGTAACAGGTTTTGGGGGTGCAGGTATAACCCACGGAAGGACCTTCACCGACCTGTATGACGCAAACGGAGTTTTGTATGATTATACTGCCATAGACCCTAACCAGGACAGGGCGAAAATATATTCAGACCTTCTAAGCCTCTCAGATAAGGATTATGAGACACCCCTGGTTAACAGGGCAGCTCTTCTTCCAACTCTGGGAATTTTTATTGGCTACCAGTTTTCACACAGCTTTTCTATCGGGATCGAACACAAGACCAATTTCTCTCTCAATGAGAATAACAGTATTGCAGGCATCGATATTGACAATAAGATACTTCCGGATTCGCGTAAAGACATGAACCATTATACCTCACTGGTATTCACCTGGAGCCTCGGTGGCGGGGGATCAGGGGCTGCTCGCAGGAGCTCAATAGTCACAACCCCTTCTTACGTTACAAAGCCGGTAAATCCTGTCACACCTCCTGTTTCCAGACCTGCACAGGTAATAAGTATACCTCCTCCCACTGTTGATATTACTGTTCCGGCCGGGAACAGCTACTCAACCGCGCAGGGCATTATCGATATCTCTGCAAGGGTGAGAAATGTAAATAACAGACAGGATATCCAGGTATTATTAAATGGCAGAAACGTCAGCTTTGATTACATCCAGGGTTCGGGGATTGTATCAGCAAGAATATCTCTCAATAACGGGCCAAACACCCTGCTTGTTACAGCCAGGAACGGTTCGGGGAATGATATGGATAATGTAAACATATCGTATAATATGGCTGCAAGGACTCCCCAGCCTGTGATAAAGTTTATAAATCCTTCTTCCCAGGTAACTGTCAGGAATAACGTTTTCAATATAAGGGTACAAACAGAGAATGTAAAAGCCTGGCAGGATGTAACAATCAAAGTAAATGGAACCGGCATATCTAATTTCAATTTCAGCAATGAAGGTGTCGTAACAACTAATATCGGTCTGAAAGAGGGAGAAAACATGATCGAAATATCAGGCAGAAATGAATCCGGATCAGCGACAGGCAGAGCTACCATTACCTATTTAATACCTGTAAAAGCAACGCCGCCTTTTATCACTGTCCTGACACCGGAGTCTAATCCCTTTAACACTTTTGAGCCCAGCCAGATGATCAGAGCCAGTATTGCCGGAGTAAAAAGTAAGGAGAATATTACACTTACAGTTAACGGAAGTATAACAGGCAGTTTCAGTTTTGACAATAATTCATTCACTCTCAACACTTATGTACCCCTGAAAGAGGGGCAAAATTCAGTTATAATTGCTGCCAGGAATGAAGCTGGCCAAGATGTTAAGTCATTGACTGTTAACAGGGAAATCAAACCCTGTCCGGCTCCATCCCTCAGGATGATTGCTCCGGCCCGGGATGACATTACTACGGAAACCAAATCTTACACATTCAGAACCGAAGTAAGTAACATTAACGGCAAAAACGAGGTCATTCTCACCCTGAACGGAAAGAATCTTACAAATTTCAGCTTCATCGGGAATATTGTTGAATGCATTACACCTCTGGTTGAAGGTAATAATAATTTTGTACTGGCGGCTAAAAACAGCTGTGGTGCACAGACCATATCTGCCACGGTAATTTATAAACCTGCTGTAATTACTGTGATTGAACCGCAACCATGTCCGAAACCATCATTAATTTTCAATATTGTTGCTGTTAACAGGCAGGACGCCACACATGAGCTGAAAGGAACTGTCTCCAATGTGAAAAACAGGAGTGAGATTAAGGTCTCCATCAACGGGAATGCATACGATGCTTTACAGTTTGTACCGGGCACCGGAGAGATAAGTGCTGCACTGAAGCTTAATCCGGGAAATTATTCAATAGCAGTAACCGCTACAACTTCATGCGGTACAGACAGTAAATCAACATCAGTTGCTGTGGCTGCTCCATGCGTACCACCGCAGGTAACAATGAATGTAACTGCTGTTAACAGGCAGGACGCCACACATGAGCTGAAAGGAACTGTCTCCAATGTG
>CAZQRQ010000009.1:32892-42576 GCA_964595725.1 uncultured Rikenellaceae bacterium | reverse complement strand
ATCCGGGAAATTATTCAATAGCAGTAACCGCTACAACTTCATGCGGTACAGACAGCAAATCAACAGCAATTACAGTTGAAGAAGAAAAAGCCTGTGGTATAAGGATTAATCCCGGTAATTCAGAATGGCAGTTCTGTCTTATAACACCCAAAGGAACATATAACAGGGGAAGTCTTGAAAATAATAATTTCAGCTATTCCGGCCCGGCCAACAGTCTCTTTTTCATGCCAATAGCCGGAGGAGGTGATGCAATAGTAAACGGCAAACCCTATTCATTAAAATCCGGGCAATATTATCTCTTCACGGGTAACCTTAATGTAACGGTGAGCACGAAGAATCCAGGTTCAATGGGTCAGTGGTCAGTTTGTATCACAGCAAACAGAGAGCCTGAATACGGAAACGGCAACAACAGGCCGAAAAGTCCTTGCGAGGAAAATGATGATAAAGCCAAGGCAAAGAAGAATTGACATAATGATTAATATTATGTTTTATTTATGACACGAGAAGAGAAAGAGCATATCAAAGAGCAGGTGAGGAATGAGATCTCTTCACTTGAAAAATCAGTGATTACACTTACCGAACTACTTGACCCGGAGGTTCAGTCGGATGCCAACGACTGGTTCACAACGAAAGAGAGCAATCCTTCAAAAGAGATAAATGAGATAGCCCTTGCAAAAACAAAGCAGAGAATAATATTACTCAGGGAAATCCTTCCCCGGATCGATAATCCTGATTACGGAATATGTGTTATATGCAGCAAACCAATACCGTTTGAAAGGATGAAAGCAGTTCCATCAGCAACACGATGTGTTTCGTGCCAGTAATCAATGCATTTAATTTAATGCAACCTTAAGTCAATTGCTGGTGTCATTTCTTATAAACACATCTTAATTATCAGCCATGAAGAAGTCCATGCTTATCACCGGTATAATATTATCAATTTTTACCGGATGCACGAACGAAGATAATACCCTGCCGGATAAGAGTATGATCATCGATCATACAGCGATAAGTATTTCAGATATACCATCCGGCTGGATAGACAATGCTAAACAGCTACTTCATATTGCTTACGGGCACACTTCGCATGGAAGTCAGCTCACAACAGGCATGACTGGACTTGTTTCGTTCAAAGGCTCATTATTTGAATGGAATAATGGCGGAACAGGCGGGGCACTTGATCTTCACGACTATGCGATGAGTGGTGATCTGGGTAATCCTAATTTCACGCAGTGGGAGACAGAAACGCGCAATTACCTGTCTTCTAACCCTGATGTTAATGTTATAATATGGTCGTGGTGCGGACAGGTTTCTTCAGCTTCGGAAGAGAATATAAACACCTACCTGAGCCTGATGTCGGGACTTGAAGAGGACTTTCCCGGGGTGGTTTTTGTTTATATGACCGGTCACCTTGACGGAACTGGTCTTTCCGGGAACCTGAACATAAGAAACGAGCAAATACGGGACTACTGTAGAACCAACAACAAGTTTTTATACGACTTCGCCGATATCGAGTCATATGATCCTGACGGTAACTATTACCTTGATAAAAATGCCAATGACGGATGTTATTATGATAGTGACAGTAATGGGAGTCTCGATTCAAACTGGGCTGTCAACTGGCAAAATTCCCACACTGAAAATGTCGATTGGTACAACTGCAGTTCTGCACACAGTCAACCTCTTAATGCAAATATGAAAGCTTATGCTGTCTGGCAGCTCTGGGCGCATATAGGGCAGTTTTTTTCGTCTGACTGAGCAATAAAATTAATATATTAGCATAGAAACAACCTGTGTTAAATCCTACGCATTACTTCATGAGAAAATCATTGATTATCTTTATTTTACTATTAGTTTCGGCGTTTAATTTATCAGGGCAGATAACAAACAAGCCTATTCCCAGAGATACAACCTATACACCATACATTGTCTGGCAGGGTATTAAGGATAGCTACCCTCAGGCAACCATAGCCAGGCCTGACCTTCCTGATGGGGTAAGTGCAAGCGAGAACCTGGTATACTGCACATTGCCTGATACTCCTTTTGGAGTGAGAGATCTTCACCTGGATCTTTTTCGACCTGAGAAGGCAGGGAAGTATCCGCTGCTTGTCATGATACACGGTGGCGGCTGGCGCTCCGGTGACAAGTCGATGCAGGTTCCAATGGCCCAGAGGATAACATCAAAAGGATTTGTAACGGCGACGGTCGAATACCAGCTCTCACTCGAAGCCAAATATCCTGCAGCTGTTTATAATATCAAAGCTGCAATAAGATGGCTCAAGGCACATGCCGGTGAGTTTAATATTGATACTTCAAGGATTACCATTTCAGGGTGTTCTGCGGGGGGGCAGTTAGCTATGCTTGTAGCTATGACAAACGGCTTAAGCAGGTTCGAAGGGAACCAGGGTGTAACAGGCTTGCCCAGTAATGTGCATGCGGCAATAGATATAGATGGGGTCCTTGATTTCATGGCTCCGTCGTCACTTAACCTTACAAGAAGACCAGACTCACCTGATATACAATGGCTTGGCGGATCTTTCTCAGAAAAACCGGACACCTGGAAAGAGGCTTCATCAATTTTCTGGGTAAATGCAAAATCTGTCCCTGTGCTATTCCTCAACAGTGGCTTTTCACGTTTTCATTCAGGACAGGATGAAATGACAGGGATGATGAATGAACTCAATATATACACAGAGGTTCATAAATTCGATGTTCAGGTACATCCATTCTGGTTACTGCATCCATGGATGGAACCGGCGACAGACTACATGGTAGAATTCATGAATAAAATTCTGAGATAAACAGGTCTGCTCAGAATGTTACAGACTGGTTCAGGGTAAAATAAAGTTCTTCTCAGTTATCCTTGACATAAATGGAAGTCCCTGTCTCACACTTTCTTTAATGGCCAGTTGTGCAACCTGTCTTGTGCCTTTTTCCGACAGGTGTGTGTCATCTTTTCTGCCCTCAGGAAACCTGTCCCGAGTAAACAACCGGCACTTTATCTGCGATGGTTGAATCTCCTATCGTGTAAATAGTAAAAGGTTTCCTGCCCCCGGAACACACGCTGAAGAAGGCATATATGAAAGATATTAAAATTATCCTGCCAGGTCGCATTTTAAAAGGTCAATATACTTTTCTGTACGGGCGATCCTTTTATCATTTACCTTCCGGATCGAGAGCTGAATCAATTCTTTGCAATAAGTCATACAGATGAAATTTTGTATTATTATCAGGCGCCCTAGAAGCAGCTGATCGTATATCCTTCCTCATACTTTCAAGGTGGCCTCGCGCAACAGAGGGCAGATCGGTCTTCTTAAGGTCGACCGTCATGCTCCTGGTTTCATAAGCTGAACCCTGAGGAATATATACCATGGTTGCTGATCCTGGATCCAGGAATGAAATAATTTTTTCAACATATATTTTCTGCAGGTTTCTGCGATAGAGGTCTATTGGTCTGCGATCCTTTATTTCGGACATAATTCCATTTCCGAGGTCGAGAATTAAATCATCGACATTGTAATTGGTCCTGCTGCTCCCTTCCGTCTCGATCAGCCTGGCTATCTTATCGCCTGCAAGAACATTATTCAACGCAGCTTCCTGCATCGTCATAAGTGCATCAACACCCTGGTCGGGCCGTATTTTGTTTAAAATATCCTCATTGAGTAACCATGCGGGTGTCTCAAAGATCTGCCTGTTAAGAAAAGCAATTGCTTCCTTTTGAGTTTGCCCGGGAACCACCTCAAAAACAGGACCTTCGGAATCATATGTTTTAGGGGTATCATATATGCCACCTATATTTTTTGCAACATGCCCGAGATAGCGGCGAAACTGGCCGACGAGGTTATCATACAGTTCAGCCAGCTCCTCATATGATTCGCCATCCTCCCTGCTCCATTCAGGAAGGTTCGGAAGGATCCTCTGAAGGTTCTTTATACCGTAATCTGACGCTAGCATAGCATTATCACCGAGATCCTCGGTCTGATACCTTGGATCAGTAGGGCTTATTTCAGTACCAAATTCCAGACGGGGATTCTTATATGCTTCCTTTGTCAATGTATTCAGTATCTGCTTTTCCTCATCGGCATCTTTAGCATCAGGGAAATATAAGTATCCCCATTTTATCGCCCAATCATCATAATCACCTATTCTCGGAATGAAATTGGTGATCCCGTCTTCCGGCTGGGCCACATAATTAAACCTTGCATAGTCCATAATGGAAGGGGTGTTGCTATACTTTGCCAGCCAGTCCTTATCCCGCAGTTTTTCAACCGGGGTTTTGGAACTTGCCCCCATGTTATGACGGAGACCCAGGGTATGACCGACCTCATGGGATGCTACAAAACGGATCAGCTGTCCCATCAGTTCATCATCGAATACTTTCTTATGTGCCCTTGGGTCACATGCTCCGGCCTGTATCATGTACCAGTTGCGAAGCAGCTCCATCACATTATGATACCATCCCACATGGCTTTCAATTATCTCTCCGCTCCTGGGATCATTCACATTAGGGCCATAAGCGTTCTGGATGTCCGAAGCAAAATACCTTACAACGGAAAAACGTGCATCCTCAAGGCTCATTGTCGTATCCTCCTCATTCCAGTATTCGGCACTGATGGCATTCTTCCAGCCAGCCTTTTCAAAAGCAGGCTGCCAGTCATCAATCCCCTGTTTTATATATTTTCTCCATTTCTCAGGAGTAGCAGGATCAATATAGAATAGTATCGGTTTCTTCGGTTCAATAGCTTCCCCATTCTTTTGTTTCATTTCATCCTCAGCGCTTTTTGGCTCGAGCCTCCATCTTACAATTATTTGCTCCTCCTCCGATCTCAGAGAAGCTTCTCCGAAAACGGTCCTTGATATCGAGAAATATCCTACGCGGGGATCAAAATACCTCTTACGCATGGGGTCCTTTGGCAGAAGAAGCATGGAAGTGTTGAATTCCATTGTCACAAAACCAGCATCAGCGCCGGCAGGCAAATATTGCCCTGTTGGTCGTTGCGGATTATTGGGTAAAGCCGGTGTCGGGGGTGTAACGGCAAACGTCTTGACAGTTCTGATTTCCGTGTTACGCGGGAAAGTATGAATATGCTGGATGAAGGAGCGATCAGCCTGAAGGGCAGATAGTTTGAAACTTGCCTTAGCCTCCGGATCAAGTGAAAAAACCTGGGGCTCGCCTGAAAAATAAGCCGTGATATCTATAACAGACGACGTATCCTTCCTGATAGCTTTAATGTCGAAAGCTGCTATTATCGGATCCACGCTTGAGTTTTCAACTGCCCGGTAAACCGGTTTAGTGCTGTCAGGGCTTGTAATAATTATAGTAACAGAACGAAGGAATATCTTGTTATTAATCCCTTTTTCCCACCTTACCAGCTGCCTGTTTACCTCTTCACCCCCGAAGATACCACCTCCTGCGGCAGTCCTGGAATATCTTGTTACAGTCATTATATCTCTGCCGAACAAGGAGTCTGGTATTTCAAAATAATACTTCTCATCAATCTTGTGAACAGTAATCATACCTCGCTGAGTTACTGCTTTTGAGGTGATAACCTGTTTGTAAGGTTTAGGGACATTCTTTGTCGTATCGGCAGATTTGCCTGTTGCAGAATTTGTGCCAGCTGGTCTCCTGTCAGCCTGGGAATGTACAGGATGGATCATAAGCATTAAAAGAACTGATCCGGCCAGCATACTGATGACTAGCTTTCTTCTCATAACACACATTTTAAATAACAGGAATAAGTATGATTTAACTATCGATGGTTTCTACTACACTCAAAGTTAAAACTATTTCAGATATATTTAGATTTTATTCAGGTCTTTTCATCAATTGATTTTCTTAAACCTGGCTGATTCTTTTATATTATTTTTGGTAAATTAATAGCTTTTTATGCTTCTGCTTCCGTTAGGATTTGAAGGATACAGTATCATGAAAATAATACAGATTAAAAAAAATGGGCAAGGCAATAGATAAATCGGCAGATCAGAGATTTTCCTCGAGGCTTGGATTGATCCTGAGTGCTCTTGGCATAGCAGTTGGGACAGGAAATATCTGGAGGTTTCCCAGGATAGCAGCCCAGAGCGGTGGTGATACAGGGGCGGGAGCTTTTCTTATTGCCTGGTTGTGCTTCCTTTTCTTATGGAGCATTCCTCTCATAATTGCAGAATATGCATCGGGAAGAAAACATCGTTCCGGTGTAGTAGGGGTTTTCTTAAAAAGTATGGGAGCTCGTTTTACCTGGATAGGTTCATTTGTCACTTTCGTACCCCTGGCAATTACTTTCTTCTACTCGGTTGTTGTTGGCTGGTGCATATACTATTTTACATATACTGCTTTACATCCCCTGCCGGAAAACCTGGACTCGGCGATGGCAATATGGAATAATTACCAGGCCAGCGCCTGGCCTATGGTTACTCATGCTATTGCAATATTATTCGGAGCCTTTGCAATATGGAAGGGCGTAAGTTCGATCGAGCGGGTAAACAAGATACTTATCCCCACACTGCTTCTTATAGTAATCATAAGTGTTATAAGGGCTGTCACACTTCCGGGAGCAGGTGAAGGCCTTGCTTACCTGTTCAGACCCGACCTGAAGCAACTGGCACAACCTAAAACATGGCTTGATGCACTTACCCAGAATGCATGGGATACAGGTGCAGGGTGGGGACTCTTCATGACATATGCAGCATATATGAAGAAAGAGCACGGTGCTGTGGGTAATGCTTTCCTTACAGGAATAGGAAATAATACAGTATCGCTACTGTCGGGAATAATGATTTTCGGGACTGTTTTCGCAGTCCTGAAGCATGAAATGGGCATGAATGATATCGAGGTACTTGACATAATGAAGACAAGTGGTCCGGCTTCAACGGGGCTCACCTTTATCTGGATGCCTCAGCTCTTCAGCAAAATGTTCGGAGGCGGAATACTATCGATCCTTTTCTTCCTCGGACTTACTTTCGCCGGGTTCTCCTCGCTTATAGCAATGCTTGAGTTACCTTCAAGGGTTATGGTCGATGCCGGTATAAAGAGGAACAGGGGTATACTGATAATTGTAATTCTTGTATTCCTGTTCGGTATTCCTTCAGCCAGGAACCTTAATTTCCTGAGCAACCAGGATTTTGTCTGGGGAGTCGGGTTAATGATCTCAGGAGCACTTATTGCAGCAATGATAATAAAACAGGGTGCCGGTGAAGTACTAATTGAAATTAATTCGGTTGCAGGTGACCGCAGGCTTGGCAAATGGTGGATCTATTCCATCTCGTGGTTCATCCCTGCGGCTTCATTTATCCTGCTGGTATGGTGGCTGGCACAATCATTTGTGCCTGGAGAATGGTACAATCCTTTTACACAGTTCTCGTTTATGTCATGTATCTTCCAGTGGAGTATAGTCCTGCTGCTGCTAATAATTTTCAATAAAAAGATAGCGAAGCTTTTCATGTAATTTACAGCCTGAAAAGAATGACAATGATCAGCGGAGGTTAATTATTCCATAGCTGATTCCCTGATTCTTTTTACATCATCAACTGTAATCTCAGTGCCGTCTTCTCCCCATGTTTCCCTTAGATAGTTCACAAGCAAGACTATATTGACGTCACTTATGAAATCCTGGGCTGGCATGACCTGCGCATAAGTAATACCATCAGCTCCTATAGGTCCTTCAAGACCAAAAAGGATAATCCTGACCAGGTCGTCCGCTGGTCCTGTTATCTTCTCAGCTTTAACCAGAGGAGGATACATCCCCGGCACACCCGATCCGTCAGCCTGGTGGCAGGTAAGACAATATCTACCATATATCCCTCTGCCCGGCGAAATTTCTTCTGCAACCTTTTCAGTGGTACCGGAGGATTTAATTACCGGGATTTCAGCTTTCACTGAATCCCCTGAAGATCCTCTGTTGCTATTGCATGAAACCGATAAAAAAACAACAGCAATTACATTAAATATGATTTTAGCTTTTTTCATCATTCTCCGGAATAAATTACACGCCATATCCTTCCCTTTTCAGAATCGGAGATATAAAGAGATCCGTCAGGACCCTGTGCCAGCCCCATTGGCCTGTAAACTGCATTGCCCGGGCTTTTCACAACCTCTACCCCTGCAAATCCATCTGCAAATACTTCCATCTCACCTGAAGGCAATCCATCCCTAAAAGGAATAAAGGCCACATAATAGCCTTCCTGGATTTCGGGTGCCCTGTTCCAGGAACCATGAAATGCTATAAATGCCCCGTTCCTGTATCGTTCCGGAAATTGATTGCCTGTATAAAAAAGCAGGTCGTTAGGTGCAAGATGGCCAGGGAAAGCCATTATCGGATTCTTTGCATCCTTGCATCTGCCTGTCATCTCTGCATCACCACCATATTCCGGTGCCAGCATTTTCTTCTTCCTGAACTGATCGTAATAACAATATGGCCATCCGAAAAAATCGCCATCCTCAACAAGTAAGAATTCTTCAGCAGGTAACTCAGCTCCTTCCTGAGATGTGTACAGTTCAGGGTAAAGCTGGTACAACTGGTCTCTGCCATGCTGAACCACGTACAACTTTTCATTAACATGGTTCCATGCCAGGGCAATGGAGTTCCTTATCCCGGAGGCATAGCGATGTCCATCAGGCTCCTGTTTCTGACCCGGGATGTTAGCCCTGAATTTCCAGATGCCGGCATGAAGTTCGAGTAAAGGACATGGATCCATTCCAGGGGAACCAGGAGTACGATCCTTTTCCTGGCAAGCATTTGATGGAGCCCCGACATTTACATATATGTTTCCGGTACCATCAAGCGCGAAAGTCTTATCCGGGTGCTGAGTCTGGAGGGGAAATCCTGTTACAATTGCAACAGGCTCCTCAACAGGCAGCAAAGCCCCATCTGTAAGCAGAACCCGGTATACATCAGTAAAATTACTGAAATACAGATAGTTATCATCTATTTCCATTCCCGTAGTAAGGGTATTTGCATAATAATTGATAATATCTGCACGGCCGTCACCATCTTCATCACGTAAAGCCACCAGGCCATAGCCGTTTTTCAGACGCCTGAGGGCGAGGTATATATCACCGTTCTTTCTTACAGCAATATGCCTGCCTGATCCAAGTGTATCAGCTACCACAATTGCCGAGAAACCGTCAGGGAGAATCAGTCCGCCGTTATCCTTATCAGGCTCAAATGAGCTGCGAGTCCTTTCTCTGCCGCAGCCTGCTGTTAAAAGCAGGAATGCAATTAAAAGAAATGATAGAAGATTTTTGCCTCTTTTCATAGGTTTAATATATTTTAGTTATTCATAAAATCATATTAATAGGTTGAATGCCATAATGTACTGCATTATACCCCAGACAATCGCCCTCTAAATTTTAACAACGCAAGGGCAGTAATGTTCCGGGAACAGATAGCATCCAGAAAGTGCCCGTTATATTTAAGTAAGAATTCTCTTTCACTCCTTGTAAAGCTTTCTTATACACTAAATCAA
This sequence comes from uncultured Rikenellaceae bacterium, assembly GCA_964595725.1. Classification (GTDB taxonomy): domain Bacteria; phylum Bacteroidota; class Bacteroidia; order Bacteroidales; family VadinHA17; genus LD21. The sequence goes on along the minus strand of CAZQRQ010000009.1, from coordinate 33,114 downwards.
CCAGTATTACTTTACTCCTGGCAGGTTCTCTCCGATTTCTCAAAATATATATTCCGTTCGCGATGATATTGAAGAATGTAGTTAAAAATTTCTTCATGCTGCCCAATCAGTTCTAGCGGGAAAACACCTTTATCACTGAAATATCCTTCAAGGAAAAGGCTGGCCACAGCACTTGCAGTGTAGCCGGTTGTCCTGGCCATGGAAGTTATACCTGTCTCTTTT
>CAZQRQ010000009.1:22636-32882 GCA_964595725.1 uncultured Rikenellaceae bacterium | reverse complement strand
GAGGTCATAAGCAATCTCAACTCTTTTTCCCGATTTATCTTTTCCTTTTATTATGATCCTCATCACTGTAATATCTTCATCATTATCCTTAAGTTTCCAATTATTCATAAGGATCTTACCTGTAACCTTAAGTGGCGTTACCTCTCTCCCATCAATATTTATCATTTCTCTACTGAAGAAACCGCTTGCCCTGAGAGCCCTGATAAGGTCTGCATGCCCGGGATACCTGAGTGTCCTTTCCTTCAAATACCTGATATGGGGCATTGTACAAATTATAGATCTAAGTCCGTCGGTAAGGAATGCTTCAAGCGTGCCTGCCCCTTTAAATTCTATCATTTCAGAATCCTCAAGCGGTTCGCAAATTAATATCTGGCCATCTTCGACAAATCTTACAGGCCTGGTATATTCTTCAATTACGTCGACAGGTGAAAAAGGAGCTTTATAAAAGAAAGGCCACTTTTTCACCTTAGGTAATCCGCCTACAAGGCACTCAAAGTGTGACACTTCCATTCTCGCATCATGATAGCCCAGGAAAAGATTATCCATTCCCGGTGCAATACCGCTGTCAATGAAAGCAGTGACGCGGCTATTTTTTGCCAGTTCATCAAGCTCAAGTCCATCATCCGGACTGAAAGAGATGTCTACCACATTCATCCCGGCCTCAATAATACATTTAATGGTTTCATAACCGAGGAATCCCGGAACTGCGCATATCACAAGGTCATAATTGATGACCGATGACTTAAGCAATCCGGAATCACTTACATCGAGCTGTGATATATGCAGCTGCGGGAACTTTTTCTTAATTTCAAATGTCCTGTCAAAATCAATATCAGCCACGGTAACGTCATAGGTACCTGAAAGGTCAGCAGCAATAGCGCTACCCACCATACCTGAACCGAGCACAATTATTTTCTTATCCGATCCTTTACGAGATTTCATTTAAGATATTTGCAGTTAATCCAAATATAAGTATTTCATACCCGGGATGAAAATTAATTTTTGTACAGGAAAAAAGACCAGGTACTTCCGAAAATGATAACTTTCAGTAATTATCATTTTGTTATATCTTGCCAATGGCATATGTTTAATAAAACCAGCATTCATTAACTACTTATGAATATTAAAAGAAGAATTGAGAAAATACCGGGAGGTATGATGGTCATTCCTCTTGTTCTCGGGGCAGTAGTAAACAGTTTTGCTCCCGAAATAATTAATATAGGAGGGTTTGTAACAGCCATTTCCAAAGGATCAGGTGCGCTTATTGGAGTATTCCTGGTATGCATGGGTGCGGGTATCAGCTTCCGTGCGGCTCCAAGGGCTTTGAAGAAAGGGGCCGTCATTACAATAACCAAGTTTGCGGTGGGGGTTGCTCTTGGCCTTATTATATCAACTCTTTTTGGTGACAGAGGGTTCCTGGGCCTGTCATCACTGGCTGTAATAGCTGCAATGACAAACAGCAACGGTGGTCTTTTCGCTGCGCTTGTAGGTGAATTTGGCGATGAAACCGATGTCGGTTCAATTGCAATACTATCGATAAACGACGGGCCATTCCTCACAATGGTAGCACTTGGAACTGCAGGAGTAGCAACAATACCACTGTCAAGTTTTATAGGAGTATTACTACCTGTGGTTATCGGTATGATACTGGGTAATCTTGACAGAGAAACCCGCAAATTTCTGATGTCAGGCGGCCCGATATTGATACCATTTTTCGCTTTTGCCCTGGGTTCTGCCATAGACTTCAGGATGCTGGTAATATCAGGCCTTTCAGGAATATTACTTGGCGTGATCACTACTTTCCTGGGAGGTTACTTCAATATTATGTCTGACAGGCTGAGCGGGGGAAGTGGCATTGCAGGAGCAGCAGCTTCAAGCACGGCGGGAAATGCTGTAGCCACTCCTGCAGCTGTCGCCCTGGCTGATCCCGGTTTTGCAGCAATATCGGCTATTGCAACACCCCAGGTGGCAGCATCCACGATAACCACAGCCTTGCTTGCACCGCTTCTTACTGCGTTTATTGCCAGGCGAAATACCAGGAAGGGAAATACGAAAACAGGGCAAGAGATAAGTGGCAGCAATGAAAAGCTGCTAGTTATAGCCGATGATCTGACAGGTGCAAATGACACCGGGGTACAATTTATAAGGAAAAAACTGAAATGCACCGTTATTACAAAACCTGAAAACATGGCAGGAACCATAAAAGAATCTGATGTAGTTATAGTTGATACCGAAAGCAGGAGTGATTCCAGGGAGGATGCATACAGGAAAGCATTCAAAACAGGAAAAATCTCCATTTCACACAATTTTAAATATGTATATAAGAAAATTGATTCCACGATGAGGGGCAATCTAGGTGCTGAAATATCCGGATTAATGGATTCAATGGAATTCAGAGAGGCTGTTTTAGCCCCTGCCCTGCCGGTATACGGAAGGACCACAAGAAATGGGTACGTTTATGTCAATGGTTCGCTGCTGGAAGAAACTGAAACGGCACGGGATCCCAAGACGCCTGTATTTAATTCATATATCCCGGATATTATTTCACAGCAATGCGATAAAAAAACTGCTGTGATAAGCATTGAGGATGTAAGAAAGGGCAAAGTATTCCTCATGAACAGGATCAGGGAGGAACAAAAGAATGGCGCCGCTGTTGTCATTGCCGATGCTATTGATGAAAAGGATCTGGATACCCTAGCTTCAGCGGTTGTCAGCCTTGACAAAAAAATACTTTTTGTGGGTTCCACCGGGTTTGCACGTCACCTTTCGGAACACTTCAAAATCCGGGAAAAGAAAAAACCCAATATAGTAATAGCCGGAAGTGTAAGCCAGACAACAATGTCGCAGTTGAATCACACTATTGCAAATACTGATATAAGTGTAATAGACACAGTTACAGAAAAGATTCTTTCAAAAAGGCGAAACCAGGAAAAAGCACGGATCCTCAAGATTGTCAAAGAAGATACAGGAAAAGGGAAAAATATCATTATTCGAAGTGCTGCTACCAGGGAAGTTGTGGACCAGAGCTTTGAGACAGGCAGAAATTATAACCTTGACAGTTTTAAAGTGAGTGAGTCCATTGCTTCCTTCCTGGGCGAGATCGCCAGGGATATAATACAGGGAGTAGAGATAAACGGGGTACTCATAACAGGAGGGGATATAGCAATAAAGACCTCAAGATGCCTACTTGCATCAGGCATAATAATAAACGGAGAAATATTACCCGGGATACCTTACGGGCAATTCACGGATGAGCACCTGAAAAACATAAAAATTGCTACAAAGGCGGGTGGATTCGGTGAAGAAAATGCAGTTACAGAAATTTTGAAATTTTTCGGCTAACAGTATAAGCATATGATAATGGATAACAATCAAATAATAGGGATTACAATGGGCGATCCTTCAGGAATTGGACCTGAAATAATACTGAAGAGCTTCTGCCTGAATGATATAAGTGAAATGAGGATAATCGTGATAGGAGACTATGATATCATGAATGCTGCACACAGGCTCCTGAAAACAGACAACATAGCCCTTAAAAGGATCAATAATGTATCCGAAGCATTATTTACCGAAATGACGCTTAATATCCTTGATCTGAATTTAATTGACATTGATAAGTTTCAGCCTGGAACCGTGAACGAAATGTCGGGGAATGCTGCATTCGGATATATTAGGAAGGCCATTGTACTGGCAAATAATCATGAAATTTCAGGGATAGCCACCGCTCCTTTGAACAAGGAAGCTCTTCATCTGGCAGGGCACAATTATCCGGGTCACACAGAAATACTTTCTGCGCTGACCAATACCACCGACTATGCAATGCTCCTTCACGACTCACAGCTCAGTGTTATTCATGTTTCTACGCATATTTCCCTGCTTGAAGCCATAAAAGGTCTTCGGAAAGAAAGGATCGAAAAAGTTATAGAACTGGCTGACCGGTCAATGAAACAGCTGGGATGTAGCCAGCCGTCAATAGCAGTGGCAGGAATTAACCCGCATGCCGGAGAGAACGGCCTGTTCGGAGATGAAGAAACGAGGGAAATCATCCCGGCTGTCAGGGCCATGAAAGATAAGGGATTCAACGTTTACGGGCCATTTCCCCCCGACACCATTTTTCTCCAGGCAATCAACGGGAAATATGATATAGTGGTTGCCATGTACCACGACCAGGGCCATATCCCCTTAAAGCTTATAGGTTTTAAAAGTGGTGTAAATATCACCGCAGGACTTCCGTTCATTCGAACATCAGTCGATCATGGTACGGCATTCGAGATAGCCTGGCAGGGTAAGGCAGACGAAAGCAGTATGGCTGAAGCTGTCAGGCTCGCCTTCAAACTTGCCAGGCATTCCGGTTAATACCGCCTAGGTTTTACCTTATCTCCAGAGTTTCTCCCCGTATGCCCATCCTTCACGAACCGGTTCCTTCACATATTTATCGAAATCAGGATGATTGGTCACCTTCATATTTTTTTCATCGTATTCAATTCTTGTATCCAGCCGTTGTGCCATTACACCCAGAAGTGTCATCTCGGTGAGGCGGGATGAATAACTGAATTGCGAGCCGGGCATTGCCCCTTCTCCTCTTATTGCAGCTACCCACTCAGCCTGAGGCTGTTCCTCACCTACTCGCGGTATTGTTTGAGCGGGCATATTCTGTTTGAAGGCTTCCCATTCCTCGTCGGATACAAGAAGCTTCGGATTATTTGGCCTTCCTCCGGTCATTAGTGAAAGCTTATCGCCGACCATTATCATTCCTGAGCCAGGAAGCTGCTCTAATCCCCATTCCGGACGATTGTCAGGCTTCAATCCGCCTTCATACCATTTGAGTGTTACAGGGGGCTTGTCGCCGCGTGCCTCAAATCTGAATTCAAGAGCGGACTGGTCGGGTACAAATCCTTCCGGCGCCGGGGATTTGAATACTGAATCCACTGAAACAGGCATCTTAAGATCGAGCGACCAGAACGGTGCATCAAGTGTATGGCATGCCCAGTCGCCAAGTTCACCATTACCCATCTCATACCAGCCCCTCCAAAAACGCGGAAGATAAAAATGACTGTATGGCCTTTCGGCTATCGGACCAAGCCACTGATCCCAGTCAAGGCCTTCAGGAACTGGCTCTGCACTTGGTGGATAAGCATCAGGTTTTAAAAAGTATCCCCTTTGAGTAAAGGCCGGGCCATTGAACCATGCCAGAACTTCGGTAACATTACCGAGGATCCCTGCTTCGTACCATTCCTTCACCTGGCGTATACCGTTTGTAGTATGGCCCTGGTTACCCATCTGTGTGATTACCCTGTAATGGTCTGCAGCCTTGGCTAAAGTCCTTAGCTGCCAGATATTATGCGCCAGTGGTTTCTCTACATATACATGTTTGCCAAGCTCCATGGCTGCCATAGCGGCCGGGAAATGATTATGATCGGGGGTTGCCACAACAACGGCATCGATGTCCTTGGCCATACTGTCGAACATTACCCGGAAATCACTAAAACGCCTTGCATCAGGAAAAGTCTCAAAGCCCCGTGCAGCAGCTGTCTGGCTGACATCACACAGAGCAACAATATTTTCATCTTTTAAGGCATTCCAGCTTGCCCTGCCCTGGCCTCCAACTCCTATTACTGCAATATTCACCTTACCGGTAATGGTCTTTATACCACCTTTACATCTTGCCAGGCCGGGAAGAATTATCACACCTGCAGCCGCGGCTCCTGTTTTTGCAACAAATGATCTCCTTGATAGTGTTTTCATCTTAAGTAATTTTGTTATGGTCGAATATAAACGGCCTGTTAATACATAATTTTATTTTTTCTCAGCCCGAGAGGGCAGGATGCGGCATCCAATCCGCCTTTTATCTATTGTCCGTCAATGTAATTATTATTTGAGTATGATGTATTTTTATTTATTATTATTTAACATTTCTATACCATCAGGTACTACTCTCATTTAAAGCGACCGGAATCCGCAATCAGTTGAAAATCATCATTGAGATCCAGAGAACTATAGCGGCTGAAGAACCCAGGATAAGGGTACCTGCGCTCTGGAGCTTATAACCCGTTTTAACGTCCATTCCCGACATCTGGGTGACTACCCAGAAAAAACTGTCGTTTGCATGTGAAACAACCATTGCGCCTGCACCTATTGACAGCACTATCAATGCCTTAGCCACCTCAGAATCAAATCCCATTGTTGATAAAAGCGGAGATACTATGGATGCAGTGGTTATTATGGCTACAGTTGATGAACCCTGCGCGGTCTTGATAGTTGCAGCTATGACAAAAGGCAGCCAGATGCCCAGGTTTGCTCCGGAGAGCGCATTACCTACTGTTTCTCCCAGAGATGAATTCTGCAATACTCTGCCAAATGCTCCCCCGGCACCGGTTATCAGGATAATTGTGGCGGCACTGAGTAATCCCCTGCCTACCCAGCCGTCTGCAGACAGGATACCTTTAACCCTTCTTTTAGGCAGGAGGAAAGCCAGGGTAACACCTATAAGAAGAGCAATGGTAGGCTCACCAATAAATCCACACGTATTCCTTAAAACACCTTCTCCAAGCGGTCTTGAGGGAAAATCCGAAACAGAATTCAGCACTATTAGTATTATTGGTATAATAACAGGCATAAGTGATTTCAACACTGATGGAGCTTCCCTGATTTTAGCTTCAATCTCCTCTTCCGATATATCGGGTGACGGATCAATATCAACTTTGGATGCAATCTTTTTTATGAACAGAAATGCACCGGCAAGGGCAAGAATACTAACCGGCAGGCCAAACAGGATGACCAGGCCCAGGTTGGCTCCGATAATACCGGCAGCTGCAATAGGACCAGGTGTGGGCGGAACAAGACAGTGAGAAGCAGTAAGCCCGAGACTTAACGCTATTGCTGACCCGGCAAGTGAAATCTTGGCCCGTTTCGACAACGCCCTGTTGAGAGGCGACAGTATAACAAATCCCGAATCAGCAAAGACAGGTATCGAAATAAACCATCCTATAGAAGCCATTGCAAGAGGAACGCGGTTCCTGCCAATCAATTTTAGTATCCAGTCGGAGATCGTGTAAGCTCCTCCTGAATGTTCAAGGAATGTCCCGATAATAGTCCCGGCTACGATAACAATCCCTATGTAGCCAAGTGTGTTACCGAATCCCCCGTTTATTGACTCCACTATTTTCGTCAACGGCATCCCCGTAAAGAGACCAAAAGCTATTGCGGCAAACAATAAAGCCAGAAAGGGATGCAATTTTATCCTGGTGGATGAAAAAATAATAAACAGTATACAGACAAAAAGGACAATAATTAAAAGCATACCTGTTTGCTTATTTGAGTATTAAATTACATTTCAAATATTTACATTCATTTTACGGACATTGTCAACGGTTCCGAAGATGATGATTTTCTTATTCCGCTAACTTGAAATCAAATATATTGAAAAATAGGATACTTTTTCTGATCGTTGAAATTAACTCAGTCAATTTCCAATAATAAATTCTTAATGTTTTCGTTAACCTCTTACCAGGGGAAATGTTATTCTAATTTACAATACTTAAATTCTATGAACGGAACACTACACAGAATTGTATTTATCCTTTTAACCATTGCTACTGTATGCCAAACAGGTAGAGGACAAGCGGCATTCCCGGAAATACTCAATAAAGGAACGGTTAAGGAGCAGATGGATTATATTCAGGAGAGAACCCTGATTTATGAAAATTACAGGGCAATCCGTGAGGATATGTTTCAGAAAATAAAAACCAATTCGATTGATTCTCTCGATAGAAGTAAAGAAGAGATACAGGCTTTAAAGAAACATACAGCAATCCTTAATCAGAGAATCGATTCACTTACCTCAAGCATGAATGATACAAAAACCGCGCTCCAGGAGGTAACAAGGACTAAGAATAGCATAATTTTATTTGGGAGAGAACTGAATAAAATTCTTTACAATACAATAATGTGGCTTATTGTTGCCGGTCTCATTATCCTGCTGCTTATAGGTTACCTGTCATTCAGGTACAACCTGAATGTAACCAGAACAACAAAAAAAGATCTCCAGGAGCTTAGGGCAGAGCATGAGGAATACCGGACGAAGACACGGCTCGACCGGGAAAGGGTAAGCATGGAACACTTCAGGGAGATACAGAAATTAAAAGGGACACAATACTGATTGGTTTAATGTAGCTAAATATATTTCACCTTGCCAGGATACGGCATTTCCTGATTTTCCCGTTAAGATCATATTTTTCCTTTATCCCCCAGCTGATAACATCCGGATTGACCAGGAGAGAAGATGACTGGTTTTCATTATTCACTTACAGGTTTTAAATTTAATTTACTTTTTTTGTATATTTATGTATTATTCGTATATTTACATTGTTATTGTATATTTATATGGCATCAACGGAAAATCAAAAATATGAGCAGTTACTGGCCACTGCCAGGGAACTCTTCTGGAAATACGGAATCACCAGGGTCACAATTGAAGAGATCTGCAGAACAGCAGAAGTCAGCAAAATGACTTTTTACAAGTATTTCAACAACAAGACTGACCTTGTTAAGAAACTGATAGACAGGATATACACCGACTCTATGAACGGGTACAGGGAAATAATGGACAGTGATTCTGAATTTCATGAGAAGGTGAGAAAAATGGTCCTGATGAAAATTGAAGGCACCTATGATTTAAGCAAGGAGTTCCTGCAGGACTTTTACAATAAAAATGATACTGAACTGACCTCATTTCTTCACAAAAGAACAAATGAGATTATGTGCATTATAAAGGAGGATTTTGCAGAGGCAATACGGAAAGGAGACATAAGAAGTGATATTAAGCCTGACTTCATATTATACTTCCTTAACAAGATAATCGAAATGGCAAGCGACCCGGAACTACTTAAGCTTTATGATTCTGCCCAGGATATGATACTGGAGATTATAAATATTTTCTTTTACGGGATTCTTCCTATTAACAGGGACGAGCAATGAAACTGAATTACACATATTTTTTCATTCTGCTTGTTTTTATTTTCCCCTGGTTCAGGGCTGAAGGACAGTTGCTTGACTTCAACGGGCAGGTCGCTGCCTGGATAACAGCAAATAATTCAGAAGGTCTAGGACTACAGGCAGGAGGGAGGTATATTCCCCAGCTTTTACTTGCAAAATCCGTTGGTGAAAAATATACGATCGACGGGGAACTTTCAGCAGATAGTTATCTCAATCTTACATACCTGCCGGATACAAGTACTGTTTTTGGATCACGGGCCAGTCTTTACCGTTTCTGGCTGAGATTTTCAGGTGAACGATATGAAATTCGTGCCGGGCTTCAGAAAATTAATTTTGGTTCGGCATCGATGCTAAGACCACTGATGTGGTTCGACAGGATAGATCCAAGAGATCCCCTGAATCTTACAAGGGGCGTATATGGTATACAGGGTAAATATTTCTTCCAGAACAATGCAAGTATCTGGTTATGGACGCTTTATGGGAATAAAGGGACTAAAGGATGGGAAATTATTCCTTCCAAAAAGGACAGGCCGGAAATCGGAGGACGGTTACAGCTTCCGATACCCCGGGGTGAAGTAGCTTTCAGCTATCATAACAGAATAGCAGAGTTTCCTCAAGACTGGCAACCTCCTGTTACAGGGAAAAATTATTATACCGAAAACAAGTATGGATTCGACATCAAGGCTGATCTGGGGATAGGCATCTGGTTTGAAAGCTCAGTGACACAACAAAATCATAATGAAATACCACATTTTATCACAGCTGTTACCGCAGGTGCCGATTATACCGTAGGTATCGGTAACGGCCTCAATATAATGGCAGAACATCTTCTCTTCAGATATTCTGATGATTTATTCTCGAAAGGAGACGCAGCATCGTTCACCGGAGTCTCAGCTGGTTTTCCACTGTCAATAATAACAAGGCTTCACGGGATAGTATTCTATGACTGGAAAAACAACGGGTTCTATCGTTTTATGAATTTATCGTTTACTTTTGATAACGTGGCAGTCAATATAATCGGGTTCTGGAATCCGGATACTTTTGGAATATTTAACTACGACTCCGGTCCGAACCTTTTTACAGGGGTCGGCGGACAATTTATGATAGTATATAATTATTAGGTTCAAGGTTTAAAGTTCAAAGCTTAATTATTATTTAATATAAACGGAAACATAAGAATCCTGTAAAATTGAGTCTGGAATCTGAAATATGAAATTTGAAATAACTTAACTCTTAACTAATGGACAAT
>CAZQRQ010000009.1:0-22536 GCA_964595725.1 uncultured Rikenellaceae bacterium | reverse complement strand
TCTGGAATCTGAAATATGAAATTTGAAATAACTTAACTCTTAACTAATGGACAATTCAGAATTGATTTCTGTAAAAGAACTGACAAAAAAATTCCCCATGGGACTTGGAGAATTCACAGCGCTTTCCGGTATCAACCTCACTTTTTTAAAAGGAGAGTTTTCCGGCGTAGTAGGCCCCTCCGGATCTGGTAAAACGACATTACTAAATATTATCGGGTTACTTGACAATCCTACAGAAGGAGATGCCGAGATCCTGGGCAAATCAACAAGAAGCCTATCTGTACGTGAATCTGCACTAGTCAGGAGAAAACATCTTGGTTTTATTTTCCAGACATATAATCTTCTTCAGGTTTACACGGTATTCGAAAATGTTGAATTTCCGCTACTTTTACTCAGGATGACATCCCAGGAGAGGAAAGATGCTGTTCTGGAGGCACTTGAATGGGTGGGTCTTTCTGATAAGGTAAAATCAAAACCAGCCCAGCTCTCCGGTGGAGAATGCCAGAGAGTGGCTATTGCCAGGGCAATGGTTAAAAGACCTGAAATAGTCCTGGCTGATGAACCGACAGCCAACCTCGACGCCGATAACTCCCATCACATCCTCCAGACAATGGAAAGGCTGAATGAAGATCTTAATACTACTTTCCTGTTCGCAACTCATGATGATAAGGTAATAAGTTACCTTAAAAGAAAGATTACGCTCATTGACGGCAAGGTGTCAAATGATGAAAGAATCAAATAAAATTCGCTGAAAAATGATTGCACTTAAATTAGCTATAAAAAACCTTATAGGTGCGGGTCTGAGAACATGGCTGAACGTTTTCGTCCTGTCTCTGGCCCTGGTTATCATAGTGATGCAGTCGGGGATAGTGGCTGGCTGGAATGAGCAGGCCAGAAGGGATATCACCGAATGGCAGGTTGGCGGTGGTGAATACTGGCACAGCATGTACGATCCATATGATCCCCTGAGCCTGAACGATGCCCACGGGGTCCTTCCCGAAGAAATAAAAAAGCTTGAAGCAGACAATCTTGCAACACCTGTACTGGTGACCCAGGCTTCTGTTTATCCTGAAGGCAGGATGAGGAACATACTACTTAAAGGAATCGACCCCTCGCAGAACCTTATTAAACTTCCTGCATCCATAATGAAAAGAGATGATAACATCATAAACGTCATAATCGGTAACCGGATGGCCAATGCCACCAAGCTAAAGGAAAATGATGAAGTAACAATCAGGTGGCGTGATGTGAACGGTACTTTCGATGCTACTGAAGTAAGGATTGCAGGAATCTTCCATACCAACGTACCCGAAATAGACAATAACCAGATATGGATCCCTATCGATAAGCTCAGAAATATGACCAATATGGAGGGACAGGCCACTTATGTGGTGCTGAAACAGGATATAGAATCCATTCCGACAGTCCCGGGATGGATCTACAAAGACCATAAGGCACTTTTCTATGACCTCGACACGATAATCAAATCCAAAAAAATTGGTGGTGTAACAATCTATATTATTTTCCTGTCACTGGCACTTCTGGCAGTGTTTGATACCCAGGTGCTGTCAATTTTCAGGAGAGAAAAAGAGATCGGGACATACATAGCTCTGGGTATGACACGCTGGCAGGTAGTGAGACTATTTACAATAGAAGGTGCGATGCATTCAATCCTTTCCGTGTTTGTTGCAGCATTATGGGGCACACCATTGCTAATTCTCCTCGCAAAAAAAGGATTTGCGATGCCTTCAGGTACTGAAGGTTACGGACTCACGATAGCGGAAAAAATATTTCCTGCGTACGGTGTGGGCACAATAATTATTATGACGATTATAATATTGATAACCACCACATTAGTGAGCTATATCCCTTCAAGGAAAATAGCAGGAATGAAACCAACTGAAGCATTAAGGGGGAAAATACAATGATAAGATTTCTTTTAAAAGGATTACTCAGGGATAAACATCGAAGCAGGCTTCCGCTTATTGTAGTAGCTATAGGCGTAATGCTGACGGTTCTTATGACAACCTGGATAACCGGTGTTCTTGGCGACTCGATTACTCTTAGTGCCAAGCTGATGACAGGTCATGTAAAAGTCATAACAGAGGCTTATAAGGAAAATCAGGATCTGATGCCCATAGATCTTTCACTAATGGGATCAGAGGAGCTGATCGGACAACTCAGGACGGAATACCCTGATGTTGCATGGGTAGAGCGGATCCAGTTTGGCGGGTTGCTTGACGTTCCTGATGAAAATGGTGAAACTAAAAGCCAGGGTCCCTTTGCAGGCATCGCTGCAGACCTGTTCGACCAGTCATCCGGTGAAGTTGAGAGGCTGAACCTTAATCATATTATTGTCGAAGGAAGGCTACCTTCAAGTGAAGGAGAAATCATTGTAAGTCAATCGTTTGCCAATAAACTCGGAATTAAACCCGGCAATACTGTTACATTTATTGGCTCAACAATGTACGGTGGCATGTCAATAGTGAACTATACGGTTACAGGCCTGGTGAACTTTGGCATCGCTGCTCTAGACAGGGGCGCAGTCATCATGGATATATCAGATGCCAGGGAAGCTCTGGATATGGATGATGCCTGCAACGAGATACTTGGCTTCAATAATGTCGATTATTACGATGATGACAAAGCTACCACCCTGATGACATCATTCAATTCAAACCACCCGGCAGGTAACGACGAATTCGCTCCTGTAATGATACGTCTGCGCGACCAGAACGACCTGGGTGGTATCATTGATATGATGGAAAACGTAGTAAGCATAATAAGTTTTATTTTCATACTGGTACTGTCGGTTGTTTTGTGGAATGCCGGTCTGATCGGTGGACTCCGCAGATACGGTGAGGTAGGACTACGGCTGGCAATAGGCGAAGAGAAAGGTCATATCTACAGGTCAATGATTATGGAATCTCTCACCATAGGAGTGGCCGGGTCAGTCATAGGTATCGCTGCAGGAATGGGCCTTTCACTATGGATTCAGAAAAATGGCCTGGACCTGAGCGGGGTTATGCAGAATGCAACAATGCTTATGCCGGGTATTTTCAGGACGAGGATCACACCAGAAGCATGGTATATAGGTTTTATACCGGGGATATGTGCTACGATCCTGGGAACAATGCTTTCAGGCATCGGTATTTACAGAAGACAAACAGCAAGACTGTTCAAGGAATTGCAGTCGTAAAAATTAAAATAATGAGAACAAAATTGATTATATGCCCGATAATACTGGCTTTTACGCTGCCGGTATTTTCTCAGCCATCAGGTAAAGAGATAATTAGCCTTATTGATAAGAACCTGACGGCTAAAACAAGAATAATGAGTGCCAAAATGATAATTAATGGTGTAAGAGGTAGCAGAACGATAGAATTTAACTCCTGGTCGGAAGGAGAAGACAAAGCTTTTACTGAATATACCAATCCGGCCCGTGAGAAGGGCACCAAAATGCTTATGCTGGAAGAAAAGTTATGGATTTTCTCCCCTTCAACAGACAGAATAATCCAGATAACCGGACAGATGCTGAGGCAGTCGGTTATGGGATCTGACCTGTCGTATGAAGATATGATGGAAGATCCGGATCTAACCAGCCATTATAATCCGGAGGTTATCGGGGAAGAAGAACTTGACAGTCGCAAATGCTGGGTACTTCAGCTAAATGCCCTGACAGATGAAGAAGCATACCAGGTCAGGAAAATGTGGGTTGACCGCGAAAGGTATATCCCTTTGAGAGAGGAACTATATGCCAAGAGTGGTAAATTGCTTAAAAGGACAGATCTTTCAGATGTCAGGATGATACAGGGCAGATGGTTCCCTATGCAGGTTAATTACAAGGATATGCTTAAAGCAGGCGACGGAACGCAATTTGTGATAGACGAAATTAAGCTTGATGAAACAATTCCCGAGAGCCTGTTTTCAAAAGCATCCCTGAAATAAATATCAATAACAATCACAGGTCGCTACAATGAAGCTTGCTTCTAGCCGGATACCCCGGCTGTTTCAATCATTTTGTTAAAAATTGCATGCTGCTCCTTCATGGCTGCTACCCTGTCGGGTGGATTTGTCCGGGCCTCGAGTAAAATCCATCCATCGTATTTCATTTCAGTCAGGAGGTAGAAAAGCTGCTGATAGGGATAATTTCCTTCATTAAGTTCACGTATATGAACAGTGTCACCGAAATACTGATTAACACTTCGAAAATTGGCGTCCAGGCCGGGAGGTAAAAGGTCCTGGTCGTTACAGTTCCAGCACATCCTCACATTTTTCTCAGTCACCTGCTCGAAAATTGCCTTCATATTAGGTATTTCCTGTGATACATTACCATGAACCTCCACTCTTATCAGCTGTCCGTAATCCTGCGTAAACCTACCACATTCGTTAAGCGAGGCGGCAATCTGGGCTATTGTTTTCTCCTTTGGAACATCGGCAGGAATCCCATTTGGTTTTACTTTAATACCCGTAGCGCCGATATCCTTGCACAGAATTATATATTCCTTAGTACCCTCGATATTTCTTCTGCCCTCTTCCGGGTCAGGGCTGTGATACTCAAAGTTAGAGCCATATCCAAGGCATATAACCGGGCTGTCATCAAATCTTCTTTTCACGTCTGCCCTTTGGGCCGGAGTCAGGTTAGTCTCAACTTTATGGCCATGATCAGCTCTAAGCTCCAATCCCAGGAGGCCCGTTTCTTCACAATTCATGATTAGTGTTGGAAGATCCCAGTCCTGTCCCCACAGGTAGGTAACAAAACCCATCTTCATCCCTGTTGCAGCAGGTCCAGAGCAGGATTGAAGAGTCCTGATGAATAATAGTGATGCTCCGGCATAAAAGCCGTCGGATATAAACTTACGCCTTGTGATTCTCATCTTCTTTTATTTACACCTTATCAGGGACTACATAAGGCTTACGATAATCTCTGGTCAGCATTTTATCAGCACCAGTGTCATTGATGAATTTTTCTGCAACACCATCGAACCTAAGCTCACGACCAATGCGGTACGAAATATTGGCAAGGTTAGGAAGGCATGCAGACATATATCCCTCGGTAATATGGCAATTCAGATCTTCATCTTTACCTGAGCGTATGGCATTGAGGAAATTGCCATAGTGGCCACCACTTCCGGGAGGTGCCATTAGATCAGTGGGCCTCTCCCCTACATTGGATCCTGCAAATGGTTCTCGTTCACGTTGCCGGAATGCCCTCCACATACTTCCGTTAATCTCAAGATAGCCTTCCGTACCATAAAAAATATTACCTATATCAATATTGAGACTGGCCTCCCTGTTAGTATAACGTCCCCTGGTTTCAAACTCAAGGATCTTGCCATCCCCATACCTGAACAATGATGTCTGCGTGTTGGGAGTCTCCTGGGAGCACTCTTTCGGATCGATACCGAAAATATTTCCCGTAGAATAAACTGTTATCGGGTGTTCATTCTTGTTAAGTCCCCAGCGTGCAATATCAAACTGGTGAGGGCCCTGGTTTGAAGTGTCACCACCGCCGGTTGCCCAGTGCCAGTGCCAGTTATAATGCACTTTCTTTTCATTGTAGGGCTGCCACGCAACAGGTCCGAGCCACATGTCATAGTGCAGCGAATCGGGGGGATCACTGTCTTTTGCAATCCCGAACGAATCACGGGGCTTATAACAGTTTCCCTTAGCCATGAAAACATCGCCAATACCTCCATCATGCATAAACCTGATAGCTTCCATAACCTGTGGAATCGAACGGTTTTGGAGGCCCACCTGTACCCTGACATTATATTTTTTTGCAGCGTCCACCATTTTACGTCCTTCCCAGATTCCATAGGAAGCAGGCTTTTCAACATACACATGTTTGCCTGCCTGGCATGCCCAGATTGTACCCAGTGCGTGCCAAAAATTAGGAGTAGCAAAAGAAACAGCCGTTATATCTTTGTCTTCTAAAACTTTACGCATATCCCAGGCAGTCTGTGGCGATTCCCCGGAACGTGACTGGATAGTTTTTATCCTGTCGGCAAAGAATGCTTCATCAGTATCACAAATTGTTTTAATGCGTACATTCTTGCTCTCACGCAAGCCGAGAAAGCTGTTAATATGAGTCCCCCCCTGACCACGGATTCCAATAACAGCCACAGTGATTCGATCATTTGATCCCTGGACAGATTTATACGATTTGGCGCTGAAACCCATACCACCAATCGCAATCCCCGCACTTCCAAGAACGCTCTTCCTGATAAATTCTCTTCGTTTTGTCATCTTAATAAGGTAATTAGTAGGTTTATGAATATGCAGGTAATAATGAAAAAAGTATGCATTTAAAATTTAAATGTACACCTTTTTTATGCATTAATCAATTGTCTTAAAAGTAATTGATGACTGATAAATAAGTTAAGAAATGAATCCGAGCTGATATCCTGGTTGAAGGATTATAAGAAGTGGCTATTACCGGAAACCGTTAAGAAATATTATGCTTTTGTATAGAAATTTGTGCTTTCGAAAATCTTGTCAGCTGAACCGGCAATAAAGCCGCTGAATAATTTTCCATCTGCCCCTTTAAAGCGTTGGGCAAATTCGTAATAACACGATGGTATAACAAAATCCCCTTCCTCAAAACTAACACTTACAAGATCAGCCATAATGCTTGATTGCTGCAGAAGATCTGAAGGTGTACCTTTAACTTCTCCTCCTGATGAGTTAAGAATAAATCCGTTACGTTTAAGAAGCTCGTTAAGCTTGTAGATAGTATTGTATTTCTTAAGAGAATTTACACTTACGGTAAAATGGTTTGCCCTGAAGCCAAAGGCATAGAACCATGCTGCATACTCAGAATCTTCGCGAAGCTGGTTGTATACTGTAAACGAAAGCGGCGCAAATATTGTTCCTGAAAATATCAGGTAATCAATCCCATTGCTGTTAACAGACGAATTCCTGACAGACTCGTGGAAAACCTTGCGTACATATGGAGAACAATCGTCAAGGATCAACTGGCTGATAAAGATCCTGGGAGCATTCTCATCACCCGGAAGTTCAAAATGGCGTGCAAAAAGATGTTTGTCATTGAAATAATATTCTCCTTTCGGTTGATAACCATTCTCAATAAACGGTTTGGCAACAACATCAATATCTATTTGGGGAAGGTCAAGTGTCCTGAAAGCGATATGGTCGTTGACCACGTTTTCTCCTTCTTTCCAGAAAAGGTCAAATATTTTATCAGATGATGGATTCTGCCTTGCATAATCCGACCAGAGACGACCGAATATTGTTGTTAGGTTCATTGCTGATGTAATAATAATAATTAACTACCGGGTCTTTTCATTATTAACAATACAGCAGCGGAGTTGTTCACTACGCCTGATTATAAATAGAAACCCTGATTACGGAAAACAATATTTTAAACCATGCGGGCTGGAATTAACTGATATATTCTATAACTTTATGGAAACCAAAAATAACCAGCCATGGACCGCAGAAAATTCTCCCGCAACCTTGCTCTTACCGGAATGACAATACCCGCGATGAATCTCAATATTTTACCGGATAATATGAATTCGGAAGCCCTGCAGGAGGATGTCAGGAAGATGCCATCCAGGCAGTTTGATGTTATAATTGCCGGTGGCGGAACTGCAGGAGTGGCTGCGGCAGTCGCTGCAGCCAGGACCGGTGCCAGAACCGCGCTCATAGAGGCAAAGGGATATGTCGGCGGAACGGTCGTTGAAGGAGGCACAGCTCTTCACAGCTATTTTAACCTGTGGAAAGCATTCCCCGGAGTGGAGAAGAAACAGGTTGTGAAAGGAATAGCACAGGAAATGATTGACCGGCTTCTGTTAACAGGTGGCACAACAGGACACGGAGATGTTACAGGAAAGACAGATTATGACTCAGCATGTACAGCAATAGACACAGAGCTTTATAAACTGGCGGCTTTTGAGATCCTTACTGAGGCAGGCGTGAAGATTTTTACCAACACTCTTGTTGCCGGGGCAATAAAAAAGAGGGACAGTATTGAGGGAATTATAACCCAAAGCCGAATGGGAAGAGAGTACTTTACCGGTAATTGCTTTGTTGACTCCACTGCCTTTGGTGATCTGTCTGCCTATGCCGGAGCTGAATACGTGGAACTTAACGATCATCCTGTATGCAACAGCATGGGCCTAGGAAATGTGAATATTGAAAAACTCTATGCCTACCTGATGAGGAATAATGCCCTGGGTGATATTGCCTGGGGTATGCGCGATGGAAGGGATAACCAGATCATTAGGATGGGAAGCGAAAGCGGATATACAATAAGGGGCAAGCTCCCTGATGAGTTTGTTGACGGAATTGTCAAGCTTGGATCAGGCTTGATAACGACAACTGTACACGACAATTACCTGATGTTTATAAAAGTCAATTACAGGCTTTCTGTAAGCCCCACTGACAGGGATGAGGTAGCTAAAGCCGAGCTGATAATAAGGCAGAATCAATACAAGACTCTCCAGCTTTTCAGAAAATACCTGCCGGGTTGTGAAAACGCCTTTATAGCTAGAACGAGCCCTACACTTAACATAAGAAGGGGAAGGACCATTACGTGCGATTACGACATCACCCTGGATGATGTTATCAGCGGCCGGCACTTTGATGATGATGTCATGGCTTATGGTTTCCATGACTCTGCCCCCAGGTACCAGGTAAAAAACGGGGGAACCTACGGCATTCCATATAAAGCATTAAGGGTTAAGGGAATAGAGAATCTGCTTGCTGCGGGAATGCTAATTACCACGGAATTCCAGGCACATATGTCAACAAGAAATACTGTCTGCTGCATGGGCCAGGGACAGGCCGCAGGAACAGCGGCTGCATTGTGTTCGGCCAGGCGCTGCTCAACGGCAGAACTAAATTATCCTGACCTGAGAGATGCCCTGATCAGGCAAAATGTAGTTATAGATAATTAAAATACCCGACAGCCTTCATGCAGCAATAAGCCAGCGGAAGGCATAATACTCGCACATAGAACTATTAACCACGTTAATTATTCCATGCATATCATCATTGGTAAGAAACATCATTGATCCCGGGCCTATGTCTTGTGTTATGTCATTAATGGTCTCATCAACATTTCCAATACGCATCAGCACTATTTCCTCGTCAGGGTGGTTATATCCTGCATGACTTGACGCATCGGCGTTCAACGTAGTCGCATGTATCTCAAGCTCCTTCAGTTCATATCTCTCATCGTTCACAGAAATATCAAGCAAACCACTCTTCACGATTATAAGCTCTGCAGAACCGGTTTCCTTTTGCCATGCTGCAGTAACCACCAGCATCAAAAAGAACATAAAAAACAACCTATTCTTTTTCATATATTTATCAATATATTTATTCACAGATCCCTGAACAGGTAAATACTTAGGATATCTACTTTATCGCTTCCACCCAGGCTTCAGCCATCAGTTTTGCACCCGCAAAAGAGGCATGAACACCATCCACTGTCCAGTAAGACGCAGGAGCTTTTTTCATTCCTTCATCAAATACTTTCTGGAAAGGAATGAATATTGCACCGAACATATCTGAAATCTCTCTTGCAACTTCCTGGTAACCATAAAATTCAGGGAACCACCTGTCGTCAACGGCTTTCACCCCGGGTATTGCAAACGGCTCACAGACAATTAGTTTAATTCCAGGCAGAGCTTTCAGTGTACGTTGTAAAAGGGCTATGTAGTCTCTCCGGTATATCTCAACGGTACCGGCGTACTGGCCGTTAAGCTTATGCCAGAAATCATTCACCCCTATAAGTATGCTTAACACATCAGGCTTAAGATCAATACAGTCTTTTTCCCACCTGTCAGCAAGCTGGAATACTTTATTTCCTGATATGCCACGATTGTAAATCCTCAGGTTCAGTGGAGCATAGTCTTCCAGCATGTCTGCAGCGGCCAGCATTGCATATCCGGTACCAAGAATTCTCGGAGTGTTATAGCCATCGTCTTCCCTGTTCCTGCCCGCATCAGTTATTGAATCACCCTGGAAAAGAATTGTATAGTCCTTCATAAGCGTAATTTTTTTCATACCAGCTGAAAGACCTGAGGCAGAAATTATCTGTGGGATACTCACTGCAGCAAGAGATGTCAGTGCTGCTTTTTTGAGAAATCCACGACGTGAATTATCAGAATTTTCCATGATCATTTAAGTATAAATTATTAAAACACACTATGGCCTAAAAGTAGTATAAACCCTTCAATAAACACTAATGAATCCTGTAAAGCCCGGCACCATGCCGGTTAATATCCCGGCTGAACTCACCGGTGAATTTACCTAGTTTTTCACCAGTCCACAGATCTGTAAATGAATGAGTACCTTCCAAGCCTATCTGGTCAAAACTGACTTTAATTTCAGCTGTTTCACCCGGGACCGGGCCTGCCGGATCCTCCACGAACAACATAAACCGTACTGAATTAGGTCTCCCTGTAAAAGAACCGTCGAGTCCGGCCAGGGCTTTGAACCTGGAAGTACCGTCGGGAAGGTCATATTCAATGATTGAGCTGGCAGTAACATTTATTCCTTTTTCATATTCCCTGCCATCGACGGTCAGTTTAGCTCCACGCCTGGTCTGATTAACCGAAGGTTCTCCCCGTCCAGAAACAGCTTTTACCCATTTTGAATTCGTCAGGCTTAATGGCTTCCCATTAACTAACAGTTCAGGATTGATCCAGTTTGAAGTATGAAGCATAAACATATTGCCACCCTCAAAGGTATCATATGTCGTTACAAGGTATAGTTTCCTGTAGCCTGAAATATCTATGTCTATATTAATGCTTTGGTCGGGGGTATCGCTGGTAATTAGGTCGCTTTTCCATAAAGACTTGTCTTCATCTATCATTTTCTTATCCGTCGCATTGAACAGGGCCAGAAATTTATCCCCTGTTTTAGGATCATCTGCCATCCAGGCAATAAAATCATTGTCTCTGAAAAGCTGACGGCCGTTACTGCTGTGCTGGTTAACATACAGCACGTCCTTGTTTGTAAGAATTGAAAGGGTGAACTCATCATTAGAAGGAAGATCACCCCCGAACATAAGAGGTGACCGGAATATTGAGAAAAGAGTCATAACGGTGAACTGCTCATCCTTAGTGAAGCCTGTCATGCGGGTTTCACCTCTCTCAGCCCTTATACCGATTTTACCCAGCGGCAGCATATCGGCATCAGGATAATGACCTGTGCCTGTATATGGTGCCCAACCTGCACAGACTGCGAACTGTGGTTTAAGCTGAGGCCAGTTATCCCAGAAATCGCCTACCGTCCTCCACATGTTTGCATGACTGACCAGGAAATCTGCTTGTTCCAGCTGGTTGGGACCGGGAGAAATGCTGAAGACCATCGGCCTGCCGGAGTTATCTATGGCCTTCCTGACCATCTCTATCTCATCGAGGTGCCCGGTGAGGTCATCCACTTTTACAAAATCAACTCCCCATGATGCATATAGCTCAAATATCGAATTATAGTATTCCTGAGCCCCTGCTTTCTGACTGTCGATGGTATAATTATCCCTGAGCCAGTTACATTGATTATCGGGGCTGTAAATATCTTTAGCTGTATGTTCAGTACCCTTAACAGGTGTTTCGTTATTTACAGCGATCACTGGCACACCCCGCATAATGTGGATACCGAATTTAAGTCCCAGGCTATGGATATAATCTCCAATAGGTTTAAATCCCTTCCCATCGGCAGCTGAGGGGAACCTATTTACAGCAGGCAGGTAACGACCGTACTCATCCATAATATACCTGGGATCAGTCTGGTTATATCCTCCTGATTTGGTATTCTCAACATACCAGCGGATATCAATGACCACATATTGCCATCCGGATTTCTTAAGATTTTCAGCCATATAATCTGCATTGGCTTTAACTTCATCTTCCACAACAGTCGGTCCATAACAGTCCCAGCTGTTCCATCCCATAGGAGGAGTCTCTGCCCATTTGTAAAAATTATAATCCAGATCCTCCAACCCGGGCTCATTATTTTTAGACTGACACCCGGAAATCCAGAGTAAAGCGATTAAGGGAAACAGGATCTTGCTTGTTTTCATATTAAAAATATTAGTTATAAATGTCTGAAGCCAAATTCAATCATATTCTGACATAATCTTCTTCCCTTCCTGCCTTCCTGATATAAATAAAGAACAGTGCAGTAAGTGAGGCAGCTGCAACAGCACCTGTTACATATGAAATTTCACCCGGAAGCGAAAATCCTTCAGGTGCATATAGCAAATAAGTTGTAATTACTGCAGTCATGAATGCCGCAGGTATAAGCGTTACCCAGTATAGTTTATGAGATTTTGCAAGGTATACGGTAATAGCCCAGAGTACTATCATTGCAAGGGTCTGGTTCGACCATGCGAAATATCTCCATATTACAGCAAAATTCATCCGCGTAATCAGGAAGCCAATAATAAACAGCGGTATACTCACCATTAACCTGTTCCTTAGTGGACCCTGTTTAAAGTTAAGAAAATCAGCAACAATAAGTCTCGCACTTCTGAAAGCAGTATCGCCAGATGTAATAGGAGCTGCCACTACCCCTATTAGAGCAAGTACTCCTCCAGCTTTTCCGAGCAAAGAGTTTGATATCTCATTTACCAGGTAAGCAGCATTACCCTGTTGTTCAGTCATCACACTGTTTAACTCTCTTATTCCACCATAGAAGCTCATACCAATGGCAGCCCAAATAAGAGCCACTATTCCTTCCGATATCATTGCACCATAGAACACCCGCCTTCCAAGCCTTTCATTTGTAATGCATCTTGCCATCATAGGCGACTGGGTGGAATGAAATCCGGATATGGCGCCACATGCAATTGTAATAAACATCATTGGAAAAATTGGAAAATTACCGGGATCGACATGATAATTTCTGATATTTCCGATATTCAGTTCAGGTATACGATAACCTTCAACAAATAATGCTATAATCAGGCTTATAGCCATAAAAAAAAGTGTGAATCCGAAAAAGGGATATATTTTACCGATAATCTTGTCGATAGGTAAAAGAGTTGCAAGGATATAATAGACCAATACTACTCCCACCCAGAAAGTCATAGTGGCAAATCTTGGAGTCATTCCTTCAAGAATTCCAGCAGGACCCATAATAAAAACTGCACCTACCAGTACCATAAGGACCACTGTAAATGCCCTCATGAATTGCTTGACGCCTTTCCCGAGATAAATACCGACTATCTCTGTAATGCTAAGACCATTATGCCGTATTGAAAGCATACCGGAAAAATAATCGTGCACAGCTCCGGCAAAGACAGAGCCAAATACTATCCACAGGAAAGCCACAGGGCCCCACATTGCACCGGCCACCGCACCGAATATCGGACCAAGGCCTGCAATATTAAGAAACTGAATAAGATATACCCGCCACCATGGCATAGGTACATAATCAACGCCGTCGGACATCCTGTATGCAGGAGTCTCACGCTTCGCGTCAGCACCCTCTATCCTCTCAATAAACCTGGAATAGAAAAAATAACCCAGTAACAAAATTAGTACTGATACAAAAAAAGTAATCACCAGTTCAATATTTGTTTATGTAAATATATCTATACGGAGTGTAAATAAGAAACCGGATTGAAAAAATATCTTTTTCTCTCCGGTTTACCCGTATTAACCCAGACTATGTAGAAGTTTTAATTATTATTCCACTTTCTTCCTGTCCTTAATGGGTATCAGCCCGGCCATATCGCCAATTATATTTACCAGGTCGCTACCTGTCGGGATCACAATTTTTGCATTTTCGCCAAGAGATGCTTCAAGAGCCTCAAGCTTTCTCAGTAACTGGGCATTCCCGACGAAATATCTATCGGCTGCTTCATTTACCAGCCTTATGGCTTCGGCCTCTCCTTCTGCATGCAATATCTTTGATTGCTTATATCCCTCGGCTTCTTTAATCTTAGCCCGTTTTACCCCATCGGCAACTGTTTCTGCAGCTGTTGCTGAGTCGATGGCTGCAATCTTTTCGTTTTCGGCTTTAACCACCTTGTTCATGGTTTCCTGCACGTCGGAGGGCGGGTCAATTTGTTTCAGCTCAGTACGTACTATCTCAATACCCCATCCCTGTGTTTCGTTGTGCAGCGTTTTATACAGATCAGCATTTATCTTCCCGCGTTCACTGTTGGCCGATTTAAGTGTCAGTGTGCCTATAATATTACGCAGGGTGGTACGTGCAAGATTTACGATCTGCCATCTATAATTATTAACATTGTAAATTGATCCTTTAACGCTGTCCTCATCAGATTTCACCCTGAAATAAACCTGGGCATCAACGCTTGCATTCAGATTGTCGTTTGTGATTATTTCCTGTGGTTCGGCATCAACCATCTGTTCAGTTACATTTACCATAAACAGTCTGTCGATAATTGGAATAATCCAGTGAAATCCGGGTTTTGCAAAATTATGATACTTACCCAGTCTTTCAATCAAACCTCGCTCCGTTGGACGTACAATTCTTATTCCAACGAAAAATATTAATACTACAGGAATTATAAGATACAGATACCAATAGTTCATTTCATTTCCCTTTCATTAGTTGTTATTTATATTTCTACTATTATTTTATTGAGCAGCCAACCCGCAGGATAAGTCCCCGGCACTAATCTTTGAACGCTTCATGCAGCTGCACCCTGCCTGTGCTTTTTAAGACCCACAGCTTCTTCAAATGCCCTCACAAACCTTAAAAGGAATGTCAGATAATCCGTAAAGTCGAAATACCCTGATGTTTCTGCCGGTGTTGAAGGAATATCTTCGAAGTCTTCAAATTGGTTGTACTCATCTTTTGCTTTCATTGCAAAATCGATCCGTTCACCATTAATGCGGTTATAAAAGTGCCAGCCTTTATTGTAATGTGTCTTCAATATCTCCCCTCCAAAAATGTTGTGAATCAAAAGGGATATTTCACTGCTCTGATCCTCAGCAGTGTAATCGGGCTTTCGGTCATTATTGGCCTCCGTGACCCTCATTCTTTTAAGTGTCTTCTGCACTATAATCCTGTAGAACATTTCTTTATAATTTGAAATTTATCCAGGGTTGTTTCTCAACCCGTATACCGTTCTGAAATGATATCCGAACACCGCAAAAGTAATTGCATCTGCTATCAGGGCAGGCCGCCTCAGAAGTGTCCAGATAAGCAGTTTCCAGTATTCAAATCTCCCTTTATCAAGGATCCCGATAATAAATACCGACTTTATAAAAGCTTTGATATAGGAAAAATCAATACTTACTTTCCTCGGATTATGTCTCCGGTAATTTAGCAGGAAGCGACGAATCCTTTTATAATAAGGTTTTGTGGAATACACATTATAAATTATCTTTTTATATCCGTTTATAAGTTCATTAAAATCCATCTTTGGGGTAAAATTCATTGAGAAATCGGTATTATTCCCGGTAGCCTCTGTTGTTAATCTTTTTTCTGCTTCAAGCCTTTTATACAGCCCTGTGTTTTTTGGTGCATTTAACAGCCCAACCATAGCAGAGACAATTCCACTTTGCTGAATAAAATCTATTTGTTGTTGAAATA
Source organism: uncultured Rikenellaceae bacterium (assembly GCA_964595725.1). Taxonomy (GTDB): domain Bacteria; phylum Bacteroidota; class Bacteroidia; order Bacteroidales; family VadinHA17; genus LD21. The sequence continues at coordinate 6,990 of CAZQRQ010000009.1, read as the reverse complement.
CCCCGGGAGTATCGTTGTCAAATCCGACTATGAATCCACCTGAAACCTGCAGCCCGGCATTTTGAATTTTTCTTACGCTCTGGAGCAGATCCCTGTTTTTATTCTGACTTTTATTGCATTCATGAAGAGAATTCTCATCAGGAGTCTCTATGCCAACGAACGTTGAATTAAATCCTGTCTTTACCATTAATGACATAAGTTCTTCATCATCTGCAAGGTTAACAGATGTCTCGGTATTAAAAACAAAAGGATACTTATGCTCCCGCATCCATTCATTCATGGCTGGAAGCAGATGGTTTTTAATCTTATTTTTGTTTCCGATAAAATTGTCATCAACAATAACAACCGGCCCCCGCCACTTAAGATTATACAGAATGTCAAGTTCATTCAGAATCTGAGCAGGTTCTTTCATCCTTACCTTATGCCCCAAAAGTGAAGTAATTTCGCAAAACTCACATGAATAGGGACATCCCCTGGAAACCTGGATATTCATAAAAGCATAGTCCTTTCCCGATAAAAGGTGAAAATCAGGGGGAGGTGTGAGTGTGATATCAGCATATTTATCTGTCCTGTACACTTTTTGGGGGTTTTGTCCTGATTCCAGGGCCTCAAGAAACGGAGGGAGGGTAATTTCTGCCTCATTCAGTATAAAATGATCAATACGGGGATAATTGTCGGATTCCTGGGTAAAAAGAGGACCGCCGGCAACAATTTTAACCTGGTTCTTTACACATTCATTAACAACCCAGTCGACCGATTCCTTTTGTATATACATTGCGCTGATAAATACATAGTCAGCCCACCGTATATCGCTGGTCCTGAGTTCTGAAACATTCATATCCACCAGTTTTTTCTGCCATGATGCCGGTAGCATCGCCGATACGGTAATTAAACCCAGGGGTGGAACTGCTGCTTTCTTGGAGATGAAACGCAGGGCATGCTTGAAGCTCCAGAAAGAAGCAGGGTATTGGGGAAAAACAAGTAATACGTTCATCGATTAATCATATTCGGATTTTCTGCTTGATATTGGTAAAGTATATCGACTTGAAAATAGGACGTGTTATTTCGTTATCGAATTAAATATCAGGCGTTACAGAAGCAGGCATTGAGTAATAAATGCCTGATCATAAATCAGTTCCTATTATTAAATATTTCTGAAAAAAGTTAAGAAAATACTGTATTATGAGTGTTACATAATTCTCTTAAAATTTTGCATAATTCACACATTTCCACGATATACAGAGATTCACGGTATCGATAATATTTTATCCTCTAATTCAGACATGACGAGTCTACCGACTAAAACATAACCATTTATATAATAGGCTATTCAAAACGGTAATCCGGCAGAGAGTATTTTAAGCATGCTGTTTAGATATGGAAACCCCTCAGATAGCTGAAAGCCCCGAATATCTGAAGGAGCCAGATTATAACAATAATAACCACCACTACGTTAAGGATTTTTTTTATTTTACGATCCATGGGAAAGTAGTTATTGATAAGCCATAGAATGACTCCGGCAGCAACAATTACAATTAAAATAGTCAAAAGTGGCATAATTATAGTTTTTAAGTTTAAACGAGAGTTACTTTTTCTTCATTTTAGTCGGTACCAGGAACAGGGGTAAAACAGTTTTATCCAGTACTTTTTCCGTTGCACTCCCCATCAGTACTTCCTCCAGCCATCTGCGGCTGTGTGATCCCATAACAATAATGTCTGCATTTATCTCTTTCGCGGTATCAAGTATTGATTCTGCAAGATCGCCTTCTACAACCATCGTCTGAATGTTCTTGTCTCCAAGATGCTGTTTAGTGTTGTCAAGATATTGCAGTGATACAACTTTCAGCTGGTCAATAGACACTGATGGTAATTGCCCCATTTCCATAAAGCCTGTAAATCCAATTATCGGAGAATATTCCCCGGAAGAATAATAGACAGGATCCGATATTACATGCATCAATACTATTTCAGCATTCATGGAAACAGCCAATGAAAAACCTGATTCCGCAACTTTCCGGGCAGTTGGATCATAGTCAAGTGCGATCAATACCTTTTTCTGTTTTTTTGTTTTCATTTTTTATAACTATTTTATCAAAGTAACACGGACATGATTTTTATTTTAAAAAACTATCGGACAAATATTATACCGCAAAACCAGATATACCGATCAGACAATCTCATGATGGACTTGCGTTTTAGCAAGTTCACGGGCCTGGCTAACCCAATTATCCTTTTCAATCCTGCCTGGAATAATTTCGAGTACCTCAGTAATGGTTTCTATATCTTCATGTGTCAGCTTGCTGATCTGATCAAAAGTATATATCCCTAGCAGGTTCAACCGTTCCTCAACCCATAATCCAAGACCGTCAATAAGGGTTAAGTTATTCGCCTCATGCTTATGGGCAATACCAAGCCGGTCGTAGTAGATCCTTCCTTTTCTGTCCCTGATACGCTTCAGGAGGTCGGACTTATTACCTGCTATCCTTACAAGTTCTTTTGCCTGAAGCACCCACTCATCTCTTTCAATTCTACCCGGGAAGTAATCTATTGCCTCCGTGACTGCACGAATATCCTCTGCGTTAAACTTACTGATCTGCTTAATTGTATAAATATTCAGGACATTGAGTTTTTCCATTATCCACCCGCCAATTCCACTTATGGTTGTTAAGTCGTCGGCTTCTTCTTTGCTGGCAGTTCCTATTCTATCATAGAAAATCGTTTCCCTTCTTTCATTGATACGTTTAAACAGATTAGCTTTTCTCTCTTTACTCTGAACTAGTTCCCGGGCCTGTGCAACCCATTCGTCCCTGTTAATCCTGCCTGAAAAGTATATAATGGCGCTATTTATCGTTTCAATATCCTGAGGAGTGAATTTACTTATCTGCCTGAAAGTAAAAATATCTATTGCATACAATCTTTCCTCGATAAAGGGACCAATACCGCTAATCATCTTCAGGTCATCTTTTTCTGACATGTTAGCTGTCCCGATTCTGTTAAAATCAAGCATGTTTTTACTCTGTACTATATGAACCAACGCTTCATCCTTTTCATATAACAATTGCTCATTTCTTTTATTCTTTAACGTCATAGCATCTGTTTCATGAACAGCCTCTTCATGGAGTGCTTTAAGGGCCTTAACCTCCAGTTTCAGATGTTTGATTTCATTATCTTTCTCCTTTAGACTGATATCCATTTTAGCTTTTTCCTCATACAGGACGGTAATCCGGTCGTTTAATTCAGCTTTTTGGGATTCAACAGCCTGTATTTTAACTATATAGACTGATTTATGATACAGCCAGGAAGTTACATACCCAATGATTGCAGCAACCAGCAACAAAAAAAGTATTTCAATGGTAGCTTCAAATCTAGTTTGTACTAAGAGAATTACTAATGTGCTCATGATTTTATTTTTTAATTGTTATTACTGTTCTCCTGTTATTTGCTCTTCCTGTGGTTGTATTGTTATCATCGGCGGGTTCTTTCTCTCCCTTCGATTCTATAGTTATCTTGGCTGAAGGCATGCCCATGCTTTCAAAATACGTCTTCATACTCTGAGCCCGCCTATAACCCAGAGCCTCATTATACGCGTCAGTTCCTATTGCATCGGTATGGCCGGTAATACTTAGCCTGGTCTGTGAATTTTGATCCAGATATTTATTTGATTCTTCAAAATATTTATCAGTCTTTGAATCAGACCAGAATTCAGATTTGTCGAATGCAAAGTAGACTAACAAGTCTCCTGGGATTACTGCCTTTTCCCGGACCGCAGGTTCTGCCAGACTATCAACTGAAATGACATCTTTTTGGTTAAACGTATCAATTTGCATAGTTACCGGTTCATTACATAATCCTTTTATCTTGCACACATAGATATGGGTCGCTAGTGCTGACCAGCCAGAAAATACAAGAATTCCAATAATCAGAAATTTCATTGTTTTAGATTTTTAATTTTTTATATAATATGATCATATTATCTGATGTGAGAAAAATCTTTCAGGTTAAAACCATTCTCATCGTCATTAGTGATTTTGCGGGAATTATAGTAATACAGGTTACCTTCAATATCAAAAATCATTTCAAAGCATTTTCCTGCACCAATACTATTCTGAGCTGGTCCAATATGATAATTAAACACGGTGTTTGCCGGATTTGTATTTAGTTCCTCCTGTATTTCCGAGGCAGAAAGCAGTTTAACATACGAGGGGTATACGGTATTAATTTTCTCAGGTGAATCAGCATCTGAGGCCATCCCTCTTTTGTTTAACAGCAAGACTTTATCTTTAAAATCTGCTGAGCCATTGTAGTATTTTAATCCTCTTAGTGAAATCAAGAAACGTTTTTGTTCGAGATTTTTAGCATGTTTCTGCATGAATTTTACAATTGATGGTATGATATATCCACAATCAATATTACTGTCATCCGAATATGAAAGAGGTATGCTGCATAATTCGGGCATGTCAGTCATAACATTTGTCGGATCTCCCAGCACAAGGCTAATATAATTATAGCTTACACCTCCAGGATCATTATCGAAGACACCTTTCATAAGCACTAAAAAAGAATATTTTGAATCAAACCGTAGTCTATCAAATTCCTCCTGGTCAATAAATTCGAATTCAGTAGATTTCCAATATTTCTGAACGGCATCGTTTATATAGACATTGTAAGCAGTGCTGCCATCTTCCAGCACAACACAGGTTTTTGAGTTTTTATACATTCCTATTTGCTGTTTAGACGCCAACTTAGGATTTGCCATAGCTCCCAGGCTAAAAATTCCTAAGGCAACTATGAAAAAGTATTTTCTTATTAAATAATTCTTAAGGAAATCTTTCTTTAGTATGGACAGAATCATTTTTTTCATTGTTTCATTATCTGTGTATGACAATATAAAGGTGAGTCAAATTATCCCGGTAAGTGTTACATAACTATGAGAATAAGTTACATTATTCACACATCTGGATGTAGAGTATCTGTATGATTAAAAAGACAGATGCGGATTTTTACGATTCCGTTTCATATAAACGAAGTCTGTTTTTGAGCACGGTAATTTCATCCTGTAAAGAGATTATTCGCTGCAATAAATGAGTGATGGCCTCAATACCTTCCAGATTAATGTCCAACTCGTAAAAAAAACGTATATATTTTTCTAATTGCTGACATTGTTCAGAATCAATAAATCCTGTTTCTTTGATTGTAGAAATTTCTATTAATCCATTTTGTTGTAATGAACTAATGAATGAAATTTCAATATTGTGGTTGAAACAGAACTCATTTACTGCTATTAAATTTTCGGTTTGCATTATAATTGTTTTAAAATTATGATTCAGACAATTCTGTAAATAATGCTTTTTGCTTTTGAGTTAGATTTGTCGGTATTTTCACTGCATAGGTTACAAATAAACCTCCAAACTGGCCTTCTTTTTTATAAACAGGGAAACCTTTACTTTTTAGTTTTATTTTACTTCCGTTTTGAGTTTCCGGTTTTACTTTCAGTTTTACTTTTCCGTTCAATGTGTCAATCGTGATTTCCCCGCCCAACACAGCCTTGTATAAATCTAAATCCATATTAGTATATAAGTCATTGCCTAAACGCTTAATTCCTTGATGATTGGCTATGGACAATGTAAGATATAAATCACCATTCGGACCGCCATTTAATCCAGGGCCACCATGATCTGCAATTTTGATTGTCTGACCGTTTTCAATTCCGGCTGGGATAGTTATTCTAATGTTCTTCTTGTTTACCGTTAACGTTTGTTTATGTGTTCTATAAACATCTCTAAGGTTCAGATGCAATTCCGTTGTGTAATCATGTCTCCTGAATTTCACTTGTCTGCTTCTACCGGCACCAGGAGATCCTCCAAACATTGATTCGAAAAAATCAGAGAAATCTCCTCCTGTTTGTGCATCTGAAAACCTTTGTCCCTGAAAATCTGATGATTTCCCCTGTTGTTGTTTTGCCTTTTCAAATTGTCCGGCATGTTGCCTATCCTTTCCGTATTGATAAAATTTCCTGCGTTTTTCGGGATCGCTAAATACTTCGTTAGCTTCATTAATCTGCTGAAAATTCCTTCTGGCTTCCTTATCATTAGGGTTTAAATCAGGATGATATTTCCTTGCCAATTTCCTGTAAGCATTCTTTATGTCCTTAGAAGTTGCCCTTTTATCTATGCCTAATATTTTATAGTAATCTATGCAAATCATCTGCCTATTAAATTATTTCTTTTTTGACCGGATCGAAAATTTTATAGGCAAGTAATTTTACACGGTCATTAAGAAGGAACCACACCAGGGCATATGCCCAGACAAACAGTGCCCAACCCCAGCCGAGGGGTGTCATAAAAAACCCATAAACGGCTATCAATGTCGCCACTATTTGTGTACCGAGAACTGCCACCCATAAAATTCTTGCGGGTCGTATGGACCAGAAAGGACCTCGGGTACGAGTCAGGAAAATAGTCAGATGTCCGGCTACCGATAATTTCAAATACATTAACGTCTGGATATGAGCGCGATCCAGATGAAAGACGCGTTCACCAAGATAAAATAAGCCAAAAGCAGATAAGACACCAATGATTCCCAATACCGTGGATATACCCAGTACCATCCTCATATTCCAGGCCTCTGGCTGATCCTTGTAATGCACGTTGTCATAAGCAATGGACAGTATGGCACCATCGTTAAGTAACGCCAGCATAACGATCATTACGGCGGTTAACGGGTAAAAGTTGAAAATCAGGATCGCCAGAGTCATAAAGAACAGGACACGTAAGGTCTCGGCAATTCGATAAATCGCATAACTGTTCATTCGTTGGAAGATGCGACGGCTCTCTTTTATTGCGTCAATAATTACCGACAAGCCAGGTTTCAGCAGTACTATTGCAGCAGCAGCACGAGCTGCGTCTGTAGCATCCGAAACAGCAATACCGCAATCAGCTTTTTTTAGTGCAGGAGCATCATTCACTCCATCGCCTGTCATGCCAACGATGT
>CAZQRQ010000008.1:0-83414 GCA_964595725.1 uncultured Rikenellaceae bacterium | reverse complement strand
CAGGTCAATATCATCGACACTCAGGTTGGTCATACCCCATGCAATATTTTCATTATGCCCGCACACAATGAAAGGTTCTCCCGGAACAACGACACCGGTAACATTCAGTTTACCGGGAACAACATGATGCATCTGTATCCATATCCCCGGAGCACCAAAACTGAGATGCATATCATTTGATAAAACAGGCTTTGAGGTCTCTGTCCTTGCACCTGTTACAGCCCAGTTATTACTTCCTGAAAAAGTGCTTATCCCCATTGCCTGGAGCTTTTCAATCCCATCCATCAGCTTCTTAACCTCTAATAGCGTATTCTCATCGAGATGAAAATCAGGATATACAACCGATTTGACGGCCTTCCAGTCAGGGATAAGGTTAACCGCCCTGTCAAAGCCGACTTTTTTGATTAGCTTATGATAAAATAATTCCGAGCTGAGATTACCAGAGGCCAGATCCCATCCCATATAACCTATAATATTCGTAAGGTCTTCAAGTGTCCATGGGTCAGGTTTATAATTCAATATCCTGAACTCCGGGGGCAATTTCCTCCCGGCACTGCTGATATACCTGTTTACCCCTTCAGCAAATGCATTTAAACAGTCCAGTATCTCCTCCGGTGAACCGGAAAGGACAGTTTTCGACTTCGCTGTCATGTCGAGACTTCGCAAGAATAAATCAATATCTATATAATCTTTTCCGAAAATCTCAGACAGTCTCCCGGTTGTTGCCCTTCTTATAAGGTCCATCTGCCAGAGTCTTTCCTGGGCCATAACAAATCCTGCAGCTATGTACAGATCATGTTCATCAGCTGCATAAATATGCGGCATTCCCCTTTCGTCCCTGTATACCGTCACATCTGCTTTAAGTCCGGCAATCTGAATTTCGCCATCATATAATGGCAACGCAGCTTTTTTGATGCCGGATACTATTACCAGGCCGGTTATAACAATTAAAAAGACAATCACTGCCAGTGCGTACAGGATAATTTTTAGAGTTTTCATCTGGGAAAGGATTAATTTTTTTCAATTTATGCTATTTCGTGGAATTTAAAAAATTGATTTTCTCAGGCCGGTTGTACAATTACGGCAAATATCAATTCCTTTGCGGTTGCGTAGAATCATATTCCTGAAAGTCAAGTACTTTTCCCCCCTCCAGATATCAACAAAAGAATCCCTTTTCAGGTTTCCCATTATATGATCAGCATCCTTATCGAAGCAACACGGGACAATGTTACCATCCCAGGTTACGACAGGGTTGAGCCACACTCTCAAACACCGGTTCCTTAATCTGCTGTTCAGTTTGTACGCGTCCCCTTCTCGTATATAACGCCTGTATCTCTTATCGGCAGGAAGCCAGTATTCCACGTTCTCACCATTTATCACCTGCATTGACTTTAACTTTAAAGTTGCGGCATTTTCTCTGGCGAAAAAGATCATTTCAGCTATCTGATCTTCATTATGCCTGTTTACAAGCATCTGGATCTCCAGCTTTAGTTTTGATCCTGACGTACTAATAGCTTTTGCAACATTCCTTATTCCGGAAATTACCCTGTCAAAGTCACCGCCCACACGATAATTACTGTATGATTCCTTATCAAAGCCATCCAGTGATACTGACAGGTGAGAAATGCCGGATACAGCAAGTTTTCCCGCACTGTCTTCATCGAGGAAATGCCCGTTGGTTGAAAGGGTTGTTTTCAGATCACGGCATTTTTCAACAAGATTAAAAAACCCGGGGTGCAACATTGATTCACCCTGGAAGTAAAGATTCACATTATGAAGAAAGGGTCGAAGCTCATTTATCGCCTTCTGGAAGAGGAACTCATCCATAAACCCTTTTGACCGGCTCATTTTTCCAGAGCCTGAAAGACATTCAGCACATCTAAGGTTGCAATTATTAGTAATCTCAATTCCCAGGGCAGCCGGCATCCCCCATACCACAGAATTCCTCCTGGCGAAAGATACAGCGTATGACGCAAGGTTGACAGCAAGATTGAGGTGCCTGACCACAGACATTTTCATCGTTAAAGGGTTGATAAAGGCAAGATAAAGAATTTTTTCATAGGGTATTGATCCCTATTAAGGGTCTTTAGGTTAAAGAACAAAGTGATTACTTAAACCATCAATGCAATGAAAAGAATAATGAAAGTATCGGTAATAGCAGTGATCTTACTGGCTTTAATGGCAGGAAACATATCACTTGCTGAAAACTCAAATGACAAAAAGAATAGCAAGCAGCAGAATATTCTGGTGCTAAGGGGAAGGGTCGTCGATAAGGAAACCCTTCAACCACTTGTGTTTGCAGCTGTAACAGTTAAGGAATCCAATATCGCCACCGTTACAAACATCGACGGTGAATTTGTGATCAAGATACCTGCAAATGAAGCAAACAGAAGCCTGGAAATCTCATTCCTGGGTTATAAAAACGTAGTTATGCCATTGTCTGAAATGAGAGATGACGGTTACAGGAATATTGTTGCCATGGAAACGGCACCAATCCCTCTCAAAGAAATCATCATCAAACCCATAATGCCCGATGAAATAATGAGGAAAGCAATCTCAGCAATCGGCAGAAACTATCCAGACGAGCCAAACCTTATGACTGCATTTTACAGGGAAACAATACGTAAAAACAGGACTTATGTATCGATAGGTGAAGCTCTTGTTGAGATATTCAAGGCTCCGTATAACAGTGACCTGCGTTTTGATGCATCGAGAATCTACAAGGGGCGGAAAAATACGGATGTTGAACGTATGGATACTGTACTTTTCAAGTTACAGGGCGGACCAGTTACAGCACTTGAACTTGATATTGTCAAAAACCCTGATGTGATACTCACCTATGATGCAATGAAATATTACAATTATAGTATCACAGGTGTAATTGAAATAGATGGAAAACCAAATTACGTAATATCCTTCGAGCAAAAGCCGGGTGTAGAGATCCCGCTGTTCCTTGGTAAAATCTACGTTGAAACATCATCATTTGCGATAACAGGTGCTGAATTCGGATTTAACCTTTCCAATGAGGATGAGGCTATCTCCCTGTTCATCAAAAAGAAACCTCTTGGCATGAAAGTTATACCAGAAGTTGCAAATTATATGGTTAAATATCGCGAACAGGATGGTAAATGGTATTTCGCATATTCAAGAGCTGAAGTGAGATTCAAAGTAAACTGGAAGAGAAGACTCTTCAATACCAACTATACTACTATGTCAGAAATAGCAGTAACTGATAGAACTAACGAGGAAGTTATTAAATTTGGAGGAAAAGAAAAGCTCAGATACAGCGATGTGTTTACTGAAGAGGTGGAAGCCTTTGCGGATCCGGAATTTTGGGGCGATTATAACGTGATAGAGCCAGATCAGAGCATTGAGCAGGCAATCCGCAGACTCGCAAGAAAAGTAAGGTTCAGTGACAGGTAAGGCAGGAAGTTCTTATTCCATATATGACCAGGGATTCAGAAATAATAAGGAGGATCAGAGAAGGTGACATCGGACAGTTTGAAACACTCTTCAGGTCCTCCTATGTTTCCCTTGTAAAATATGCATGTAACCTGGTTAAGGATCCTGATACGGCGGAGGAGATAGTGCAGGATCTGTTTTTCAGGCTATGGCAGGATAAGGATAAAATCAGAATTGAAAGTTCTTTAAAAGGTTATTTGTTCAGGGCTGTCCATAACAGATGTCTACATCATTTCGATCATATGAAAGTTGTGCATCGTCATGCAGCTGAAGTTCTTTCAGAAACTGAAAACAGTGTTGAGACTCCGGCAGAAATACTTCAGCATAAAGAGCTGCAATCAAAAATCGCCAGGGTTCTGGAGCGGTTGCCTGAAAGATGCGGTAAGATATTTTGTATGAGCAGGTTTGATGGATTAAAATATACTGAAATAGCTGAAAAACTATCAGTCTCTGTGAAAACAGTAGAAGCAAATATGGGAAAAGCACTTAAAGAGTTCAGAAAAGTATTGACTGAATAAACTATATGAAAAAAGAAAAAAAATACAGCAAGGATTTTTGGAAAAGACTGGCTGCTGAATTTTCCGGGGAAGAACCTGAAACAACAGGCTATGCCGAACAATTCAGAGAGGCCGACTTGAGTAATACGGAAAAATACTGGAAAGAATTGGGTACTATGGACGACAACAGAAACTATGACGTCGAAAGGGCATGGAATAATGTCAAATCGAGAATTGAAGAGAATGGTTTATTGCAGGAAGCCTCACCTCCCGTTAAAACTGGCAGCAGGAGGCTTTATTTCAGAATTGCTGCAGCAGTTGTTGTTCTGATAGGCCTGGGGGCAATACTACTTACAACTTTACTCACAGGGAACCATGAGAACCTGGTTACTGTTGCTTCGGGAAATGATCAGAAAAACATTGTCGCCTCACTCCCTGAAGGAAGTATCGTCTGGCTGAACAGGGATTCAAAAATCACTTATTCAAAAAATCTTGGATCAAAAGAAAGAAAAATATCTCTCGAAGGGGAAGCATTTTTTGAAATCACTCCCGATCCCGGTAAACCATTCATAATTGATGCCGGTAAGGGAAAGATAACAGTTATCGGGACATCCTTTAATGTTATATCGAACAATGAAAAAAAGGAAGTTGAGGTTTATGTTAAAACAGGTAAGGTTTTGTTATCAGATGCTTCAGGAGATAAGAGTGTGATCCTTGAACCAGAGTTTATAGGGACCATGGATGGAAACTCTCCATCAGTAAAGATAAATACTGACCAGAATTACCTTGCATGGAAAACCGATCTTCTGGTATTTAAAAATGAGAAACTCAGTGTGGTATTTAACGATCTTAAAAAGGTATATAACATTAATATCATTGCCGACGATCAGGAGATTCTCAAAAGGCCCCTGACAGCCACTTACGATAAGGAACCCCAGGATACTATAATAGACTTAATTTGTACTACCTTTACTCTAAGTTACAGAAAAGATGGTAACAACTACCATCTTTCAAAAAGATAGCTTTACAGGAGAATATGTTGTCATTATATGACTACATAATTGAAAAGATATCATTTTTTGCATTTCTTGTTCTAATATTGATCCCGCACTCAGCATCCGGGCAATCGAAAATACTTGAGGCTGAGCTGACATTCAGGGAAGGAATCGTGAAAACAGGAAACGCCCTGGATATTATAAGCCATAAAACCGGATATTACTTTACTTATGACAGCAAGATTATAGATGCTGAAAGAAAAGTTGATCTGACATATAATTCTGTAAAGCTTTCAGTAATTCTTGATGATATTTTAGAGAATGATTCTTTAAGATATTCTACAATAAGTAAATATATCATTATTTACCGGATTTCACCGTCTGCGAAGAATACTCCGGGCACTGAAGACTGGGACGTTCGCCAGATTTCCGGAATGATAACCGATTATGAAAGCGGAGAGCCATTACCTTATGCCACGATAGGTATTGCAAGTAAAGGAAGGGGAACAGTTACCAATAACAATGGCGAATTTGGATTGAAAATCACCCGTGATTGCCTGGATGATTCACTAAGTGTCTCATATCTTGGGTATTTTAACAGAAAAATACCTGTCAGGCAGGCCCTTGAGAATAATTTTACCATAAGGATGATGCGGGAATATATATCGATTCCCGAAATAATAATCAGGAACCAGGCACCACAGGAAATTTTAAGAAAGGCTTTCGAAGCAATTTCGGTTAACTATGGCAATTCACCCTCATCGATGATGGCTTTCTACAGGGAAGCTGTATTAAAGAAACAAACGCTGCAGACATATTCAGAAGCAGTACTTCAGATATACAAAAGCGCATATACCGGTACCTTTTTCAGGGATCAGATCAAAATAATAAAAAGCAGGAAACTTGAGAATACCGGACTTAAAGACACCCTGACGGTAAGGTTGAAAGCAGGACTTAGCAGCAGTCTTGAGCTCGACGGTGTTAGAAATGTCTTTGAGTTCCTGCAACCGGAGAACTATGATCAGTACAATTACAGGATGACTGATATTGTTACCATTGATAACGAATCAGCATATGTAATTGAATTTTCACAAAAACCATGGATAGAATACCCTCTTTTCAGGGGTGAGTTATATATTAACATCAACGATTTTGGGATTTTCGAAGCACAATTAGAATTAAACCCGGAAATGATCCAGAAAACCAGGGAAAACTTCATATCAAATAATGCCAGGGGCTATTCCACCTGGCCTGTATCAATAAAATACACCGTCAGCTACAGGAAAATTAATAAACGATACTTCCTTAATCATGTGAGGGGGGATCTGGAATTCAATGCAAAAAAGAGAAGAAGGATTTTCAGTATACCCTTTGATGTATTCTTCGAGCTGGCCGTCACTGATGTTAATCTTGAAAATGTGACACGGTTCGAAAGAGAGGAACTTGCCCCTATTTACTCAGTATTTTCCAGGACCATCACCAAATATGATCCTGGCTTCTGGGGAGACCAGGATTTTCTGAAACCAGAAGACAACCTGCTCCAGGAATTGAAAAACATGAAAGTGAAGCTACAGCAGTTCGAGAAGTAATAACCTTCCTTTTACTAATATTGATCTATAAGTCGGTAAAGTTCAGTAAGATCAGGTGTTAATATAATCTCGGTCCTTCTGTTCTTCTGCCTGGCTTCCGAGGTGTTCCTGTCATCCACGGGAAGATACTGGCTCCTTCCTGCAGCTGTGAGTCTTTTCGGATCAATATTGGCACTCTCGAGAAGAACCCTTACTACTGTGGTGGCTCTTTTAACACTAAGATCCCAGTTATCACGGAGCTGCCCTCCCGAAGGATTATAAGGAACATTATCAGTATGACCTTCTATGGTTATCTGGATGTCAGGATTTCTTTCCAGCACACCTGCCAGGTTCCTCAGGGCATTCCTCCCATTGGCATCAATATCCCAGCTTGCCGATCTGAAAAGAAGTTTTTCATCAAGCGAAACGTATACTTTACCATTCTTTTGGGTCACAGTCAGTCCTTTATTCTCAAAACCAAGCAGGGCCGCTGATACTTTGTTTTTAAGGTCCTGTGCAATTTTTTTCTGAGAATCGAGGATCTGCTGAAGTTCTGCCATTCTCTCATTTCTCTTTGCAAGTTCATACGAGAGCTCATCAAGCGATGCTTTCTTTGTATCCAGGCTCTCTTCAAGCTGCCTCAGGAGATCCTCTTTTTTCTGCAGGTTTTCCTGCGCGGCTTGCAACTCGGCAAGAAGCTTCCTGGTTTCATTAACATTACCCCTTATAAGTTCATCCTGGGCATTCTGAAGATCATTTACCTGTCCAAGTAATTTATTGTATTCCTCTGTTGCCCTGTCTCTGTCATCTTCAGCTTCTTTAAGTTCCTCCCTGAGAGCAGCAGTCTCTTCCTCAAGTGATGATTTTGCTGCTTCAAGCTCTTTATTTGTCATCGATAATTCAATATTCTCCGATTTCAGGGCATCCCTCTCGTTAAGATAAAGCCTGCTTGTATCCTGCAAGGTCTTGAATTTCTTGCCTGGCACACATGAAACACCAAGAAACATTATCAGAAACAATATGAATAAAGGAGAGATATTTCTTTTCATGGCCTCTACAGTTTTTAAGTTAGAACAATCCTTTCCTCCAATTTATTGTTATAGTATAGGAATATTGACGCAAAAATAAGAAATTCCGAATTCCCCCCGGTCTAACATGAGGGAATAAATATTATTATCTTTGCACAAGGACTGAAGAAGTTGAATTAAGATGGAGAATGGAGACAGCCTGCTGGAAAAAATAAATGGGCCTGAAGACATCAGGAAACTTGAACCTTCCGATCTGGTAAAGCTAAGTTCTGAGCTTAGACAATTCATAATAGAGGTGGTTAGTTCAAACCCGGGCCATTTTGGCGCCAGCCTTGGTGTTGTTGAACTTACAGTTGCTCTTCACTACGTTTTCAATACTCCTTACGACAAGATAATTTGGGATGTTGGACATCAGGCCTACGGACATAAGATACTTACAGGCAGAAAAGATAAGTTTTATACAAACAGAAAATACAAAGGTATCAGCGGATTTCCAAGAATGTCTGAAAGTGAGTATGATGCTTTCGGGGTTGGACATTCATCAACTTCAATATCTGCTGCGTTAGGCATGGCTGTCGCAGCCCAGAGGAAAGGTGAAACAAGGCATGTTGTGGCAATTATCGGTGATGGGGCAATGACTGCGGGTCTTGCTTTTGAGGGATTAAACAATGCCGGAATAGAAAAATCCGACTTACTGGTAATCCTCAACGACAATAATATTGCAATTGACCCTAATGTGGGAGCCCTTAAGGAATACCTTCTTGACATTACTACAAGCAAAACATATAACAGGTTCAAAGACGATATGTGGAGAATCCTGGGCAAGATAGGAAAGCTGGGGCCCAATGCCAGGTCGCTTGCATCACAGCTTGAGGCAGGTCTTAAAAGCACTATCCTCGATAAAAGTAACCTGTTCGAAGGAATGAACTTCAGGTATTTCGGGCCAATAGACGGCCATGATGTACTTCACCTCACTGATGTTCTTAATGACCTGAAAAACATACCCGGCCCGAAACTGCTCCACTGCCTGACAACTAAGGGAAAAGGATTTAAAAAGGCAGAAGAAAATCAGACTAAGTACCATGCCCCGGGAATTTTTGACAAGGACACCGGGGAACTCAAATCTGATGATATTACAGATGGACCCCTGCTTTACCAGGATGTATTCGGCCATACAATACTGGAACTGGCCAGGGAGAATGAAAAAATTTATGGCATCACACCTGCCATGCCTACCGGATGCTCAATGAGCATTATGATGAAAGAATTACCGGAGCGAACTTTTGATGTTGGAATTGCGGAACAACATGCCGTGACCTTCTCAGCAGGTCTTGCCACTCAGGGACTCATTCCATATTGCAACATATACTCATCATTTCTTCAACGTGCTTATGATCAGATAGTACACGACGTTGCCATCCAGAAGCTCCATGTCGTATTTTGTATTGATCGAGGAGGGCTTGTGGGATCAGACGGAGCTACACATCATGGTTTCTTCGATATTGCCTATATGCGCGATATCCCTAATATGGTTGTCAGCGCACCTATGGATGAGGTGGAACTACGAAACCTGATGTATACAGCCCAGCTTGATAAAAATAATTACCCATTCAGTATAAGATACCCCAGGGGATGCGGATTATATGCTGACTGGAAGTTACCATTCGAAGAAATTGAAATTGGAAAATCAAGGCAGCTTAGACAGGGGAATGACCTTGCAATATTAAGTATTGGACATCCCGGGAATTTCGTCACCGAAGCTCTTAGAAATCTCGGGGAGGAAGATTTTTCTATAGCGCATTATGATATGCGTTTCGTAGCTCCTCTCGATACCGTTGCTCTTCACAGTATATTCAGAAAATTCAAGAAGATAATTACTGTTGAGGACGGCATACTCAAGGGCGGATTCGGAAGCGCCATTATTGAGTTCATGGCAGACAACGGATACAGCGCGGAGGTAAGAAGACTGGGTATACCGGACTATTTCGTGGAACATGGCACACAGGAGGAGCTTATAAGAGAATGCGGTTTCAACGCTTCAGGGATCGAAAGTACTGTCAGGGAAATGGTGATTAAAAAGCCCGGACCAAAAAAACAACCTGGAATAAAAGCAAGGATATAAACATTGTTCTGAGGGATGATCTGTTAACATGGTTTTTAATGATCCTCCCCCGGGTAAAACATATAGCTGACCTAATAAAACTGAAGAATATGAACAAGACAGTTATTTTACTGGCAATGGTAATAATGATTGCATCGTGTAAAAACAACGGAACCAAAACCACCGGGGAAGACTGGGTCCAGCTTTTTAATGGCAGGGATCTTGATGGCTGGGTTGTAAAATTCAAAGGCTATCCCCTTGGGGAGAATCTGAATAATACTTTCAGGGTTGAAGATGGAATATTGAAGGTCAGCTATGATAACTATGAAAAATTTAACGGCGAATACGGGCACATATTTTATAAAACTCCTTACTCTCATTATAAATTGAGAGTGGAATATCGTTTTGTAGGGGAACAGGCCCAGGGAGGGGAATCATGGGCTTTCAGGAACAATGGCATTATGATCCATTGCCAGGCCCCGGAGACAATGGAGACCAACCAGGATTTTCCAGTCTCCATTGAGGCACAGCTATTAGGAGGAGATGGGATTTCCGAACGTCCTACGATGAACGTATGCACGCCTGGAACAAATATTCACATGGACACAGCACTTGTAACACAGCATTGTGTCAATTCGATTTCGAAAACCTATAATGGCGATGTATGGGTTACTGCCGAACTGGTTGTGTACGGCGACAGTCTCATTTATCATAAGGTCGACGGTAATATTGTGCTGGCCTATAAAAAACCGCAGGTCGGAGGAACAAATAAACCGGCCGATTACAAGGTTCCGGACGGAACCCCTGTAAAAGAGGGTTATATATCATTGCAGGCCGAAAGTCACCCTACGGAATTCAGGAAGGTAGAACTGCTCGACCTGAGCAAGAAATAGAATTATTAATTTTTTTTCTTACTTTCGCTTGCCTGCGAGACAGCAGACCGCATGATCGAAAGACCGCAAAACATAATATGCCCGGATGGCGGAATTGGTAGACGCGCTGGTCTCAAACACCAGTAACTGCAAGGTTGTGTGGGTTCAAGTCCCACTCCGGGTACTGAAAACAGAGTGAGAGTGAGAGTGAGAGTGAAAGCGAGTTAGCTCAAGCGAACACTCTCGAACTTTTTCCTTACTTTGTCCACCGAAGCTTTAGCGAAGATGGATGCTCACTCTCACACCTATCACTTGTTTAACACCTTTTAACACAATCTTTTCCCAATAAGTTTGATATTTTTTATCGTATACCCTAGCTTTGTAATTGGTAATCTGCTACATTGCATGTAGAACAGCCACTTAAATAAAAAATAATGGAACGAACTGTCATAATAAAAAGATCATTCATTACACTAACAGTAATAGTTGCAATTGCTGGTCTGGTTATATTTAACAGACTTATAACAGGAAATCCAAACGATGAGATTTTTACCAAAGTCGAGGAAGGATTATTTGAGATAACAGTCACATCAGCTGGAGAACTTATCGCTGAAAACTCGGTTGATATCATGGGGCCATCTTTACCTCAGCATAACAACTCGAGGGGAGGCAGGGGTCGAAGCCGTATGAGAGTATCCGATCTCGAAATAGTTGATATCGTTCCTGAAGGAACAATTGTAGATTCCGGCGACTATATTGCCCAGCTCAACCGAACAGAATATGACAACCAGCTGAAAGATCAGATGGAAAACCTCAAGACTCTGAAAACCAACCTTGATATGAAGATTCTTGATACTTCCGTCGTTCTTACAAACCTCAGGGATGGTATCAAAAACCAGCAATTTACTGTTGAAGAAGCTACAATTATGCTTAATCAGTCGAAGTTTGAGCCACCAACAGTTATCAGACAGGCAGAAATCAGCCTGGACAGGGAGGTCCGAAAGCTTAATCAGCTTAAAAGAGCCTACGAGTTAAAACGCACACAACAAATCAGGCAGCTTAATAATGCACGAGCGGACCTGGAAAGACAGGAAACCCTTATCCAGGATCTTGAAACTTATCTTACAGGATTCACTATCTATGCACCTTCGCCAGGGATGGTTATTTATAAAAAGAACAGGAACGGCTCAAAGAGAGAGGTAGGTTCATCTCTCAGCCCTTTCGATCTCGTTGTGGCTACACTGCCTGATCTCTCTTCCATGATCTCAAAAACATATGTAAGTGAAATAGATGTCAGCAAGGTGGTCCCTGGACAGAAGGTAAAAATTACTGTTGATGCTTTCCCTGATAAACAGTTCACGGGAACTGTCACAAGTGTCGGAAAGATAGGTGAACAATTGCCTAATTCCGATTCAAAGATGTTTGAGGTTATGTCAAGGCTTGATGAATACGATCCTGACCTCAGGCCCTCTATGACAACGGGTAATGAGATCATTATCAAGAGTTTTGATAATGTTGAATATATCCCGCTGGAATGTGTACGGGCTGGGGCAGATGATGTACCTTTCGTATATACCAGGAACAGAACAAAGCAGATTGTATTGCTGGGAGAAGCCAACGATAAAAATGTAATTGTTAAAGAAGGACTGAAACCAGGTACTTCTGTTTATATTACACTACCTGAAAATCAGGAAAAATTCAGGGTGGCAGGAGAAGAACTGATTCCATATCTTAACCAGGAAGCTGAGGGGACAGATACTTCTACAGGTTCAGATACTTCCGGTTAGCTGAAAGAATTATAAATACCTAACCCTGAGTATCAGCCTTTTAGGTGGTTTTCTTTGTCCCTTTTTTCTGAGGGTATGTCCCCGGCAAAATAACATTTATCAGTTTTTTACCCCAAAGACCCAGTTGAACTCCAGCAGCAAGGCTTAATACGCTGACAAAAATCGTTAGTACATAGAGCTTCTCATTCGGGGCAATAAAAAATAAAACTAAAGAAAGTGACAGGATAATGATACTGAAAATAATTTTGACTCTCAGAAGTGGTGTTGATAAGGTTTTAAACCTTGTCAAACCATCGATAATGCCTGTTATTATTGCCAGGACGAGCGTAAACGGGAAAAGGAATACTGCAAAAGTCAGTACATTACTGATTATGCCTGGCTGAAAATTGCTGAAAAAATTAGAAAATAATACCAGCAAAGGTATGGCAATAACCAGTGACTGTGAAAGATGAATTGCGATCGGGTGCAGATCAAAATTAAGTAACATCAGGCGGTTCCTGGATACTCTTTCCCTGTAAGGTTCAAACACTTTCCTGGGCAATCCGCATGCCGGACAAACGTCTCCCAGCTTATCAGCTTCCATTACATAGCCACATGGGCGGCAACGAACTAGTTCTTTCATATTATATTAGTTTTAGTATTTGCGTCCTTCTTCTGCCAATACTGCAATTATAATTATTTTCTGCTTTAGTCCGCAAATATAAAACCAATAGAGAATAACCAGACTCTATTCTGAAATAAAATAAAGCTTATTGTCTTCAACGAGATAATACAACGGGGCTATTGTAACTTTCGGATAGCGAATCCTCAGCCGGTTTGTTTCACCCAATGTAAAATCAATCTCATTACCAATTTCAAACATGGGAGCAAAATGCATGAAATGCTCTTCGGCCTTTTTTCTTTCCCATCCGGCATTTTCCATCAAACCCTCAATAAAGTCTTTCTCTCTTGATATCAGGTTAACCATCCCGCAATTATTATGTCCGATAAGTACAATGTGGCTTACCCTTCCAACTCCAATAGCATATGAAACCTTGAATTCACTGTAACGAAGATTGGCTCCCCCTGCCCTTATAATATAGGCAAAATTCTCCGGTATATGAAGATGCTTTCTGTTATCCATGCACATCCCAACAAGGAGTTGAGCTTTTTCGTAATTATCATATGGGCGATCGAGGTTGTGGTATTCAAACAGTTTCCCTATAGGTGTATCGAGATATTCCCTGGGAATATCATCTATTGTTGTAACAGCAATAAGGTTAATCATCTCTTTTCATTAGACCTATAAGAAAAGCAATAATTGAATATCCTGCAAATATCAGGACCATCCTGAAAACAAAATTCATCATTGTACCGCATACCGAATGGGACCTTTGGATGTGTTATATTCATCAACCATTGCAGCTATCTTTGTTGATTTCATAAATTTATGTGCTACAACTTACACAAATAACGATAATATAATGAGCTTGTTTAAATTATAATGACCTTTTTTGACTGAATTCACCTGATTATTTCCGCCGGCATTTTTTCCTCGTGTATCCTCCCGTCTTCTACCGAGACAAAGTAATTGTTGTTCTCTTTGTCCAGGGTAATTGATTTCTTCACCTCACCATTTATAAACAGCAACCCCGCTTCATCATCACATGCATAGCCTGGTTGTAGTTTTCCTTCAATTATTGCCTTATGATACAATGGTTTTCTTTCAGGTTCTCCGTTATAATGCGGACAATGACTGTAATTGAGGAATCCAAGACAGTCCATAAGTGAAAGTTTTTTAGGTCGTGAGTCGGTATATCCACCTGTGAACCAGCACAGTGACCCGGCGCTTCCTCCGGCAAGCACAATTCCTTTTTCATAAGCCTTTTTCAGAACGGTGTCTATACCTTGTGCTTTCCATATTGCAATCATATTTAGAGTGTTACCTCCTCCCACGATAACAGCATCATAGCTCAAAATATCCTCTTCAAAAGATTTTTGGCCGGGGGCTGAAGTGACAAATGTCTGTATTACACCTGGTTCTAACGGAAGACCAGCTGTCATTTTATACCAGTATTCAATAACCATTGGATTATCTGCTGCTGCTGTCGGGAAAAAACAGACTCTCGGTTTCTCCTTATCGGTCAGCGAAGCTACGTATTAAATAAACGTCTTATGTATACCGTTTCCGTAAACGAAAATCTTGTTTTCGGAAGCAGTTTTACAATTATCCGAGGCTCCCTTACCCTGGCCCATACATGAATTAAGTGAAAACAGGTAGAAAATGATTAAAAAAGTAAGTGCTCTCATATCAAACCAATTTTAATTCATTCAATTTATGAAAATTATCAAAATATGTGAAAGTTACAAACGGGTAGATGCAGAATAATTCTAAACAGATTGACCGGATGTGCAATCTGATTAATAAATCATCTAATTTTATAAATAATTTCATGAATGCACAGGTTAAATGAAACTACTTAAAAGTATCCCCGGTCTTCTTACAATTTTACTCATCATTCTTTTGCTTTCAGACAGGAATATTACTGATGAAGATACGGTGAGGCAAGATATGCCACGAAATGGAACTGCAATCATAATGACCGGGGCTGCAGCCAGGATTCCTCAGGAAACGGCACTGCTTGAAGAGCTTTATAAGCGTAAGCTGCTGGATAATGTGGTTTTTATTTCCGGTGTAAGCTCAGGGGCATTGAATTCCGTGGCACTCAATGGTATTCTTTCAGGAAAATTTACATTCGATGAGTTCAAGACAATCCTGTTTAACATCAGAGACAGTGATATTTACACCCAGGAGGAAAAGAAACTGCCTGTAAACACTGACCCGGCAAGGAAATTTATCTCCGGAGTCGTTGAAGGCAGGCTTGGGTATCATCAGATTGGCGATCTTCCCATTATGACTGAAATTTCTTTTACCCATCTTGAGGCTTTAACCATAAAGAAATCAGTATACAGGATGTGCAGCAGGAAAATAAATGCTGAGACCGACACTTCACTCAGCCTGGTCGATATTCTGATGGCTTCTACTGCATTCCCTGTTGCCTTTCCACCAGTGAGAATCAGAAACGCTGTCACAATTCCTGATGTAAAATATGTTGATGGTGGTGTGGGAGAAGATCATGTTCCATACAAAGCCTTGCTGGAATTCGAGAAGGCGAGAGGAGTCGGAATAGAAAGGATATTCTTTATCAGCAGGAAAAGCGACAGCATTCCTGAGGTAAGTGAAGAGCTTAAAACTTTGGGAATAAATGACCTGGGTATCTTTGATAAACTTGGAATATCTCTCGACAACATACTGAAAAAAGATATCAATAAAAGGCTCCGATCTTTTGCTGAAGAAGCTCCTGAACTTGTACCCAGAAGCTACGTCTACATACCTGACTTCCAGGCCACCTTCCTTATGTTCAGCTTTAATAACCTCAGAGAGCAATATGACCTTACTTCACAGTGGGCAAGGTTACATGATCCAATGCCTCTGAGTGAATACCTTCAAAAGAATGCCCGTGTAAATGGAAAGGAGCAGCAGATCAGAATAACACCTTAATATTCATGAATACCTCCCTCCCGGGCCCCGGCTGATATGAATTTCCGTCCGGATCTGGCTCTGTAAAAGCCATGTATGTTTCATTGGTGATATTACGTGCAGAAATGGAAATTTGTCCTGTCAGGTCTTTGATCTTATGAGTATAAGATGCGGATGCATTCGGAGACGTAACTTGTCCCGGGCAGAAGACTGACACAACATTTACCAGGATCAATGAGAAAAATATTGATTTCATAAAAAATTATAAAGTCTGATATCGTTTTCCTGGAAAACAGATCAATTATTAATTCATTTTATTATTTCCTATTTTAGAGGAACTAACCTATAAAGATAATACGGGAATAATATGAATATTCATATTATCACTTTAAATATACCATGGCCTGTTGATTACGGTGGTATGATAGACTCATATTACCGTATCAAAGCCCTGCATGATATCGGTACCGGAATTCACCTTCACTGTTTTGAATATGGCCGGCCAAGGTCAAATGAGCTGGAGATTCTATGTAAAACAGTTAGTTATTATAAAAGAAAAACAGGTCTTTTCAGCCATTTGTCGCTCAGGCCGTATACTGTAAACAGCAGGAGATCGAAGCAACTTGTATCTGATCTTTTAAAAGATGATTATCCGATCTTCTTCGATGGTTTGCACACTACTTTTTGCATTAACGATTCTTCTCTTCGTAAAAGAAAAAAAATAATTCGCCTTCACAATATTGAGCACGGTTATTATTTCACACTCTCAAAATATGAAAAGAATCCTTTTAAGAAGATATTCTTCCGGATGGAGGCATACAGGTTGAAAAAACACCAAAAAATTATCAGGAAGACTGATCTTGCACTTACAATCTCTGAAAATGACCAGGAGTATTTCAGTGAGAAATTTAAAAATGTGAAATACCTGGCTCCATTTCATCCATTCAAAGAAATTAAAAGTACCCCCGGGCAAGGAAATTATCTCATTTACCATGGAGATCTTTCCGTTAATGAAAATGCAGCAATTGTTGAATACCTGATAAACAATGTCATTTCGAAAGTTGACTTCAGATTTATTGTCGCCGGGAAGAATCCTGATAAATTAATTAGAACAGTAATATCTGGTCATAAAAATGTTGAGTTGATTGCAGATCCTTCAGAAGAACAGATGAAAGACCTTATCGAAAACGCACAGATAAATATTCTACCTGCATTCGGATTAAATGGTTTCAAAATAAAAATCCTTATTGCCCTTTACTCGGGAAGGCACTGTATTGTAAATAATGTTTTAGGAGGAAATGAGCTGATAAAAAAACTATGTCATGTATCAGGCTCCGATGATGAAATGATAAGTATGATAGGAGAATTAATGAATGAGCCCTTCACTGAGAAGATGGCAGCAGACCGTAAGGAGCTGCTTGAGACTGATTATAATACCGGTAAGAATGCAACCAGACTGGTTGACTTTGTTGCCAGGATCTTTACAACTTAACATTACAATAGATTTGAGATTTTCAGGAAATTCAGGAATATATGTCTACCTGTTGTTATATACTCCTCTTTAATATCGATAAAATCCTTAATCACATTCCGGCTATCCAGTTTCTTTAAATCACTGTCCTCCTGTAACCATACGCCCAGCATCTCCTCATTCACCTCATGATGGCCCTGCAATCCGTATGAGTTCGATCCAACTTTTAAAACCTGGTTCGTGCAATATTTACCTGTAGCCAGCAATTCCATATCATGTCCGGGCAGAACCATTTCTCCATGTAGCTGAAACAATTTTAAAGAAGCAGCCAGTCCCTGAAATAAAAAGTCCTTTTTCCCGGCATCCGTCAGCTCAACAGTGAAGTATTCCCCTGTAGTATCACGAAAACCTACTTCTTTCACAGGACTTTCTACCACTTTACCCCCGGCTGCCTTTACCAGAACCTGTAATCCCAGGCAAATACCCAGGACAGGAATGCCGGCTTCAATGTATTTCCTGACAAGAGCGATCTCACTCTTCATTTTACCTGTCTGGTCATTTGCACTATCCGGCCCACCCATGACAACCAGTGCCTCTGCATACCCCGTTCCCTGTACCAGGGCTTCTTCAGCTGAATCCACTATTTTATATTTAATACTGTTTTCTTTTAATATATCCTGTATAATTCCCGGACCCTCGTGGGAAATATTTCTTAAGATCAAAATTTCTTTAATCGGTTGCATGCTACTGGCATTAATTTCTTATCCACAAAAGTTATCATTTCCCGTCAGCAAAAGAAATTTTTCCGGTTATAATCGGCCGGAATAAAAAAAATGCACATAACGTGCATTTTCAGAAATTCATCAAAAATAAACAGAATTCCAGATAATGGCCCTTCTATAATTCAGTTACCCTGGTCTCCGAGCATCTCCCCGGCAGTGAAATGATCCATTAGAGCATCATATAGCTTTCCGCCCACGCTTCCGTCTATCTCCTCAAGGCTCAGAAGGCCAAAGATAAATGATATGGCAAGAGGATCACACCTGTAATCAACATGACCCTCATAAAACCCGTATCTCATTATGTAATAGGGAAGCATCTCTCCAAAGTCAAGAACCGATAATTTGTGCTGCAGCCATAACATTTCATCTGAAGTGAGGTGTGAGTATTTACTCATGAGATAATTTTCCTCCTCAGGAGTAAATCTCCTGTCAATATGTATATTGTATCTTCCCTGGATTTCATCAAGGAAAATTGAAGGCTGCCATCCCTTTGAGCCACTGGCCTCCAGATTAAGAAGGTTGTTGTTGTATTTAATCTGTTTGATATTATCATAAAAACGGCCCCAGTTGCCTAACTCTGATTCCAGCAGGATGAGATTCCAGATGTGAAAAAGAGGCTTTGCCATCTGAGGATGAGTAAGACCTAGATTTGCGACCATCCTTTTGTCACCTATCAATACCGATATTAGATCTTCATCCTTTGCCATGAATCCGGATATTGAATAGCCATCAGGCTTTCCGGTACAGTTAATCACACTTACAGGGAAACCTGTCACCATTTCTTTCTTCTTCAATTGTTCTTCAGAATGCAGACCTGTTCTGGCAAGTGACGGAAAATCCCCCCCGTCCACAGACAGCTGCTGATCCTTCCCAATAAAGGTGCCAATTTTATAACTGTATACAAGTGGCTTCCCATTCTCCATGGTAACAGGCATTATACCGTATTTACCATACTTATTAATCACTATGATGATTTCAGTAGTGTCATTGATATCCGATGGTGAAATTATGTCAGGACAGGTATCATAAATATAAGGATATAGTCTGTGGCCAGCAGGCTGTCCCGAAACTCCGGTAGCAAGAATTACCAGAAAAGAAAAAACCAGGAGGACAGACCT
The DNA here is from genome assembly GCA_964595725.1 of uncultured Rikenellaceae bacterium. Classification (GTDB taxonomy): domain Bacteria; phylum Bacteroidota; class Bacteroidia; order Bacteroidales; family VadinHA17; genus LD21. The sequence goes on along the minus strand of CAZQRQ010000008.1, from coordinate 64,213 downwards.
AAGTGGTTGCTTATGAATGTATAATTTCCCCATGACTATAATTATTGATTAAATCCGTGTATAAGAAATAAGCGCGGATTTTTAAGAATCCGCGGCAGAGAGTCAACTGCGGCTAAATGATTTGCCAATTAAACGCCAGCTAATTATCACCAGATATGGTAAAAGGAATTAACGGATATCTCCTCCGAATTATCAGAGCCTGATTTTCTTTAGCTCTTCCTTCATCCTTGTAATATCAGTGATCCAGTCTTCAATATCATTTTCGTGTTCAATCTCCTCGTTAAGTATAGTCACAGCCATTTGATGAGTAGTATGGTCTTTACCCCCTGCAAAGTCAGCTATTTCCTTATACCGACGTATTGCACACCTTTCACCTTTCAGGTTCTGTTCAAGAATCGCCTCTATGTAAGTATCTGAAGGTTCATCGTAACTGCAACGTGCCAGTTTAGTCCACTGAGAGGGGTTGATAACCGGAGTACCACCCAGCTGGATTATCCTGTTCACAACAAGTACGGCGTGACCCAGTTCCTGGTCGGCATGGAGTAAAAGTTCAGGTTCAACTTCACTTCTCATTGGTCCTTCCATTAATCGTGCCCCTATCCAGTACTGGTAATAGGCGAGCCATTCTTCTGACAGAGCTTCATTCAGCATTTTTATAAGTTTGCCAACATCTACGGACGAGACTTCAATAGCTTGTTTTCCCATTGGTTTTAGAATTGAAATTATCAGGAAATTTTAAGTTAAATTAAACAAAATTTATCTTACCTGCAACCTGTAGCTCTGATTATTTACTTCCTGTGCTTTCAGTAATTTATAATCTCCTGTCATATAAGGGTAATCCCAACATCCCATCCTGTGGAAAAGAGAGCCACCAAAACCTGTCTTATAACGATGCAGGCCGTGCATGGGATGTGACCTGTTACCGTTCGGAGCAGTTCCAAACATATCGTACTCAGTACAATTATAACTTTGCGCTATGTTTATAGCTTTCCACTGGACAACATATGTTGCCATAAGGTTTCTCTTCTCAGATGAAGATGCTCCATAAAGATAGGTTGCCCTTTGCCCTGAGAGAACAAGTATCATGGCTGATAAAAACATCCCCTCAAAGTCAGCCATTAATAAACTTACCTTCACGCCATTATCATTCTCTCCATTATTTAAAAATAAGGAACTAAAATAATCCTTCTGATGCAGGGTCAGGTTGTTCCTTACTGCTGTTTCGGAGTATAACCTGTACCATTCATCAATCTTTTCGGGGCCATATTCTCTAACCTTAACTCCCTTCCTTAACGAATATCTTATGTTATACCTGGTCTTTGGCTTCATATTGGCAAACAACTCCTTTTCCTCCTTTTCCAGATTAAGAAAAGTTGTATTTACAGGTAAGATGTCACTGGGGCTTTTCTGTAGATTCCAGTTATGAGTCTTGAAGTTCACTCTTAATTCCTGGGTTGTCAAAGGAGGTGGACCGCACCAGTTACCGGAAGCATCATAATTGTCATCTTCTGTTGCCCACTGGTTGGCCCATGGAAGATCATATTTGACATAGATACAGTTCCCGGGTAAATACGACCTGAGAACTTCTGAAAGTTCTTCCAGCAACACTCCATAATTTTCAGGATCGGGTTCTATTACCGGACCATAAGGAATATAAGCAAAGCATTGATCTCTGTTAAGATATCTCACCAGGACAAGGAGATCATCCTCTGTTTTATCAGCATCACTTCCAAGAGGTGTCAGAATATCTCCGGTGACTACAAGTTGAAATCCGTTTGGGATAAATCCCTGGTTATTTTTAACACGAGCCCAGAATGTAGTTTGCGTCGGGATATTGTTTACGCCAATTTCTTCGATCTCTTTTTCTTCAACACTGCAGATCATACGCCGGAATGTTTGCACAAATCTGGAGTATAAATTGGGTATTCATACTTAAAATGTAATTATAATATTCTTTAGAAAGCTTATTTGCCTTATGCTGCTACTGACAGGTTTCAGGCCGGTCCTTTACTTAATTTGCATTTCACTCTCCCAGGGATTAAGGTCATTAACATCCCTTAAGTTTCTCGGCAACAAAAATCCTTCCTGTAGTCAGGACCTTTAGTACAGAGAGGTTGCCAAATATTATTTTGTACAATTCTTTCAGAGATTGGACTTGCCCCGCTGTTGATCCTGAATATACATATTTATTAAACATCACTATACCACCAGGTCTGAGTGAATCCCTTACATTAAGAAGGAATGTTTCAGATTCAACCTCTTCAGGAACATCAATGTCGAGGTAAACGTCAATAACAATAAGGTCGTATTTCTTCCTGCATCTTCTCATATAATTTTCAGCACTTTCACAGTGTACCATAACATTTTTCATCAGATGCGTATTATAGTATTTCTTACCAAGTTCAATCACTTTTGTGTCGATTTCCACTCCGTCAATTATACAATCCGGATTATGGCTGGTAATTGTCTCTGCCACACAGCCGGTTCCGAAACCAAGAATAAGTGCCGTGTTAATATTGCTCCAGTTTGGCTTCAGTTTTTTAAAGGCCCTTTTAAACAGAATATGAAGCGGGCCGTAGGAATAATTAGTATTCCGACTGTTGAGCATATATTTCCCGCCGTTAACAATCACTTCAAGGACAGGATTATAAGGACTTCCCGTCGATTCGATAACAACAGGATGCAAATAACTTATTATCAGATCAGACTTTCTCATCACTTCAAATTATAATAATCCGTCGATTTTAAGATAATCACGAAAATATTAATACCTGAAATCAGTTATGTATAACATTCTCAGCAAAAGGTCCGGTGAAATTGCCGTACATCCTGTGATGATTATCAAGCTGTAATTTAAAAACTAGTTTTACCTCTCGCTGATTCTTTTGAACAACTAACTTTCCCCTCTTAATTCTAATATCTGTGCCACTTGAAGTCACAGTACCTGAAAAAGTCATTGGAAGCTTCAGCTTATCCTTTCTTTCTGAGCAAATGAAAACTCCTTCTTTGAGGTCGACTGTATCCTTACACCTTAAGGAAAACCAGATAAAATTCCTGATCTCGATCTGGTCAGTGGGTATGTAGGGATTTCCAATATTGCAGCAGCTAAGATCAATCTCGCATCTTAACATCCCGTCTCCCGACCCACTGGTAAGGGTACAATTATCAAGTGAATACAGAGTTTCGTTGACCCGGAAGTAGTTAACCTGTGTTTCCACTGATCTGTCTTTACAACTATAAATCAGGAATAAAATCACAATGGCCACTGAAATATAAGTCAGCTTGTTATAATGCGAAATAAACCTGTTTACCAGTATGTTTACCTTTAAATTACTCCGAAGACATACCTTGCTGCAGCCGGAAAGCACCCGGGATATTTTAGAACCACCTGACGTATACCAGAATTTCAAGTTCCTTACTCTTTCTTGCTGAACAATTTTTCTGCAGGGCATCCGAGTTCTCTCTGCTTACAGAATTTACAGGTAATGCTTCCCCTGACAACCGAGTTTCCCATTGTTGTCAGTCCAATCAATAATAGTATGCAGATCAATAACAGAATACTGAATTTGAAAACAACTAATATCAATCCAGTCACAAGCGGGATAAGCGTGATTAACAGGTCAGGGATCATGTCTTTCCATTTAAAACTCTTTTCACAGAATTTTAATGGATCACCTGCTTTGAAAAATAAGGAACTGATCCTTCCCTTTCCGAATCCACATACTTTTCCATAGTAATAGCAATTGACACAGTGCCTGCTTAGGAGTCTTAATTCAAGACCCACAGCGTATATCAGGAACAATATGGCAGCTATCAGGCTCAACTTATACATTATGAGCACACCTGCCAGGTAAATCAGGATCGCAACAAGATTGGGAAGTACTACCATGCCTAACGGGAAATTGTCATATGTCTTTACTTTATCCATAACTTGTTTTTTTTATAAATCCCCAAGCTTTTTCCTTCCATATTGAAGAATCCGGGTGATTATAATGTCCCGGTAAATTGACTGATGGTCCGTGAAGGCTGAATTTGATTTCTTATTGATATAAGTGTTGTGGCAAACCACAGTATGGGGGCCTGACCATGCAAATCCCCGGTAGTTCTTGGACGAGTAAGATAAAAGTTCAGGTCTGTGCTCTGACCTGTTCCGACACATACATCCCTGATTTTACCATCGTCATTCAAATACCCGGTAAGGCCATTCCATGCCTTCTTATAAGCTTCAGTATAAGGTTCTTCAGGCAATAATCCCATACTGACTCCTTTTGCCATGGCAAAACCAAACATGGCTGTCGAAGAAGTCTCCTTAAATGATTCCGGCTTATCGATCAACTGGTGCCACATCCCGTCTTCAGACTGGTTATCAAACAGTGTCTTCATCATTTTCAAATATCCCGCCAGAATTGAATTATAATGGGGATTACTTTCAGGCAGGACAGAAAGAAGTTCTGCTAATCCGGCAGCCACCCATCCATTACCTCTTCCCCAGAAAAAATGCGCATTGAGTCCATGATAAAACAATCCATTAGGCTGCTGAAGCCTTTTAATATATGAATCAATTTCCAAAGCAGCTCTCTCAAGGTAGATTATATTCCCGGTGGCCCTGTATGCCTGTACCTGCAGGCAGCCTATCATAAATATGTCATCAATCCAGTACCTGGTCTGGGATGTAAGACCATCCGGCAATGTGTCTTTCCACTGCCCGTCAGCAAGTTCAAGACCCTGTTCAAGATATTTATTATCTCCGGTCTGAATATATTCTTCCAGAGGCAGAATCCCGTAAACGTTTACGTCTACGTGATTCATCGTATTTGGCAGCTTCTCATCCACAACTCTGTCGTACCTTGCAATAAGTTTTCCCATCATTGCACTGTCCCTTATTAATCCTGCTAACTTTATTGCACCATAACCCGTACAAGCTTCTGCATAGTGAACAGCATTAACTTCAGGTGTATTATACATCATGAATTCAGGTCGCGAAAGAAGATCCTGTACAATCATCTTTCCAACGTCTTCAGGAGATTTACTCAGGCCTGATGAATTTCCCTGTTTCCCTGTACACGACTCCATTATAAGAAAACCCGACAACAACAATAAACTACATCTCATAGTATTTTTTGTATTTAATTTCAACCATATCCGCTTCAGAAATCAACAGTACCCAGACGATCTATAAATTTCTCTTTTTAAACAATCCGGCTGATGTCCCGTATCCGGCAGAACCCGGAACCGGGTGCATATAATCAACCGGCAGCGGTTTATCCACCTCATCCAGGAATGGTCTTTCATCCACCCCCGTTAATCTCAGGATCACTTTCCCGGTCGTGGTAATATTACTTTCCTCAAGTTCAAAGTCGACTGGATTTAAGCGTTCTGCATCGGTCATGCCTGTCAAATATTTATTATTCACTATAATACAATCATTTATTGCATACTTTGCCGTATTGATGCTATTTTTTGCCCATACATACCCACAATCGGATACAATGTTCTTTTCAAAGATAAAGTCCTTATCGTTGAAAACAGTCCAGACAGCGTGAGCTACCCCGAAAATTATAGAATTTGTTATTCCGTTTCCTGTCTTGATACCATTACCGGCATCCTGGAAGAACACGACGGTATTTCTTAGTTTATAAAAAATACAATGGTCGATTCTCACCTTATCACCGTGAGCTATAACACCAGCCTGAATCTGGGATACATTGGCATCACCCAGAAAAAGACACTGCTCAACAAGTAAATCCGTTTCAGATTTATTGATCCTGGCCACCGGGAAATACCTGGTATGAGGGTAAGCATAGCCGGTAAATTTAATTCCTCTCACTGTGACCCGACTTTCGTCGATCAGGAAACATACTACCCAGTGATCCAGGCCCTCAATTTCTCCCTTCACTGCCCGGCTAAAGACTACCGGCATCTTTTCAGGTGTCCATTCAGGATCATCCGGTAATATACTTGCTTCCAGGATGATCCGCTTATCTGTCATATCTTTTTCGGTAGAAACAGATACGTGGTTATCAAGGACATAAATCCCGGGATTTATCCTGATCGTATAAATATCATTTCCCCTGCATTTTATTATCTCTGCAGCTCTCTGGATTGAGAAAACAGGAGCTTCCCTGGTACCAGGATTATTATCCTGCCCGGTTCTACTGTCGACATAAACAGCCTGTGCATTTATTTTCATATTGCTTATCAAAGTGAGGAAAAAAAAGAATATTAATTTTTCCATAATACTGGAATTATAACGATTATTACAAGGTATTTAATCCCATGATTGAAGTCCAATTATGTTGCTTTCAGTATCCCTCGTAATAATGTTTGTGTTAACAAATTTCACATAGATGAAAGGTCAATTAGCCCCTTCGTTCTTTTGATTTCCAAACCATCTGCTGCTTTTTATCTTCATCTTAAACCACAAAACAATAATGCATGATGCGCTTATTATTTCAACAGGCAGATCAATCATTGCGTAAGAAAACCTGTATTCCTCAAGAAAAAGAGATACTATATCAAGGCAAATAGCAAGTATATTGGCCAGTAAAATGACTCCTAAAGCCCACTCTCTCCTGTAAGGGCTTCTGGCAATCAGTAAATATAGCAGGGAATACGGTAGTATCGAACCTCCGGCACCTCTCAGTATGCCAATTATTGCAGGATTTATTTCAGAACTTGTAATACCTTTTGCCAGGAAATGCGGGAGAAATATTAATAAGGATCCCATCAGAAGAAAATAAATGGCGCATAAATAAAAAATGATCCTGGTAACTTCAGACAGCCTGTCTCTTGATTTTGTTTCCATTCGTTTCAAATAATTAATTTTTATATGCAAATTATCGGTCTTTCGACAGCACGCTCAACGTATGAAACATGGAATAATTTTTATTCCTTATTCTTGTTGTCCATTGCCGCTCCAATACCGGCTCCCAATGTCATTCCGCAACCTATGCCTATTGACAGCCATACAGCCAGGTTGTTCGTTGCTGCCCCGATTGCGATACCAATTCCGGCTCCAATTGCCAATCCTATCGAAATTCCAAGTACGAGGTTATTATTTTCATCTTCTTTTTTCCGTTTTCTCATATCCTTTAAAGCATTTTACTACATATATTTCATCCACCGTTAAGTCAAACAATAATAGAACACAATTTGACGCTGGTTACCCTGTAATTGTCTCCAACATTTCTCCTAAGAAATTTTCCTTCTCCATCCTGCTCTTTATAAGTTCAGATTTCTTTTTATAATCCTCATTATTGAACAGATCCAGAATTCGTGGTTCAAGGTTACCGGTATTCAGTTTACTTATTTTGACTCCTCCTGGCCCCGCTCCGAGTTCTGCAACAATGGAGTCCCAAACAAACTGATCAATAATATGAGGGATTATCATTGTAGGGCACCCATATTTAAACCCCAGATGGGTTGTTCCTGATCCTCCATGGTGAATAACGCCGTAAATTTTCGGGAATACCCAGTCATAAGGTATATTAGGCACAAATTGTATAAGCCCGGTGTCAAATTGTTCAGGTTTGACCAATCCGCCTGAAGCCGTATTAATGATCGCTGGAATTCTGTTCCGTTCAAGTATATCAATGATAATCTTAGTCTTTTCTTCAGGTGAAGGATTTATCATACTTCCAAATGTTATTAGTAAAATTTTATCATGCCGGCTGATAAAATCCTTCAGTACCTTATCAGGCTCCCATTCGATGCGCTGGTTGCTTTTATAATATCCAAGTACTTTGATTTTCTCATCCCAATATACAGGCCTTGAAAAGAGAGATGGAGAAATAGTATATATCGACCTGTTATTTTTAAGCATGTCAAGTATTTCCCTGCGACTGTTCTTCCCGGTTATCCCCAGCCATTTTTTACTCAGTTTTACAGTCGTGACCATTCCGGAATATGCCAGCGAGAAAGTCAGCTTATTGATCGACTCACCATAGTTATTATTAAATGCCACATGCGAATGACCTTTTACATAATGTACATAAGGGACCGGGCTCACAAAAATTGTCTTTCCCCTGTTTTTAAGTCCCCATATTATAGGATAAACAGCTTTCCCATTATATATGACCCTGTCGGGTTTTTCCCTGTCTATCAATTCCTGCTGCCTGAAAAGCAGTTCTTTGTTCGCTTCCTTTTGCTTCAGTGCCAGATTCAGTAAGCCCGAAAATTTTTTGAAACCGGTTGCACCTCCCATTGCAGCTTTACCATCATCACTTTCAAGAAGTTCTATGTATTTTAATCCTAATGAAGCAAAATCAAGATTTGAGTCCTTGGCAAGCTTCCTGAATTGCTCAGGGAAAGCAACGGTAACGTCATGCCCTTTCTCCTTAAGGATTTCTCCCAGGGCAACAAATGGTTCCATATCACCCCGTATCCCCACGGATGTCAGTATTACCTTCATCGTCTTATTTTTATATTGATTCTCAAATCTCCAGTGTTCACATTAAGCCATAGAACTGATAATAATGCCAGGACCCCGGTAAGCAGCAACATTGGCATATTTCCGAATACTATATTGAATCTTTCAGGTTCAGATGCAAATTCGCCTGTTGACCGGTTTACAAAGAATCCGGGAAAAAACACAAGGTTAAAGCTAAGGTGAATCGCCCATGAAAATGCTATTTTCCTGGTTTTGAGAATCAGGACATTCCTTAAAATCCCTACAAAAAACAAGGTTGATATTGTTGAGGCAGTTAATAATATACCCGGCTGATAAGGGCTGTATTTATACAAAGCCTGGTGCATTAAGCTGAATATCAGCGCAACAGATATAGCTATTATGTTCATGCTTAATTTCTCAAACCGGCGTTCAAGGCCCATCAATAAAACGGCTCCGATAAGCATTTCTTCATTAAATGTCTCAGGGAAATAATAAAGATATGTTCCTGATACAGCATGAAAGGGGTAATCCTGACCGAAGATTCTTTTATAGTTGAATATCCGTGGTTTGAAGGAGTAATTACTGAGATTTGCCAGGTAATCAACCAGAAAGTAAGAAATAACAAGCAAACAAGCTGCAGTTATGAATAATCCCAGGTAATCCTTTCTGCTGAACCCTATTCCCAGTTTCTGCTTCCAGCTTCCCGGATCTCTGAATCTCATTATCAGGATTATCAGGATGGATGCAAGCAATGAGAAGTTCCACCCCCAGTGCTGATAATTAGAATGGAAAAATCCCTGTGGATTGTAATTTAATGAGATGCATACTATGAATGCTAATAACAGTAATTCAGCTCTTTTAAATCCTTTCCAGCGGAAGCTTCCCATCTACGAAAATTGTTGTGCTGCACCTGTCATCACCTAAAAGGTATGCGGCATCGATCCTGACTTCAACCGGTTTATCAAGCATTATCTCAAACATGTATTTCTGAAATCCCCTGCAGCAATGTGTGCACAAAGATTTCGGGGGGTCAGGTGCCTGGGCATAGGCACAAGCGCATTTATCGACTTTCTTGCCAATAATTCCAATCTCGGATTTATCAGGATCATAGGTCATGCTTTCCCAGTATGTATCCTTTCCGGAATTTACCATGTCAAAATAGCTCTTGATATTCTCCCTGTAACCCTCAAGATACTTTTTGTACAGTTCATTGGTGGTATGCTCATAGCCCAGCCTGTCGAAAACAAGACCTGTTGTCTTTTCATCCATCGTTGACTCGATGTACGACAGCACATTCTGAACCTGCCGTGCATCCGCCTTTACTACCTCTGTTTCCGCGGCATTACCCACAGCCTCTAACGAACCTCCGAATAATTTGCTTTCAGCTAAAAAGCACAATCCGACACATGATCCAAGTCCAACGCCACATGTTGTTTTAAAGAATTTTTTTCGATCCATCATAGGTTAGTTTTAAATTAAAATAAATATAAGCTTTTTATCACTAAATCTCCTTTCCTGCCAAGCATTTCCCCTGCCGGTATCAATTACTTATCTTCACAATCCATTCGGCCACTTCGGGAAACTTTGAAAAGACAAGATCATCATGGCCCGGGATGACAAGATCCTGGTCTGTGACAAGAGTTTTCATTCTTCTCATGGCATCCACATAAGCCACCGGATCCATACACAGGGTCGCCGGCAGGAGATTATCAAGATTGTAATAGAACCAGATGGCATCGGATGCAACCAGGATCCTGTTGGTCGCTGAATTTGAATTGACAAGCAGATACTGGTTTTCAAAGGTATGTTTTGAACCTGTAAACACTTTTATTCCCGGTATTATTTCAATATTGTCTCCATCCACAAGCCTTAACCTGCCAGCCAGGTTTATTTCAACGAGGTTACGCACATCGTTCTTTTGAAATCCCCTTGCATAGCCATTTTCCTGCCAGGCTCCTCCCACAAAATACTCGTAGTCTTTTTTCTGTATCCATACTGTTGCATCCGGAAACAGGTCGATACCCCCGATATGATCGTTATGAGGATGTGTAATTATCACATCGGTGATATCGGAGGGATACACATTTATTCTCTGCAACACCAGGTCGGGCCTTACAAAGTTGTCGTTACCGGTCATAGACGTGTCTGTCATCCCTGCATCAACAAGGATGTTCCTCCCATTCTCTCCCTTGAGGTACCAGAACATATAACAGAGACTAAGTGAATCTTCCGCATTTGCACCAGCGACCATCTGCGGGGCAGGTATTCTCCTGCCACCAAAATACTTAACAGCATATACCTGGTAATCAGGCTTGTTCTGACAGCTTGCAACAGCTGCTGTTAATAACAGGAATGCGATCAGTTTAAATCTGAGAATCATGGCTTGCGGTTATTAAATTTCATAATTGATAACTTATCAAGGGATCATGGCACCCTTTGCATTTACATAAAGAGAGTAAAGAGACTGGCTTGCCACCATAAATAAACGGTTTCGTTTTTGTCCTCCGAAACACAGGTTTGCACATTTTTCCGGAAGCAATATTTTTCCTATCAATTTACCGTCAGAAGCAGCATATACAAGAACTCCGTCTATACCTTCTCCTCCACTGGAACCCACCCATACATTGCCGTCGGTATCGCACCTGATGCCGTCAGCACCTGCTTTTCCTGTATCACAAAAAATCCTTTTGTTAGTTAGTCTTTCCCCGTCAGTAACATCGAACATCTTAATGGTCTGAGGTTGATTTTCCGGCTGGCCAGTATCCGCTATATAAAGTATCTTTTCGTCAGGAGAAAAGCAGAGTCCGTTAGGGCGGTAAAATCCTTCTGCCACAACGGTAAGTCCACCACCGGAAGGATCTATGCGATATACGTTTGCCGGCAGCTCAAACTCGTCCACGTGTCCCTCGTAATCCGACAGTATACCATATCCGGGGTCTGTAAACCATATACTTCCATTCGAATGTACAATGACGTCATTCGGTGCATTTAACTTTTTACCCTGGAAGCTGTCAGCAATGATTGTTATGCTCCCGTCATGCTCTGTCCTGGTTACCCGTCTTGAGTCATGTTCGCATGATACCAGCCTGCCCTGGCGATCCCTGGTGTTACCGTTGGTATAATTTGAAGGGTACCTGAACCTGCTCATTTCGCCTGTCTCTTCCGTCCACCTGTAAATGGTATTATCAGGTATATCGCTAAAGAGCAGGTATCTCCCGTCGCCGAACCAAACTGGCCCTTCAGCCCATCTTGCTCCTGTCCATAAACGCTCGACCGCTGCATTCACAACGACATATTTTTCAAAACGTTTGTCAATTACCACAACTGCCGGATCGGGATAACGCTGCTGTTTTGACCCCGAGAAGATGCCGGCAGTGGCAGCCAGTTGCGGTGTAACCATCGCTCCTGCTGCTGTAGCAGCCATAGTCTTAAGGAACTGGCGACGGTCTTTCAAACCTGAAGAGGCCTTCCCGCCAGAAGCTTTAATCAAGTTGGATTGTCTGATTTTCATAGTATAATATTATAATAGTTAAATGATACATTATTACATATCGCTTCCTGTCAGATCAGGTAACCCACGGCTTCTCACTACCAAACCGCTCATATTCCCTGTTTTCCACTATGCGGGCTATCCTTGATACAGAATAATGTATATCAGCAAAGGATGTGTATAGCGGACTGATTCCCAGTCGTATATTATCGGGAGGCCTGAAATCTGGAATCACAATCCTGGAGTTATCTGATGGTTCAATCATAGCCCTGCTGATACGGTATGCTTCACCGTGTTGTACCGAAACATGTGAACCTCTTTGCCGGCTGTCGGAAGGTGAAGCCAGCCTGAATCCATGGCCGGGAAGGATATCATTAATAAGCTCAATAATAAATTGAGACTGCCTTACACTCTTATTCCTGATCCTTTCAATTCCCGCTTCAAGAACCAGGTCAAGACCCGGCTCAATGGCAGCCATGGATAAAACAGCAGGCGTGCCGGCTGCAAATTTCTGAACAGAAGATGCGGGATCATATTCAAGTTCAAAATCAAATGGCCGTGAATGGCCAAACCATGAGGTGACAGGATTTACCAGCTTTCCCTGCAAATCTCTCCTGACATAGAGAAAGGCCGGAGCACCGGGTCCCCCGTTAAGGTATTTATATGTACAGCCAACAGCCATATCGGAATCAGTTTTATTCAGTTCAACCGGGACAGCCCCGGCAGCATGGGATAAATCCCATATTACCAGTGCCCCCTTATCATGTGCTGTCCGGTTAACCTGTTCCATGTTATACATAAAGGAACTCTTAAAGGCCACATGACTGAGAACAAGAAGGGCAGTATTCTTATCCATCAGCTCTCTTAACTTATCACCTGATATGGTGATACCATCTTTACTTCTAAGAAGCTTCAGGGTATGATCATTGAACTGGTGCTCTATCAATCCCTGAAGCACATACAGATCGGCAGGGAAATTAAGCTCATCAGAGATAACCTTGTCCTTCCCTGACTGAAAAGCAAGTGATGCAAAAGCCAGCTTATACAGATTCACCGTGGTGGAATCACCAACAAAGATCTCATCCTCCTGCGCACCAACTATACCGCCTATCTTAGCTGCGATTCTCCGTGGCAATTCCATCCAGCCCTCATTCCAACCCCTTATCAACCGGCCGCCCCATTCTTCCTCAACCATCCTGGCACTAATATCAACTGCCCTCTTCGGCAACTTACCCAGGGAATTACCATCGAGATAGATAAGGTCGGTGTCGTTGACAAATTGATCCCTGAAATCCCTTAGAGTATCTTCTTCGTCGAGTGACATTGCTTTTCGTGCGTAATTATCCATTTTAGCCTGCATGAACTGGTCAAGGTGTATGATATGAAAGTGTTAAGATACAATTTGTCTTAAAACAATCCACCCCTGACCCCTCCTCTCGAGGTGATTATTCTGAAATAATTTACATTGGGAATATAAAGGACAGTCAGAATTCGCTCACAACTTTTATCCCATTGGCAGATGAATAGTTAATAAAGAATGTATATATCTTCCTTTTCTGCCGTGATCCCAATGACTCTATACGCAGTTTCACCGATTTCCCGCTGTACATGGATATAAGAACCATGTTTCTTTCAAGCCTGATTTTTTCTATGAGAACATCGTAGATGCGCCTTCTTCTTAACCAGTTCATCCACAGGATGCTTATGCCTCCGTCAACCTTCGAGATTACCGCTCTTTCAGGCCGGTATATTCCTGCAAGCATGACTAAGCCTAAACCTGTGAAGAGAACAAGAAGAATCAGGCTGACAGGTTTCCTGTTATCAATAAATAAAACTCCCCACGTTATGCCTGATACCATTATTAGAATCCCAAAGAGATACCTGATCAGCATCGATCCCCTGTCGCGTATTACAAAATCTTCCATAAGTAATTTATATTCTTCGTCATCTATAGCTACGCCTGGTCAGTCACATAAATGGTCCATTACGAAACCTGTCAGGCAGGATAATTTCAGGCGCTTATTTACAACCAACGGGAAAAGTATGTAATTTAAGAAATTATCCACAGATTCTGTATTATTTCAGGCTTAACCTTGAGGGATTATCAGGTCACACCTTTTTTCTGAAGTTTAATCTCCACGGGCTCTATAGAGACGAGACAACCTTTGGGCATCTCTTTAAGATCAGGCTCAATTAATGCATAAAACTCTCCGAGTTTTTCAGTGGTGTCGATAATCTCTATCATGACGGGAAGCTTTTCCGTAAGTTCCCAGAATCTTGTGGTGGATATGTGGGTGCTGCTCATTCCATATCCCATAATGCCCCTGTACACCGTTACCCCTGAAATGCCCTTCCCCTTTGCCAGGTACACGATATGCTCGTATAGAAGTTCGTTACCTATTCTGTCGGTGTTGCTTGCATATATCTTTAAAATACTGTATTCCATGATAAACCTAAATTAAATTTATTATTGCGTATCCGAAAAAGACAGCCAGAAAGCCCAACAGCAGGCTTGCGGCGGTGTATACTAAAACAGGAAGGAACTGGCCGTTATGCATAAGTGTAAGGTTTTCCATCGTGAAGGAAGAGAAAGTAGTGAATCCTCCACACAATCCGACCATCAGGAATAGCCTTGAATCAGTTGTAAGAAGAGTGCTCCTCTCCGAAATGCCCATCAATATTCCAATCAGCAGGCTGCCAGTAATATTAACAAGTAAAGTCCCTACCGGGATCGAAAACAAATGCACAGAAAGGTTAAGCTTCGAGACAAAATAACGTGCCACACTTCCAATGAATCCACCAGAGCCGATAATTAAAATTGTCTTTATCATATTTTCATTTAATATCTTTTACAAACATAAGAATAGTCTCTTTTATATCATAAAACTTTCATTTCTCGATGTAATTTCATAAATTGATTGGGGTTTTATCACACTTACCAGTCTAACCAACATAATTGCTATGGAGAAAGAAATCAGGAACCTTTATAAGGAATACAGGAACGGCGGTCTGAACCGTCGCGAATTTCTGAATAAGCTGTCTGCCTTTGTAGGCAGCACAGCGGTAGCTATGGCATTTCTCCCTGTACTCGAAGAGAAATTCAATAATGGAACCCTTATGCAGGACACAAAATCTGAGTTGGTCACCGAATTCTTAGAATACCCGGCTGAAACCGGTAAAATGAGGGCTTACATGGCCAGGCCGCAAGCTGATAAAAAGTACCCGGCAGTTATTGTGATTCATGAAAACAGGGGACTTGTTCCACATATTATGTGTGTAACAAGAAGAATGGCAAGGGAAGGATTTCTTTCTCTTGCTCCTGATGCCCTGTCTCCTGTTGGAGGTACTCCGGAAGATGTAAGCAATGTCGGCGAACTGTTCAGGAAGCTCGACTCCTCCCAGACTACCAAAAACTTTGTAGCAGCTGTGAAATATCTGAAAACAAATCCCAATTCTAATGGGAAAGTGGGATGCACAGGATTCTGCTGGGGTGGCTCCATGACTAACCAGGTGGCAGTTAATGCGCCTGACCTTGATGCTGCGGTACCGTATTATGGCGGTCAGCCTTCCGAGGAAGATGTGGCAAAGATCCAGGCACCGATTATGGCACACTACGGGGAGACTGACCAGAGGATTAATGCAGGTATCCCTGCATTTGAAGAGGCCCTTAAAAAATATAAGAAAGAATACCAGATCTTCATTTACCCGGGTGCCGGCCATGCCTTTAACAACGATACCAATCCCGACAGGTACAATGAAGAAGCTGCAAAACTTGCATGGAAGAGAACAGTTGACTTTTTTAAGAAAAAGCTGACATAGGAAGTACTAATGGCCTCTTTTCCACTCGGTGGATACTGCATTGACGAACGGTCTGATATGATTGAAAAAATGCCTGTACCCGGTACAAAGATAGTTTAGACCAGGTTCTCCTTCCGGTGTGTCAATAAACCTGTTTTTCGGGCATTCACCATTACACATGTCCAGGACTTCACATTCAAGGCAGTAACCCGGGAGTGTTACTGATTTTGCTTCTCCGAAAGCTTCCTGTTGCGGGCTGTCGAGCATCGATGTAAGCGCTGTCTCCTTAACGTTCCCGACAAGATGTTCCCCGTCAACATAATGATCGCATGAATAAAAATCCCCGTTCCTCTCAACCACCGGCACTCCTCCGCATGTCTTTTTAAAAATACAGAGGGTGTGATCCTGCCCGAAAGCCGTCCTTACAGCCTCTTCAATTATCTGGATCTTTATGTTACCTATATCCTCAGAAACCCATTCATCAAAAACTGTACACAGGAAATGCCCGAATTCCCCGGGTTCCACAGAAGCTTCGCTTACTTCACCCGGATTTGATGTAATTCTTTCCACAAGAGGCAGAAATGTAAGGAAAGGACTATCCAGACTCTTAAGAAACCTGTATACCTCTGCAGGTCTTCTGGCATTAGCGCTGCTGACAACAGTAAGTATTTCTGTCTGTATATTATACTTTTTTAAAAGCCGGTAACCATTAAGAGTTTCGCTGAATGTATCAGTTCCATTGCCTGCCTTCCTGAAGCTGTTGTGAAGATTCTCCGGGCCGTCGATACTTACTCCCATGTAAAAATTATTTCCGGCAAGGAAACGGCACCATTCATCATCGACAAGGGTGGCATTGGTCTGCATTCCATTAACGATAAGCTTATTCCCCCTGTTGTGTTTTTCCTGATACGACAGAGCCCTTTTATAGAAATCTATCCCGGCAAGCATTGGCTCACCACCATGCCAGGAAAAAAACACGGTACTGTCAGTACTTGCTTCAAGGTGATCATGGATATACTTTTCAAGAATATTATCAGGCATCAACGCGATGCCTTCACCCTTATAAAGACCCGCTTTCTCAAGGTAATAGCAATAGCTGCACCTTAGATTGCAGGAGGCACCCACGGGTTTGACAAAAACCTGAAATTCCCTGTTGTTTTTATTCAGCGACAAGTAACAAATATATTAATTCTTCTTTTTGAACAGGACCGGGAAAACCCGGGATAAAGGAAATGGCGACCTTCATATGATAAAAAATCATTAAGATGAAATCCGTCCTATGTAAAATTACAATGAAAACCAGTAATTCAGCTTAATCAGGAAGATATTATTGGGAAAGACTTTCCACAACTGCTTTATCGATTCGCCTATTGATGCATCAGGGTTATCCGCCAAACCTGTTCTTTCACTCGACCAGACCAGGTAGATGAAAGATCCCAGCCTGTACTCCCATTTTGCTACAAGGTTAGATCTGAACTGGTGGAAATTAAAGTCGGGATTGACTACAGAATAATCTGCAATCATGTCGTTGTTTTCGTCCAGCAGGTATCTTCCCGATGACAGCACCGGATCCGAAAATATGCTGAACCTGTCTTCATAACTGTCTGCTGCCGGGTCTGTAATTCTCTTGAAATCATAGTATCTCCCTTTTGACACAAAGGGACTTCCGTAATATTGTATTGATAGTTCAGGTGTTATATTAAGATCAACCCTGAAAGTCAGTCCAAGAGTATGCTGGTCGATGGAACCGAGGATATATCTTTTCCCCGGGCTGTAATGTATTGTGCTTACATACTGAAGTTCATCGTAATTTTCCGAATAACTGGCAGAGATCCTGAACCTGAGTCTCATGAGGGGCCTGATCGATATATTTGGCTCCACCAGGTGACTTTCAGCAGATCTGTTACCTGAGGCCGAAAAATTATACCTGACACCGGCAGTGATATTTTTTGAAGGATCAGTTCTCAGGCTGCCAGAAGCGGAAATACTGCCCGGAATTTTCATGTCACTTCCTCCCCTTAATAACCTGGTATCATATGCCCCTGATTTCAGGGTGATACCGGTGGATAATGACCAGTTGTTCATGAACTTCGAAGAGAATGACAGATGTCCTCCGGATCCCAGGAAAGTACCGTTAAAATTCCAGATGTTATACTGCTCAAGACCCACATCGTATGTCTGAAATATTGATACTGGCTGATTGACAAAATATGACAGCTCGTTCCGGTTGGTAATGTTATCTGCCGTTCTCATGTATCCCAGGTCGTTCATTTCCAGTCCCGGAGAAAGCCAGGTGATGCCAGTCGAATACCTCCAGAATCCTTTTGCTCCCTTGCCAATGTTAAGCCTGCCTCCATAACCGCTCAGCGAAGTCCTGGTAGTGTCATAACCGAGATAACTGGCACCGGGTCGCTGATAATATCTTGCCGATGACTCCTGCAATGCCCTTATGGCCAGATCCGAACCGGTGACATAACTTCCTATCAGCCTTGCATCAAGGAAAAACTCCTTATCCCTCCACCTGTGGATAAGGTCAAGGCCACCGGTATATGAGCTTCCGGGAAGAAATTCAAGTTCAGGTGTATCAATGAATCTCTGAGTGGAAGTAAGCATACCTCCCAGCACTGAAGTTCCGGCATTGAATCCCTTCTGAACCCTGGCTACCATGTAATTTGTAAGGGGCTCAACCTGCCTGGTGCTTTCATTGCCATACTGATCGGTCACCTTTGCATATTCTTTTGCTGTGAGACTCTGTATTACTCCTACCGAAAGGCCTTTTGAATCTGTACCACTGAACTTGACCGCACTGAGAATGGATGTCATATCAGGTGATTTCACCCTCAGCGTGTCATTTTCCCGTACTGTTAGAGAAGGTGAGTGACCGATCCTCCTTGAATAAAACAGGATCTGGTCATCGAATTTGTAATCAAAGATCGTCAGTCCTTCAAGGAAAAAAGGTCTTTTCTCCTCGTAGAAAGTCTCAAAAGCCGTCAGGTTCATTACCGAGGGATCTGATTCGACCTGCCCGAAGTCGGGGTTCACAGTAATGTCAAGGGTGTAATTGCTTGAAATACCTATCTTGGCATCCAGTCCCATGTTACCCCCGAATTCATGCCCGCTTTCATCAAACAAACTGCCGGCACTTTTTTCATAGGTCTGTAAATCGCCAAGTGCGTATGGCAGTATTTCGAGTCTCCGTGACTTCTTCAATCCCCGTATGCCCCTTAGCTCTCCGAAATTGTATAGCATACCAGGTCCAGTCTTTGATTGCCGCTCCCAGTTGCTCTCCTCCTGTAACCTGTCTATCCATCGCCATGTATGCATACCCCAGACCTGCTCGTCCTTGTTACTGTATCTTAGCTGGCTTAAAGGTATCTCAAATTCTGCGACCCAGGCAGAATCCTCCAGTCCTACTTTGCCATTCCACACAGCATCCCAGTTGTAATCCCAGTCCATAGGATTGAAGAGTACCAGGTCTATTTTCTGTCCCCAGGCAGTTAAATTGAATTCAAAGCCTGTACGGTAATCGCGGTAACTATCAAAATTCACACCCACAATGTCACCTGCAAACTCATCGCGGACCCCTGCATGCCTCAGGATTTTCTCAGGTTCCCCGTCATAAGCCCTGAATGCGACATACAGGTATTTATCATCGTACAGGATCTTATGTGCTGTAGGATAGGTTGGTTCTGCTCCCTCATCGGGAACGAACTGGTGGTAATCACGTGCCCAGGTTCCGGTATCCCAGCAGGGATCATCGAGTTTACCATCAATTACCGGCTTTGCGGTTGTGAGCCTGGTGGCATAATATACAGGCTGTTCCTTTGCACCCTGGTTCCTCACCGTATCCTGCTGGTACGATGTTAGCGCAATACTATCATTATATAACAGAAGAAACAGGATCAGGAATAACAATTTATAAATAAGCTTCTGTACCGGCAAGAGATTCTTCTTCATAGAGCTGGTCGTGTAAAAAGACCAAATATAGCAGTTTTATAGCCTAATTAAAATGTTCTTCAACAGATCCGGAAACAGGAAAGATATTTGATAGCAGGAATACCCGATGCTTAGGTAAATGAGTTAATGATTCTTTATTTAATCACGGCGAGCGCGGGTAACACCTAGTACCGGCACTTCTGTTTCTCATGTTAAATAATCCCGGCCAGGTACAGGACTGCAATTACTATAATTGTAAGAGAGGATACGGAGATCGGGAACCACACCGGCGCTATCCATGGTTTGGGAATAAGGAACAGCACATCGATGGAGGTAAGCTTCGGCGGCCATTTAATAAGTACATATAGTGATCCATAGTAGAAGAGATCCCAGAAAGCAAAAGTCCACAGGAACATCACTCCCCTTTCAATCCATGTTGTTCCCACAAGATAAGCCAGTACAACAAGCATTACGATAGTTGCTGCTTCTCTTGTTTTTTCTATCATCAGGAACCTTTCAGGTATTTTCTCAACCGATTCTTTGTTGGAATCCGAATCGAGCATACCTAGCGATTTTCTCAGGTATACCACTACTACACCCTCAAAATGAGCCATGGCAATACCAAATATTGCCAGTAAAGAAAGCTTGATAATCATTTGCTGTGTATTTGGAATTATATCTGTATATGCTAATTATTGAGCCCCTATCCATTTTCCTTACAGCGGAAACTGGCAGAAAATATCATAATATTATCACTTTGAAAAGAGATTAAGTATCCTGGGAAGAAATACAATGATACCCACTATTAAAGCAACTATTGCAGAGATAAGCACACCGGCAGCAGCAACATCCTTGGCTCTCTTTATTTTCCTGCTGTAGTAAGATGACACCTCATCTGAAAGATTCTCAAGTGCCGAGTTAAAGCTTTCAGCCATTAAAACCAGCCCGGCTGCAAAAGCAATAAAAAGCCACTCCGCAGGAGATACCCTCAGCAGTATTCCTGCAATGATAACAAAGACAAGTACGACGAGATGGATCCTGGCATTATACTCGAACTTAACGAGTATTCTTAATCCCGAAAAGGCATTTTTAAAGCTTTTTGCCCTCTTTTTCAGGAAACGACTTAAACCTTTTTTTCGTGACTTGTTCTTTTTTTTCATCTGCAGGTTACCAGGAAAAAGTGAAATCTCCTAGAGTGTCTTTGAGTTAATGATAGTCCTGTATACTCTCTCACGCGATTCATTAGCAGTTGGATTCAGCTCTACAGATGTGAAGTTACCACTTTTTATATTAATTCTTTCATAAACCATCAGGTAGAGTTCAAAGATTACCTCAAGGCTTAGCTGATACCTGGGCTCCAGATGATTCCATATACTCCTGATACAATCAAATGTCATGTCGCGATATCTGGCAGCCAGCTTATAGTATTCCTCCATCATTTGCCTGAATCCAGCCGGGATAGTCCCACCCCTGGAAATATCCGAAAGCATGCTTCTAGTCAGATTATATTTACTGATAATGTCGTCGGCAAAATAATTCAGATTATTAAGCTGGTCCTTCTGGAAATCTCTCATGATATGGACAAGATAGCTGAAGATGGCACACGCCTGTGCCGCTTCCCTGACATTAAAATCAGGTTCAGAATATGCTCCGTTCGAATGCTTCAGCCCTGCCAGGTGTACAAATATTGCAGCCGGTGCAACTGATGCTCCTCCGGCATAACTGATAAAGGTCTGCAATGTTTCAAAACCATCATGGCAGATGTCATAAATCATTGATTTTGCGAATGCCTCAAGTGGCCATACCGGTATACGAAATTTCAAAATTGCAGCTTTAAGCTCTTTTTGAAAAGGATCATTAGGGCCTCCATTCAAAATTAAATTGAGCCATCCGGTCACATCACCGGTTAGCTTTTCCTTTTCTTCATCCCCTGTTATCTTATTCATTGATTTATGATTATCGACAAGATCGTCGATAATTCTCATGAACCTGTAACATGTTTTTGCGGCTTCATACCGGTCTGTTTCCCAGAAGCTGGCAGCAATAAGAATATTAGGATGGTCAATTATCTTTTCAAAATTGATTGAATCGAATATTTCGAGATATGTTTCCCTGAGTGAACTCATATTCAGACTTTATGTTCCTTAAAAATTCTCTCAGAAGTTAGCCTTGCCGAGAGTAAGACCAGCGGGATGCCGTTTCCCGGATGAGTGCTGCCACCTACAAAATAAAGGTTCCGGTATTTGCTGTGCCTGTTATGCGGCCGGAACCAGCCCATCTGGAAGATGCTGTGACTGAGGCTCCCGAAAACTGAACCGTTCACGACATTAAAAGCGTTTTCCCATGTCCGGGGCGTGTAGCAGATTTCAAATTTAATATGTTTTTCAATATCCGTAAGGCCCTCCTTTCTGACCCTGTCCAGAACAGCATCGCGTGAAATCTTCCGGAAATAATCCCAGTCCTGTTCTTTTCCCCTGTCTACGTGCCCTATTCCGACGATGACAGATAGCGTGTCGTGCCCTGGAGGAGCAGCTGATGGGTCTATCCTTACCGGCGCATGAACATAGAAGCTGGGATTCGGATCAGCAGATTTCTCTTTAAATATTATGCTGAGACCTGTCCTGAAGCTATCTGAGAGGAAGACGTTGTGATGAGCCAGTTGAGAATATACTTTGTCCAGCCCCCAGTGAAATACCATTGCTGAGCAGGAATAATGCATCCTGTCAAACTTTGCTGCTTTTCTTCTGTCGGGAAGGAGTTCCCTGTATACATAAGGAAGGTCGGCATTAGCAACCACCAGGTCTGCACCGATACTTTCTCCTCCTGCAAGTTTTATTCCTTCAGCCCTGGAACTGTTGACCATGACTGACTGGACTTCACTGTCGAACCGGAATTCAACACCAAGGCTTACAGCTTTCTTATGGAGAGTCTGAACAACATTATAAATACCTCCTTTTGGGAAAAAGGAACCCTCTTTCAGTTCAATGGCAGGTATCATGGAGAAAAAGGCTGGTGCGTCAAAAGGGCTTTGCCCCACATAAATATTCTGAAAGGTGTATGCCATCTGCAGGTGGGGATGCCTGAAAAACCTGCCTGCATATTTCTGATGGGTAAGATAAGTTTTGAGTTTGATCAGCATTGCTGCATTTTTTAATGTAGCAAATTCGAAAATATTATAGAAATTCCTGCCGATCAGCTTTTTACGGGCTATCCTGTAGAAATCGTATCCCTCCTCTATATACTTCTTCGCCATAAGATAGCTGCCCTTTTCAAGCTCCTCATGCTGCATTTCCATTTCAGTCATATCGGTAGTGAACCGAATATGGCTGCCATCGTCAAAGCATAGCCTGTAAAGCTGCCCGAGCTCCTTAACTTCCAGCGCTTCATCAAGGTCAAGGTCAAAATCCCTGAAAACATCCCGGTATACTCCCGGCATGAGAAGCATAGTCGCACCCAGATCGAACCTGTGTCCTTCATGGTTGACCTGTCCGCAACGGCCGCCAGGCTCTGAGTTCTTCTCATAGACTGCAACGCTGTAACCGTTCTTTGCAAGATAGATCGCCGTTGCTATACCGCCAATTCCTGCCCCTATAACAACAGCCTTCCGATAAAAAGCCATTCCTTAAAGATAAGTAAGCCCCAAATATATTTTTTTTCAGCCGATCTTCAGGTGACTTTGGTTAAGTAATTAAAAAATTGATGCCGGTTTTCTGAAGTTCATCCTTGATTCACTATATCTGGCCGTTGTCGATAAATCCAAAATACCCGCCTTTCATTGTATCCTCTATTGAATTAAATATCTTATACTTACAGCCCCGGGAACATCCATGATATTCTTTTCATCGTCACCGGTCAATCAGTTATCATTTCTGCTATTTGTTTAACATATAAATTGTCCTGCAAAATTATCCGGGGATACATTTCTGTGCATTTACAGCATGTTAAACTGATATTAATTTTATTTTTATCCCATAAATTAAAATGCAGCATAATAAAGTGAACAGGATAACACTTACCGATAATCACCGTCGTTCAGTTTCCTCGTCAATATATGTAATTGAAAAAATGGTTAATGATATTGAGAGAGTACTTACTCATCCTGAATCAGGAATTTTGATCAGGACAGTAAATGACATGAAGGATGTTGACCTTGAACATTATAGAACTGCTATCAGGAATATAAGGAAGGAAATAGAAAGGATATCCTACAAGTATAATCTTAAGAGTGAAGAAATCCTTATGAGCCGGCTTATCAATTCCAGGAAAGCAAAGATATGGGAAACTATCAACGATACCACTTCCGGGAAAATGAAAGGTTATTCCGAATTTCCAAAGGAACTTGCTGCAGAATTCGATGAAGATATTGCCAGTCTCAGCAAGATTCTCGACAGCCTTTAGTTACTCTCCGGAACAGGTTGAGATAGCTATCAATATAGATCTGCTTTTTCTTCCGCCTGTACTGCATTATAAACCTTGGGTGTTCAATCGGGATGATCTTTCCGAAGAATCCCATCTTTGAATTCAGATCCGACAGGAACCGGAAATTCTTACCTGTACCTAGGCAGAAACATATATCGGTGTTAATTCCGAAATCAATTTGTTTGACAAGTGTATCTGAAATAAAATCATGAACAGAAGCAGTCAGCTCATGGCTGTCGTAGTAGTTATAATTTACCTCCCTTCCTTTCTTCCCGGCAGAGGTGAATCCCAGGGGACATACTGCACTCACAAAGAACACCGAATAGAATTTTTCAACGCCACCAAATTCATCAATCATCTGATAAATAAATTCCGATGACAATTCCCTGGTATCAGCACTCTCTACTTTTATCCCGCATTTTTCCCTGAGCCTCCTGGTATCTGTGAACGGGATGCCTGTTACACCGGCTCCGAAACGACCGGGGTTTATCCCCAGTATTATTATACGCCTTTCATGGTCATTATAGAATTTCCTGTAGAAAAGTGATGCTACCTGTAATATTTCCCGGTTTTTCTTATAAGGATTCATAACGGAGATCCCCTGAGGAAGGGATCCCGTAAAATCGAGAGACCTGTAAAACGAGATTACTTTTTCAGCAAATGTGTCCCGGCCGGTTAATTGTTTTTCACGCAACGGACAGAATACTTGTTTATTTTTTCACTGCCATGAACATCAGTAATATCTTCTTCTCTTGAGATATCGATTACCCTGTTCTGTGAAATAACAAAGTAACTGAAGTACTCTGCATAATCCTTGTCATATTCCGTTGATGTCCAGTAATATCCGCTTTCATCCAGCTCGGTAAAAATGCCTTCATAGTTTTGCATGCCGGCAAGCTGTATTCTGAATGACTCGGGATCCGATGCCCTGTATCCCCATCTCTCCTTCTGTTCGTTAAAGTTTACAAGTTCATGGTACTCTTCTCCTGAAGGGAGATGCCAGCCGTCGGGACATACTTTGTTTGCAGTTTTCCAGTCATATAACATCCCGTAGATCGGAACATTATTTGGATCATTATCAAAATAATCAGCACCCTCCGCCGGTTTGAACCTCAGGTTTTCTGCCATCCATGTAGCACCCTGTACAGTAATTGTCCTGTATTCATTCCCATCGCGTGGATCTGTGAATTTTGCCTGGCCCGTTAACCTGGTTACTGACAATAATAAAGATAATATTACCAAGATTTTTCTCATACTTTAGCATTTTAAAATTTCAGAAGCATCAATGGTCAATGCAAATTTTATACCATTTAGCCTGTTCTTCAATGGGCAAAATTAAGAAACAGCTCTTTATTAAACAGTTGATAACTTAAAATGTTTTCAACTATTTGATTATTAATGATTGATCAGAATTTTAAAAGCCACGATTCCGCGTCGGTCCTTTTTTCGAACACCCTGAAGTAACCTCCCCGGTTCAGTTCTCTTACAAGATCGTTGAACCTGCCTTTTATTTTTAACCGGTCAACCACAGCAGCTGCTTTTATCCTGTAGTTGGAAAATTTCTGAAGGGCAGCTCCGGCCAGCCCCGTTCTGAGGTTGAAGAATTCATCAGGAAGGTTGCCGTGATTGAGAAGAAGGTTTTCGGTTTCATTCTCCCAGCAATAAGCTGCAATATCGAGGGCATCCTGTTCTCCGGATAAACGAAAACCGATTGCCGCCTCAACAAATTTCTTTCCACTGATTGATTTTACACTATGTTCCATAATTTCTTAAAAAACCTTAAATATAAACCACTCCTGCCACATAATAAACATGTTTATTAAAACATGGTATAATTTCTTTAACTTTGAGCCTTGCTTTAAAATCCGGCATCATGTCACAGAAGGACGAGATCAGACCTTACGGCGAGAAACAGATGGCTTTTGATAAAAGGTATCTTGAAATGGCCCTGATATGGGCAAAGAACTCGTATTGCAGGAGAAGGCAGGTCGGCGCCCTGATAGTAAAGGGAAGGATGATTATCTCCGACGGGTACAACGGAACACCTTCCGGTTTCGAAAATCAGTGTGAGGATGAGAACAACGCAACAAAACCCTACGTCCTTCATGCAGAAGCCAATGCCATAACCAAAGTTGCAAAATCGAATAACTCTTCACAGGATTCAACATTATATGTTACATCCTCACCATGCATGGAATGCTCCAAGCTGATAATACAGTCAGGTATAAGAAGGGTGGTATTTTGCAGCAAATATCACAACACCGACGGTCTGGATCTTCTTAAACGTGCCGGGATTGAAATAGTATATATTGATTTAGAAAATGATGTTTATGAAGTACAATAACTCTCAGAGAAGCATATTACTCCCACTGATTCTGGCTGCAAGCCTGGCTGCAGGCATCCTGATCGGCATGTATCTACCCGATAAGAATACAGGAAATACGAACACAAGTATCAGGGCAAGATATGATAAGCTGAGCAATATCGTTAACCTTATTGAAAGGAAATACGTCGACTCAGTTAACCGTGATGAACTGGAGGAGGTGGCTATCCCGGCCATGCTCAGTAAACTTGACCCGCATTCAACGTATATACCTGCAAAGGATCTTAAGAGGGCCAATGAGCCCCTCCAGGGCAATTTCGACGGTATCGGAATCTCATTTAACCTGCTTACGGACACAATACTCGTAATAAGTACTATTCCGGGTGGTCCCTCTGAAAAGGTGGGACTCCAGCCAGGCGACAAAATAATATTCGTTAATGACTCACTGGTTGCGGGGAAAAAAATCACCGACGAAAAAGCAATGAGTATGCTCAAAGGACCACGTGGCACAGTGGTAAGACTTAAAATTCTCAGGAAAGGGCACGATGAATTGCTTCCTTTTGAAATTACAAGGGATAAGATCCCGATGTACAGTATCGATGTGTCGTATATGATCAATGGCAATACGGGCTTCATCAAGATCAACAACTTTGCGCTTACCACCTATGAGGAGTTCATGAACGCACTTCATGAACTTAAGGAAAAGGGGATGACAAAGCTGATACTCGATCTCAGGGGTAACTCGGGAGGAGTTATGGATGCGGCTATAAGAATAGCCAATGAGTTCCTGGAGGAGGGACAGGTTATAGTATACACCCAGGGACGGACCCAGCCGAGGGATGAAGCAGTAGCAAACGGCAACGGCGAATTTAAAACAGGAGACCTGGTAATATTGATCGATGAATGGAGCGCTTCCGCAAGTGAGATACTTGCCGGGGCAATCCAGGACAATGACAGGGGAACAATTATTGGAAGGAGATCCTTCGGTAAAGGTCTTGTACAGGAACCGGTAATGTTCTCAGACGGGTCAGGTATTAGACTTACTATTGCAAGGTACTATACCCCTACCGGAAGATCGATCCAGAATCCATATGATGACGGGACAGAGCAGTACTACGAAAATTTCCGTGAGAGGATCACCAACGGGGAAACAGCAGCTGACGACAGTATCCTCCTGAGCAAATCACCAAAATTCACCACTCCTGGTGGCAGAACAGTATACGGTGGCGGCGGAATAATGCCTGATGAATTCATCCCGGTCGATACGTCTGGCATTTCAGCATACTTCATGAGAGCACGTGCTTCCCTCATTTACAGGTTTGCCCTCGATTATACAGAGAAGAACAGGGAGACTCTCCAGAAATTTACAGAATGGGGAGAAATGAAAAAATGGCTTAACAGCCAGGCCCTTCTCGACCAGTTTGTCAGGTTTGCCGCCCGGAACGGGCTCCCGCCAGATCCCGCGGGATTAAAAATATCAGGAAATATAATTCATACACAGCTTGAAGCATATATTGTAAGGAACATACTGGACAACAAAGGATTTTACAGCATCTGGCAGAACCTGGATACAACCTTGAAATACGCCATTGATTACCTTAATAAGAAATAGGATCAGATCCTTATTTTTAACCCTGCAAAAACTGTTATCCCTGGCATTGTGTAATACCTGTTATTCTCGTACTTCTGGTTTAGAAGGTTCTCACCGCTGATGAACAGATCAGCATACTGTGATATTCTCATCATAACCTTGGTGTTAAAAAGAACATAGGATTGGAAGCTTGTCGCTGCTGAAGGATCAGTATCGAGATGATTCACATACTGAAATGACGGCATAAGCTGAAGCTTCCAGATATTATAGTCAAGGCTCATGAACAGATGATGTTTCGGCGTGGCATAAACCGGAGAATCCATACCGGTAAAAGAATAAGTAAGGTTGAGCCTGAGGTTATCATTTACTGAAGCTTCCGAAGCAAATTCTATACCTTTGTTGCTTACCACCCCGGCATTCATCAGTCCCTGCATGGGCACGCTTATTATAAGGTTATCGCCCTTCACAATATACCCGGTCAGTTCCAGCTTTAATTTCCTGTTATAAAACCATTGCATTATACTGGCTTCATAATTCATAATTGTCTCAGGACTCAGGTTCTCATTATGATCCCAGACAAATAGTTCCCTCAATGTTGGGCTCCTGAAGCCCCTGGCTACAGAAGCCTTTAACGTAGTGTTGTTGCCAGCCCTGAATGCGAAGCCACCTGCAGGGATCCACTTCAGCCCGTAAACCTCATGCTTCTGAAGGCGTAGTCCGGCGTTAACGGTCAACCTGCCGGAAAGGTCCTGCTGAATAAATCCATATAAACCTGCATCATAGATGGCTGTGTCAGTAAAAAGAATGCCATTACCTCCCATAGCAAGCTCATTCTCTGCCCTTCCCCCGTAATTAAGAAAGTCGGCGCCAACTGTAATACTGTTCCCGGCAATAAGCTTGAGCGACTGGAAGAGGTTAAACCCGTAATTGATATCTGTGGAATGGAATCCGTCAGTGATCTTATGCTCTCCAAAATTGTAAAATATCTTTGCGGTTCCTGATGACCTGGCATAGTCATTATCAAGAGATACTGCCAGGTATCCCCGGGTAATATCCAGGTTGTAACCCGGTACTGAATTAACAGTATCCGGACCTGGATCAGAAGCCTTGAAATGTGCGAGGCTGAGATCGCTGTTGACAGTAAGATGGCTGCCCGGAGTATATGAGAACTTCAGGTAACCATTGGTAATACTGAATTCTGAATTTGGCCTGTGACCGTCGGTCCGATCATGGTTGACTGACGCGAAAAGACTGATGTTCTTATTCTTATACCCGCCAGAAGCCATTGTCTTCATGGTTTTGTATGAACCGTACATAAGATGCGCGTTGCCGCTGAAACCTTCTCTTGACTGCTTTTTGGTGATAATATTTATAACACCACCCATGGCGTTAGACCCATACAGGATCGAGGCAGGTCCCCTGATGACTTCCACCCTGTCAACATCGGAAGTTACGTAGGAATCAGGTAGCGGGTGACCAAAAATACCCATGAACTGAGGATGCCCGTCAATAAGCATAAGGACTCCCGTTGTAGGACTGCCACCAATACCCCTGATCGATATCTGACCCGCAGCATTGGCTGCAACACCGAAACCCATAACGCCACGCTCTGTCACGAAAAGGCCCGGAACCCTTCCATTCAGCACAGGCAAAAGTGCCGATTCCACACTGCCTGACAACTGAACACTGGAAACCACAGAAACAGACATAGGTACATTCCTCCTGTTCACCCTGACTGCAGTGCCAGTTACAACAACCTCCTCAAGGTTGATCGTATCATTTAACAACGACCCGGTTTTTTCCTGTGTAAATCCTGCAGGAATAAAGAACAAAACCATGAAAATAATGGCTGACGATTTTATAAATCCAGTATTACGTTTTCTCATATTAGTGTTACTATAAGTATAAAAAAATTAATCTGCCTTGCTCATAACAAGTTTCCCATGCTTCACTCCCTTGATGCTTATAAGCTTATCGGCCAGCTCGGTAAGATCATTTGCCGGACCTTTTACAGCAATTATTTCAAGACAGTTTTCATGATCGAGGTGAAAATGCTGAGATGATAATATTACATCATAATAATCATGCTGTATATCATTCGACCTGGCTATAATATCTTTCCTTGCGTGATCGAAAGTCATCACTAATGCACCTGCGACAACGTTGTTGCAGTGCCACTTCCTTTCAACAATGTTCTTCTCGATCAGATGCCTCAGTGCCTGGGACCTGTTTGCGAAATTATTGTCAGCCGTGTATGAATCAAGTTCTTTTAGAAGATCTTCTTCAAGACTGACGCTAAACCTGACAACTGCCATGGTAATACGATTTTTGCTAAAAGTAATATTATTATGTAAAACCTGAAGAATATTCCCGGGAAAAGATCATTTTCCTGAAATTTTTTCCCAGATACCGGCTATTTTGCGGCTCACATCCAGGTTGCGATTATATTCTGTTACACTCTTCCCCTGTAACATCGCCTCAGTAACAGAGGGATCGAAATCGATCTCTCCTGCCACCCTGACATTATTTTCCCCGCACCATAGCTTTATCTTACCAGAAATTGAACTATTCAGATCACATTTATTTATGACCACATAAGGATTAAAGCCGAATTTCCATGCAATTTCCACTGCACGCTGCATATCACCTGACCCGGAAATAGTTGGTTCTGTCACGATCACAATTTTGTCTGCACCGGTTATGGACGAGATCACCGGGCACCCAATTCCCGGAGGGCCATCAATAATAACTATCCCCGTACCCGTTTCCTTTGCCACCTGTTTTGCCTTGTCCCTGACCATATTTACAAGTTTACCTGAATTCTCCTCCCCGGGAGCGAGCCTGCCATATACCATCATCCCGTTCCTGAAAGAACCTGAGTAAAGACGGCTCCTGTTATTTGGCACCATTTTTATTGCATCAGCAGGACAAACCCTTGAACATAGGAAGCACCCGTCACAAAAAGTCTCAGAGATAACTATACTTCCCTCAATAACGGAAATGGCATCAAACCTGCAATATTCTGCACAAATATTGCAACCGGTACACTTATCATAATCAACCACGGCTTTGTGCCCTGCCGTATAGACTATTTCTTCATCAACCGTGGGATCGAATAGAAGGTACAGGTTAGCTGCATCCACGTCGCAGTCGGCAATTACAACCTCATCATCCAGTGTTGCAAATGCTGCACTCAGGCTTGACTTACCTGTCCCTCCCTTACCGCTTATTACCGCTATTTCCATACTTTCTCTTTAAGTTCATGACGATGTCAAAAAGCCTGGTTGAAAGAATCATATCCGCCTCCGATACTATTTTACCTGCAGAATATAATTCGGCAATTTTCCTGCTGAATGGGATCTCCAGGAGAAGTTCAATGTTTTGTTCTTCCAGGTAGTTAAGCACATTATCATTACCTATACCTGTCCTGTTTATAATTACACCAAAAGGTTTGCTGATTCCGCGAAGAGTATCCACGCTCTGCCTGAGATCGCTGAGACCAAACGGTGTAGGTTCAGTGACAAGAATCACGTAGTCGGAAGCTGAAACTGTCTGGACAAATGGGCATGAAGTGCCTGGTGGTGAATCCAGGATCATAAACTCGCTGTTATTCCCGGCACTTTTTACTGCACTCTGTATAAGCTTTACAGGCGACAGCACCCCGATATTCATCCTGGCTTCTGTGATTGATTTTTCTCCAAAGCAGGAAAAATGTGCGACTTTACCCAGTGGCACACTTTTTTCAGTTATGGCTTCGAATTCACAGGCATAATAACATGCACCGCAGTCGTGGCACAGGTCTTCTATAACCTGGATTACTTTTACAGGAGGCAGTATAAATATAGCATTATAGTTGCAGTAATCGTGGCATTTTCCGCAGAAGGTACAGATATCACTGTTTATCACAGGGACCTGCTGGGTGACTTCATCCACAGTCACAACTTCGGTCTCGAAGAAAGGTGCTGCATTAGGTGCCTCGGCATCACAGTCAACCAGTTCAGCGCTGACATTTCTTTTTAGCAGCGACCAGAAAATATTGGTTGAAATGAAAGTTTTACCGGTGCCTCCTTTACCGCTGGCAATAGCAATCCTGAACATAGACCACGATCAATGGTCGCAATAGTTTGCACCGGCTGCAAGCGATTCGTTCAGCAGGTCGTTAACGAGATCCGTGTGGCCTTTAAGCGGTGCACCTACAAATACATTTATCTTGTTCTGGTTGAACAGGTTTATTGCCCTCTGTCCTATACCGCCAGCGATTATATCGGTTACTCCTTTCGAAGCGAGCCATTCAGGAATCACACCCGGTTCATGCGGAGGAGGAGTTACAAACTGTTCTTCTGAAATTGTCCTGTCCTCCGCATCAACTATTGCGAATTGCTGACAATGTCCGAAATGCGGACATAATATCCCGTTCTCCATAGGGATTGCTATACGTTTCTTCATACTTATTTATGAGTTATTTTATTACATTTTTTTACAATCTAAAAACCTCCCCTGAAGCGGTTCTGAAAACCACGCCCCAGGCCTCTGCCACCCCTGCGCCAGCCAAACCCGGCTCCACGGCCACTGAATCTTCCCGGTCTGTCATCAATAAAATTTTCGGGTGCGTCAGCATTTTCATCTTTACGGCGAAGCCCGTAGCCCGTGCAACGCCCCATCCTGCGACCTGTCATGGGACCATCGCCCACCGGCCCTGTTCTGTCAAATCCTGGCATAACTACCTCCTCTTTATTTATTTAACATATCAATTATTTCACCAATTTTCTTTTCAGGTTCTTTAATCACTATCATCTGTATTTTCAGGCTATCCAGCAAAGACTTCACTTTCATGCCAAATTCACCCGATATCACTTTTACTGCATCGCGCGATGCAATTAGCTGTACTGATGCAGGCCCTGCACCTTCCTCGGCATCACGGCCCTTGTTTGGGATGAACTCATAACCCTTGCTTTCAGTGTCATAGATGACAAAATAGGCACACCGCCCAAACCGCTGATCCAATGTGCTTTCAAGATTATTTCCGGTACTGGTGATTGCTACTTTCATATCATTTTCTTTTTGGTTTTCTGCTATGTGGTGTTCCCTTACGGATCATACCTGATCCGCACTTAGGGCATATCTCATCGCGGCAGGGACGTCCGAACCTGTGAGATTGCTCAAAACCACATCCCGTACATATACAAATATCGTTGCATCGCGAAGCTGGCT
This sequence comes from uncultured Rikenellaceae bacterium, assembly GCA_964595725.1. Lineage (GTDB taxonomy): Bacteria > Bacteroidota > Bacteroidia > Bacteroidales > VadinHA17 > LD21. Next base: position 31,056 of record CAZQRQ010000008.1, on the reverse strand, counting down.
CTTCCGGTTCTTCAGGATCCTGTTCAACGACCGACACATCTTTGCTGCCACAAAGAGGGCATCCGGTTATGTCCTCCTGTTTTTCAGGATTGTTGAAGAAGCATCCGCAGGCAGAACATTCGAACCAGTCACTGTCGAAGTATATCTTACCGCCTTCTATGATTATCCTGCTACCCTTTACCATGGCTTCAGCTATTTTCTGCCTGGCCCTTCCATATATCCTGGTAAGAGTTGGTCGCGAAACATTCATTATTATCGAAGCCTGGTGATGATTAAGCATCTCATAATCGCACAACCTGAGTGCTTCATACTCTTCGAGGTACAAAAAAACACTTCCGGATTCATTATTACCTTCTTTCCTGCCGTAAGGCCTGAATCCCGAAATGATCGGGGGATTGCTTATTCGCCTGCTTCTTACTGGACGTGGTGACAAAGATTATGATCAATAGTTCACTACAAATATAATGAACATTTGCTCATAATCCAAATATTTTTACAGGTTTTTTACAAATTCTGTTATTATTTCCAGTGCTCTGCCAGGCTCCTCGACGAAACCTAAATGTCCTGAATCCTTTAAAACCTCAATCCTGCAATTTGAAGGTAATCTAACCTTCCCGCGAATGGTATCAAACGGGATATGGTTATCCTTAGTGCCAAGTATCCAAAGTCCCGGCACCTTACCGGCTTCCATAGCATGTACCCTGGCGGGTCTGGATTTCATGCCTTTAAGGACAGCTATTATACCCTCACCGCTTATACCGGATGCTATGCTGTTGGCAGACTGGATGGCAGACTGGAATTTTTCAATATTCCCAGGTGCAAACATGTTTTTTATGTTATCGGGATAAACCAGGAATTTCTTCCCCGATCTTACCAGGTCGATCTCCCTGTCTCTTTTCTGATGAGAAGCTTCTGTATCGGCCAGGGGATGAGAATGGAAAAGGCAATAGCCCGACAGCCTGTCCGGGTAAAGCTCAAGGAAAGCCAGAGTGATATACCCACCCATGGAATGGCCGATTATACAGGCTTTGTCGATAGCGGTGGCATTCAGCAAGCCATGGATTGTTTCCGCCATAAGTTCCATGGTATGAACGTCTGAAAGGAGATCAGAGTCACCATGACCTGGCAGGTCGGGGATTAAAACCCTGAATGAGCCGAGTCCACCCGAGAATGATTTCCATGAATCTCCCGTTTCAAGGTAGCCGTGAACCAGTACAACAGGTTTACCTGTACCCTCATCGGTATAAAATATTTTCTTACCCCTGTGGTGAAAGTATTTCTTCATGATTTCGCACATTTTCCACAAAGTTATCTAAATAATTATATATGATGAATATCATATCGTATTCTGACATTTATTGATAAATAGACATAGCTTTATGTTTGCTTATTTAATTTAATAATTCATACATTTATAACCACATACCTGTATTTTACCTAACCAATAAATGTTTAACAACCAATGAATAAAATACTAGTCGCTTCAATCTCCAAAAAGTTTGTACTGGCACTGGCGGGATTGTTTCTTCTTTTATTTCTTCCTGTCCATTTTGCCGTAAACCTGATGTTATTAAAGAGCGATCCGGAGCCCTTCAATAAGGCAGCTCATTTTATGGCTACCTTTCCTCTTATAAAAATCTTCGAGGTGGTGCTGATTGGCACAATTCTTATACACATCATCCTTGGTATTACACTCCAGATCCAGAACTGGCTGGCAAGGCCGACCGGATATGTCAGCGGCCAAAAATCGAAGACTGACTCACTCTCAAGATTCATGATCTGGACAGGAGCATCGGTACTCACCTTTATGGTACTTCATTTCTTTAATTTCTATTTTATCAAGCTCGGCCTTGTTCCAGGCGATCCTGAAAATTTTTATGCGGTCGCTCACTCATTATTCAAGATTCCCGCTTACAATTATATATACCTTACCTGTTTCCTGCTGCTGGGATTGCACCTGCATCATGCATTCTCATCAGCTTTCCAGACACTTGGGCTGAACCACAGAACATGGACCCCGATCATCAGGATAATAGCATGGATCTATGCGATTGCAATTCCGGCAGGATTTGCAATAATTTCATTTACAATATGGCAATTCAGGTAGAAAATATTGAAAAAAATCAGATATGACTAAACTTAATTCCAAGATACCTGCAGGCCCACTCGCACAAAAATGGACCAGCTACAAGTCATCAGTAAAGCTGGTCAGCCCGGCAAACAGGAAGAAGCTGGATATTATCGTGATAGGCACCGGCCTCTCAGGAGCCAGTGCTGCTTCATCACTTGGGGAGCTGGGGTACAATGTTAAGAACTTTTGCTACCAGGATTCTCCCAGGAGAGCACATTCAGTAGCTGCACAGGGTGGTATAAATGCAGCCAAGAACTACCAGAATGACGGTGACAGTACTTACAGGCTTTTCTATGATATGATAAAAGGTGGGGACTACCGTGCAAGAGAAGCAAACGTATATCGCGCAGCAGAAGTCAGCAACCAGGTTATTGACCATTTTACTGCTCTGGGTGTACCCTTCGCACGCGACTATGGTGGGACTCTGGATACCCGCTCATTCGGAGGAGTCCAGGTTTCAAGGACATTCTATGCCAAAGGTCAGACAGGCCAGCAGTGCCTCCTGGGATGTTATTCATCACTCAACAGGCAGATAAAGAAAGGCACGGTAACGATGTATCCCCGCCGCGAGATGCTGGATTTAGTGCTTATCGACGATAAAGCAAGGGGAATAATAACAAGGAACCTTATTACCGGTGAAATTGAACGACATTCAGCGCATGCCGTGGTGCTTGCTACCGGGGGTTACGGTACGATCTATTACCTGTCGACACTTGCGGTTAATTCCAACGCCAGCGCTGCCTGGAAAGCTCATAAAAGAGGTGCTTTCTTTGCAAATCCAAGCTTTATACAGATACATCCCACATCTGTACCCCAGCTCAACGAATACCAGTCAAAACTGACCCTGATGTCAGAATCACTGCGTAACGACGGCCGAATATGGGTCCCGAAGGCAAAGGGTGATAAAAGACCTGCTAACGAGATTCCTGACGAGGAAAGAGATTATTTTCTCGAAAGAAGATATCCTGCCTTCGGCAACCTTGTTCCGAGGGACGTCGCATCAAGGGCTGCCAAGGAGAGATGCGATGCAGGTTATGGTGTCGGTGAAACAGGCCTCTCCGTATACCTTGACTTCCGTGATGCAATAAACAAGCAGGGAGAGAAAACAATTGAAAGTAAATACGGTAATCTTTTTGAGATGTACCATACAATAACAGGGATCAATCCTTACATGGATCCTATGAGGATATATCCTGCCGGGCATTATACCATGGGTGGCCTGTGGGTCGATTATGAGCTTATGACAACCATACCCGGTCTCTACTCGGTTGGAGAATCAAACTTTTCAGACCATGGTGCCAACAGGCTGGGTGCCAGCTCACTGATGCAGGCTGCCGGTGATGGATACTTCATACTGCCAAATACCATAAGCAACTTCCTTGCTGATGAAATAAGAGTACCGAGAATTACGACAGACGGCCCTGAATTTGCTGAAGCCGAAAAGGAAGCAGTGGACAGGCTTAACAAACTTATATCAATTAAAGGAAAGCAAAATGCCGGGACTTTCCACAAGAGACTTGGTAAGATTATGTGGGACCACGTGGGAATGATCCGTAATGAAGCAGGACTTAAGGAAGCCCTGACAATGGTACGCGAGCTCGAGGATGAATTCTGGCGCGACCTTAATGTCCCAGGCACCCTGAATGAGGTTAACCAGGAACTTGAAAAGGCAGGAAGGGTGGCCGACTTCTTTGAACTTGCTGAATTACTGATAACAGATGCACTGAACAGGAAGGAATCGTGCGGTGCACATTACAGGGAAGAATACCAGACTGCTGACGGTGAGGCACGCAGAAACGATGAAGAGTTTGCCTATGTGGCTGCATGGGAATATGCTGGTGACGGGAAAGACCACATACTTCACAAGGAAGAACTTAAGTTCGAAGAGGTAGAGATGAAGGTACGGAGTTATAAGTAGGGTACGAAGGTGCGAAGGTGCGAGGGTACGAAGGTACGAAGGTGCGAGGGTACGAAGGTACGAGGGTACGAAGGTATGAAGGTGCGAGGGTACGAAGGTACGAAGGTGCGAGGGTACGAAGGTACGAAGGTGCGAGGGTACGAAGGTACGAAGGTACGTTTCTGCAAATCTATATGGACTCCGTGCTCTCAGAGATAAAAAAATGTAATAAAACTAAATATGAAACTTACTCTTAAAATATGGCGTCAGAAGGATTCAAAGTCCAAAGGGAATTTCCAGACCTATGTTATGGACAATGTGTCACCCGACATGGCCTTCCTCGAAATGCTCGACGCACTCAATAAGAAACTGGTGGTGGAAGATAAGGATCCGGTTGCTTTTGATCACGACTGCCGTGAAGGCATTTGCGGATCGTGCGGCATGTATATTAATGGTCACCCGCACGGACCTGTTCAGGCTGTAACAACATGCCATCTCTCGATGAGGTATTTCAAGGATGGCGATACAATCTGGATCGAACCATGGAGGGCAAAACCCTTTCCTGTCATCAAAGACCTTATAGTAGACAGGAGCGCCTTCGACAAGATACAGGTTGCCGGTGGCTTTATTTCTATAAATACCGGGGCAGCACCCGATGCAAATTCAATCGTGGTAAAGAAAAAAAATGCGGATGATGCTTTCGATTCAGCTATCTGCATAGGTTGCGGCGCCTGCGTGGCAGCCTGCAAGAATGCTTCAGCGATGCTTTTCGTATCGGCTAAGATATCCCAGTTTGCGCTTATCACACAGGGGCGGGTGGAAGCCAGGGACAGGGTAAGGGCTATGGTGACCAGGATGGATGAACTTGGATTCGGTAACTGTTCGAATACTGGAGCATGCGAAGCCGAATGCCCGAAACAGATAAAGCTTACAAACATTGCACGGCTTAACAGGGAATTTTACAAAGCATACTGATGAAAAAATTACTTCTGTTTTTTTTATTTATACCGGTATTTGTCAATTCTCAGACAATTATTAACCGGGATCCTGATATTAAAAGGATGGTTGATGAGATCTCAAGGGATAACCTTGAGCAGCATGTCAGGAAACTTGCTGGATTTCATACCCGGCATAACATGAGTGTACAGGATGATCCGGAAACTGGCATCGGGGCTGCCTGGAACTGGATAAAGGCAGAAATGGAAAAGAACATTCCCGCTTCAGGGGGCAGGCTCGAGGTAAAATTCGAAGATTACAGCGTAGGAGGCCAGGGTCAGAGGATCCCCAATGAGATAAAACTCAAAAATGTAGTGGCGACACTTAAAGGTACCGATCCAACCGATAACAGGATTATAATGATGAGTGCCCATCTCGATTCAAGGGCAACATCCGATGCTGATAACACCGGCTATGCCCCGGGAGCTGATGATGATGCATCAGGAGTTGCAGCCATACTGGAGCTTCTTAGGATAATGACCCCCCGGAAGTTCCCGGCGACAATTGTTTTCATGGCATTATCAGGTGAGGAGCACGGGCTCTACGGAGCGCAATACATGGCCGACAAGGCAAAAGCAGAAAACTGGAACATTATCGCCCTTCTTAACAACGACATGATCGGTAACAGCAGGTCGAGTGAGACACTGCTCAACGATAACATGCGTGTAAGGATATTCAGCGAGGGAGTACCTGCCTTCGAAACGGAACAGATGGCATCTCTCAGGAGATATACTTCGGGAGAGAATGACGGGAAAGCCCGCCAGCTGGCAAGATATATTAAGGAAGTTGGCGAACGTTACGTAGACCAGCTGAACGTTACACTTGTTTTCAGGAATGACAGGTTTGGCAGGGGAGGCGACCATACGCCTTTCTGTCAGAATGGATTCACTGCTGTAAGGATAACAGAGTTCAATGAAAATTACAACAATCAGCATAAGATACCGGAAATTGTGAATGGGGTCCAGCAGGGAGATCTTCCCGAGTTTGTCGATTATGAATATGTGAAGAAGAATGCAGGTATCAACCTTGCGGTTATTGCCAGTTTAGCACTGGCACCCTATGAGCCTTCCTACTGCGGAATAGTGACTTCACAGGGGAACAGCACAACTTTAAGATGGGAGACTCCTGAAAAGGGCGTTAAACCGGCCGGTTACTATATACTTATGAGGGAGACATACGAGCCGCTGTGGGAGCAGAAGATATATGTCACAGGCAATGAAGCGACAATCCCATATTCAAAAGACAACTACTTCTTCGGGATACAGGCTGTAGATGCTACCGGTCACGAGAGCCCGATAGTCTTCCCGGGTCCGGCAAGGCGCAGGTAAGCTGCAATACGGTCTTTTCTGTTTTTCCGGATCGCGTTGCTAAAAGCCTTTTTTAACCACAGATATCGCAGAGCTAACTACATGTTTCTTCCACATCGGCAACTGTTTTCGGTATCGCTTTACCCAGCAGCCTGTTCCCCGTTTCAGTAATCAGCACATCGTCTTCTATACGGACACCTCCGAAATCCCTGTAAGCATCTACTTTATCATAATTGATGAACTCCCTGCACCTGCCTTCTCCTTTCCACTGATCGATCAGCTCAGGGATGAAATAACAGCCAGGCTCAACGGTAAATACATGTCCCGGTTTATAAGGCAATGCAAACCTGAGATAGGCCAGTCCAAACTGCTCACTTCTTTTAACCTCATCATTATAACCTACATAGTTCTCACCCAGTGCTTCCATATCGTGAACATCCAGGCCCATCATATGTCCCAGTCCGTGAGGCATAAACAGGGCATGAGCCCCGGCGGCAACAGCATCTCCGGTGTTTCCTTTCATAAGGCCCAGGTCTTTCATGCTTTCTGCAATGATCGTGCATGCCATCAGATGAAGCTCCTTGTTTGAAAGCCCCGGACCTGACGCACTTATCGTTTCGGTATTAGCTTTAAGGACAATTTCATAAATGTCTTTCTGCCTGCCGCTGAACTTTCCGCCTACCGGTGTTGTACGCGTGATATCTGATGAATAGTGAAGGTTTGTTTCTGCACCGGCATCGGTGACCATCATCCTTCCCTCCTTTAATATATTGCCATGCTCATGGTTATGCAATGTCTGGCCATTAATGCTCAGGATAATCGGGAATGAAGCACCACCGCCAGCTGCAAGAGCAATCCCTTCGATGGTGCCGAAAATTTCCTGTTCCTTTACGCCAGGCTTACACATCTTCATAGCTGCGACGTGCATATCAGAAGCAATTGCAATGGCCTTTTCTATCTCATCAATCTCAACCGGCTCCTTTATTGACCTCATCGCCACAACTGCTTTGATAAGCTCTGTTGATGCACTGGTCCTCATCTGGCATGGATTTTCCTTAAGCAGTGATCCCAGCGTCATTTTTGTTTCACCCCTGCAAGGAGGCAGAAAATGAATTTTTCTTCCCCTTGATACAGCTTCCCTGATAAATTCTTCAAGCTTTGACAGGGGTGCGGTCTTTGAAATTCCGCATTTCGATGCCAGCTCACTTACTGATGGCTGAGGTCCCATCCAGATAATATCATCGATATCGAAATCGTTGCCAAAGATCCAGTCTTCGCCAGTATCAAAATCCATTACGCCTGTTAATCCCTGCAGATCGAGGCCAAATAAATAAAGAAAGTCACTGTCCTGCCTGAAATGATAAGGATTGGCAGGATAATTCATTGATGCATCAACATTGCCCACAAAAAGCCCGATGCCTGATTTCATTGTTCCATGAAGTCTCTTTCTGCGCTCAGTATATATTTCCGGTCTAAACATTACTCATGTATTTTAATTAGTACCCAAATTTCTTTTACTAAGTTAGCACGCATAAACAGATGAACCAACGGAACAGACATTTTTTTTAACTTTGAATTTTATCCGGTCATGCGGGGGGATTAAATAAAAATGGACAAGAAATACAGGCTTCCGGTTTACATCTTTATATTTACCTTCACCCTTCTTGCTTTCGTGCAGATAAAGCTGGAAAGACCCATAATACTGGCCGAGAGGTTCATCCATGGCGCAGGATGGATTGAGATCTTCCTGATATCTCTCTACGGTGCCATAGTTGGATTCCGGATGCAGGATCCTGCAAAGGTGCCGGCCTGGAGGAAGGCAACATGGACTATTTTCTCGGTGGTATTTTTCGGCCAGCTGGCAATTGGCCTTGCCGGTGCTGATAATTTCCTTATGACCGGGAAGCTTCACCTGCCGATACCCATGATGATCGTAGCGGGCCCGGTATACAGGGGAGAAATATCAGTTATGACTATCCTCTTTATCAGCACAATAATTCTTACAGGACCTGCCTGGTGCAGTCATTTCTGCTATTTCGGAGCGATTGACGGGCTTGCATCATCAGGCAAAACATCCAGGGAAATACTGAAGCATAAGGCAGCTATCAAATCGACAATACTGGTAATAGTTGTTGGCACTGCCATCGCCCTCAGGTGGTTTAAAATATCTCATCCTGTTACCACTCTCATTGCAGCCGGTTTCGGAGCGGCAGGAATTATTATTATTGCATTTCTTTCGTCACGTTCGGGGAAAATGGTTCACTGTATTATGTACTGTCCCATAGGAACTATTGTCAGTATATTTAAAAAAATAAATCCTTTCAGGATGTATATCGACTCAAGCTGTACTCTTTGCATGAAGTGCACCAGGTATTGTAAATACGATGCTCTTAATCCTTCTGATATAGGAAGAATGAAGCCTGCTATTACCTGTACTCTTTGTGGTGATTGCCTGGCCGCATGCCATCACAATTCGATTAAGTACAGGTTCCTGAAGATGACCCCGGATAGCGCCAGAAGGCTTTATCTTGTCCTCACGATCAGTATCCATGCCGCCTGTATAGCCCTTGCAAGGATTTGATATTTTTTGAAACAAATCACTCCCGGTTTACGTATAATCCGTATTACCTGTGTGCTTAATTACAGGTAAGGGGGAATTATTTAATTTTTAAGCAAATAAAATGCGAACACTCATTGTTATTAACAATTTGTTGTTATATTCGCATCAGTTATCAACAGTTTATTAACAACCGACTGAAATGCCATATCGCCGTTTACCCAACACAGATGCTGCAAGAATAAGGGCTCTCAAGGTGGCTCTCGAGAAGGGGAAGGAAGTGCCGCCACATAAGCTTGCATTTTCACCCAAAACCATTGTAAGGCTGCGCAAATTTCTTCCGTCATTTGAGCATAGCACTCAACTCCTTCGACAGTCCACGTCCGCACAAAACAAAAAAAGCAAAAAGCATTACGACATCAGCAGGAAGGCTAGAATCTACCTTACTCATTTCATCAGGGTAATGAATATGGCAATTTACCGGGGAGAGTTACCTGCAGAGACAAGGGCATACTATGGCTTGTCAATAAACGAATCGGCCGCTCCTTCTCTTAATACGGAAAATGAACTACTGAGCTGGGGAAGAAGGATCATAGAAGGCGAAGAGCTTAGGATAAGGAAAGGAGGAAGCCCCATAACCAATCCTACGATAGCTGTGGTAAAAGTCTGGTTTGAGCAGTATATCGATGCTCTCAATTATAACAATACCCTCTCAAAAAGGACACAGGAACTGATGGGAAAAAATGTTGAGCTCCGAAAGGAAGCAGACACTATTATCCTTGAAATATGGAATGAGGTCGAAGCTAAATTTGAAAACCTGGAAGATGAGGAGAAGAGAAAGAATTGCAGCGACTACGGACTGGTTTATTTCTTCAGGAAAGGGGAACTGGAGAATGCCCGGAAAGAGAATGTGCATTCTTCCTGACAGGGGACCTTCACTATTCAACACATTCTAAGGCATATTTTTTACCACTGAGAACACGATGTTCACGGAAATCTATTTTGAGTATACTCAGTGTACCGTGGTCAATAATTTCTGTATAGTATTAAACACCAGATGATACTGACCTACTGGATGTCCGCCAGAAGTAATAAAAGATCATTGTACTTAAGACAATCTGTAACCATGGCACGCCCGGGTCTCGCCCGCCAGCAGGAGTTCCCCCCCCTTCCGCAACAGCCCTATCCTGCATATAAAGCAGCACAACCGGTATTGAATTATATACAAAATGAGCCACTATCGGAAACCAGATGTTCCTGGTCCAGAAGAAAAGATATCCGAAACTGAGTCCAAGGAGGAACCTGGGTATAAACCCGTAAAACTGGAAGTGTATTGTGCTGAAGATAACTGAGGCCACCAGTATACCGGCATGGTTTGACTTAAGAGCCCGGCTAAGGAGTGTCTGGACAATACCCCTGAACATGAGTTCTTCGCTGAAGGCCGGCACAACTGCAAGGATCAGTACGTTTATAACAAGCATAAATATGCCAGGGGAAATTATCAGCAGATCAATTAAGCCCGAAGCAGAATCCTCTTTCTCTCTTATCCAAATTTCCACGCCGCTGAGCCATGACGGAAGTTCCATTTTTGAATTGAGAAACCCGGTGTAATTCATCAACGGAAGTATCATGAAAGCAAGAATAATTGTTAGCATAAATCCCAAAAGATCAGGTGCTGTATTCATTCTTAGGAAGGGCATGCCCGGCCTTCGTAAAATCCTGATAATGAACAAGGCCGGTATAAGAAACATGGAAACCTGTACCGAAACCTGGACATATCTCAGGATTGTGCCACTACCATCTGCTCCTCCTGATGAATAAAAAGTTGCCAGTTCCTTAAAGCCTGTACCCGAAAACAGAGAGCCGATGAATAAAAGTATATAGAAGAGTATTGTCCCGGCAAGGACAACAACCACAAACGTAAAGATCAGTTGTACCAGAGGAGGCTGGCCGCTGATCCCTGGCCGGGATTCCATATCGGTCATTTTATTACTTTTGCAGCAAAGTTATGTATTAACCACTATATAAAAAAGGCTTGAAAATTGGAGATACAGACCTGGGGGAGAGGCCGGTAATACTGGCACCTATGGAGGATATCACCGATCCTTCATTCAGGATGGTGTGCAAGATGCACGGGGCAGACCTGATGTATACTGAATTTATCTCATCAGACGGGCTCATACGGGAAGGGGGCAAGAGTGTCAGGAAGCTCGACATATTTGACTATGAACGGCCGATAGGCATTCAGCTTTACGGACATCTTACCGGTGCAATGGTAGAGGCTGCCAGAATTTCGCAGGAGGCTGGTCCGGAGCTGATTGATATCAACTTCGGATGCCCTGTGAAAAAGATTGCCAACAGGGGAGCCGGTGCGGGTATGCTGAGAAACATTCCCCTGATGATCGAAATGACAAGTGCAATCGTTGAAGCAGTGAAGCTTCCTGTAACCGTTAAAACCCGGCTCGGGTGGGATGACGAAAGTAAAAACATAATCGATATTGCCGAGAGGTTGCAGGATACTGGGATAAAAGCAATTACTATCCATGGAAGGACAAGGGCTCAGCTCTATAAAGGAAAGGCAGACTGGACCCTTATTGGAGAGGTAAGGAATAATCCCAGGATGAAGATACCCGTTATCGGGAACGGCGATATCGACAGTCCTGAAAAAGCCAGGGAAATGTTCAACAGGTACAATGTCGACGGTATAATGGTTGGAAGGGCTGCAGTGGGAAGGCCCTGGATATTCAGGGATATAAAGCATTACCTTGCAACAGGCGAGCTTTTACCTGAACCAACTGTCAACGAGAAAGTTGATATAGCGTTATTTCATTTTGACAAGTCATTGCAATTCAAAGAAGGAATGAGAGCTTTATTGGAGATGCGCAGGCACCTTTCCAACTACTTCAAGGGACTGCCGCATTTCAAGGAGACAAGGCTTAAATTGCTGACATCGACGGAGCCAGATGAGATCAGGACACTGCTGGAGGATATAAGAAGCATATGGGGTGATCTGCGCACCAACGACAGGACGTCAGTCTACGGAGTCTGAAAAAAGGGCTGCTTTCTTTACCCCTGAAAGAATTAGCCCGGGGTTTCTCCAGTTATAGATCCTGCCCATTACCAGCAGGAAAATAAGGCAGGCAATCACAAGTCCTCCGAACTCTACCCAGGGCAGTATTTCGACCTGCTCAAAAACAGCGGGAGTCTGTAAAGTGGATGAACTGTTGGTAACCATGATGCTGAGAAATATATTGTTAGCAGTATGTGCTCCAAGAGCAATTTCGATACCATCATCAAGCACTGCCGTTATACCAAAGAGAAACCCGAACATGATATACTGTGGGAGCATCGCCAGGAAGCCGAATTCCTTTACTTCTGGATTCCAGGAATGCATGAGGCCGAAAAATACTGATGTCAGAATCAAAGGTGCCCACCTGTTCCTGAATATAACTGCAAAACCCTGTAACAGGTAGCCCCTGAAGATGATCTCCTCAAAAGATGCCTGGAAAGGAATTAGTGTTAATGATATAACAACCAGCCAGAGAAGGCTTGCTGAAATATTATTTACCGGGAAGTTTGACGGATCAAGTCCTTTATAAATAAAAAGATAGGCAAAGGAAATAATCGTCCAGATAATGCCCGATACAAAGAACCGGTTCCACCTCAACTGTGACCTTCCGTTAATTACATGAATAAACGGCCGCTGATGGAGTGGTTTTAACAGGATGGCAAATGTTATCACTCCTATTAAAAAAGGGAAGAGCATCATCACAAGTCCGGGAAGTGGTTCAATGCCAAAAGCTGAAAGGTCGGCCGGATTATCAGCCATGACTGTTATGCTCCCGGGATCTGTTGCCGCTTTTGATAAGGCAGCTATTATAATTGGGATGCCCCCGATTGTATTGATTGCAACAAATACTGCACCGAACATCACCACGTATCTCCAGAAGCTGTTCTTGCCCGAAAAAGCAGATTCTAAATGTTTCATCTCCCTCTGGTTCAGAATTCGGTACCTTTATTTTTCGGATGATCTATAGAATAGTGCAATCCTATGCTCTCCTGCCTGTTTGTAGCCATTTTAATAATCACGTATCCGACAGTAATTATATTTCTCAGTTCGCATATCTTCTTCGAAATGAGGGAGCGCTTATAAAGGCTCTCCGTCTCATTATAAAGGATCTCCAGCCTCTTGAGTGCTCTTTCCAGGCGAAGGTCAGACCTGACAATCCCAACGTAGTTGCTCATTATCATCTGCACCTCTTTGATGCTCTGGGTAATCAGCACCATCTCCTCGAGATGAGTCGTCCCCTTATAATCCCAGTCGGGTATTTTTTCGTTGAATTTCATAACCTCAAGTTCGGCTCCGCTGTGGTGGGCAGCCCTGTGAGCATAAACCGCAGCTTCAATGAGTGAATTCGAAGCAAGCCTGTTGGCCCCGTGCAAACCTGTAGAAGAGGCCTCCCCTATTGAATAAAGCCCTTTTACATTGGTTGCTCCATTTCTGTCTGCTTTTATTCCGCCGCAGGAATAATGTGCCGCAGGAACTACCGGTATCATATCCTTTGTAATATCAATACCCCTGCTGAGGCAATGTTCAAAGATGTTAGGAAAGTGGTTTTTCAGACCTGCGGGGTCGAGATGTGTGCAATCGAGCCATACATGATCGTCGCCCCATATCTTCATTTCGTTATCTATTGCACGCGCCACGATATCGCGCGGCGCCAGTGAGCCCCTGCTATCGTAGCGTTTCATAAACTTTTCGCCTGACATATTCCGAAGTTCTGCACCATAGCCCCTGATAGCTTCGGTTATAAGAAATGAGGGTCTGCTATTCGGATCGTACAATGAGGTGGGATGAAACTGGATAAACTCCATATTTGTTATTTCCGCCTTTGCCCTGTATGCCATAGCCACTCCATCTCCTGTCGCTATTTCGGGATTGGTAGTTGTCAGGTATACATTCCCCATTCCTCCGGTAGCCATAACGGTTACCTTTGCAAGGAACGTGATAACCTTCGGGTTCACAAGATCCGCTACATAAGCACCATAACAATCAATACCCTTATGACCTTTCTTAATCTCTTCGCCCAGATGATGCTGGGTCAGGATCTCAATTGCAAAATGGTTTTCGTAAACGTCAATATTGGATTCCTTTCTTACCTTACCGGCAAGTACTTTCTGAATAGCCTCACCGGTATTGTCTTTATGGTGAAGTATCCTGAATTCTGAATGTCCCCCTTCTTTTGCAAGGTCGTATGAACCGTCAGGTCTCATATCGAATGGAACACCAAGTTCGATAAGTTCCCTGATCCTTTCGGGAGCCTCATTGACGACCATCCTGACGATCTCCTCATCGCAGAAGCCGTCGCCGGCCACAAGGGTATCCTGGATATGTTTCTCAAAATTATCCGGTTTCTCAAATACAGCGGCAATACCTCCCTGGGCATAACGGGTATTTGATTCTTCGAGGCTGGTCTTGCTGATTATGGTCACCTTCCCGAAAGCACAGGCTTTAAGCGCAAATGTAAGTCCCGCTATCCCCGAACCAATAACAAGAAAATCTGTATACTTCTTCATCATCTGCTTTAAGTGGTTAAAGATACTAATCAAAATTCTATTATCTTACCTCTAAATCCACCAAGGGGGACTTTTTTACATTGTACCTTTTTCAGCCCCGCAAAGCGGGATTGGGGGTAAAAACCCAATAATTGTAAAAAACAAGTATTTCAATTACTTTTGCCTTCCACATAAAACATTAATTAGCAGGAACTATATGGCTTTGGAAGATGTATTCAAGAAACTGGTGTCTCACTGTAAGGAATATGGTTATGTATTCCCCTCGAGCGAGATATATGATGGTCTGAGTGCGGTATATGATTACGGGCAGTATGGAGCCGAACTTAAGAACAATATAAAGAAATACTGGTGGGACAGCCTTGTCCTGATGAATGAAAATGTTGTCGGGATCGATTCTGCAATTTTCATGCATCCGACCACATGGAAGGCTTCAGGTCATGTGGATGCATTCAACGATCCCCTGATTGACAACAAGGATTCCAAGAAAAGATACCGTGCCGATGTGCTTATCGAGGAACATATGGCCAGATTAGAGGACAAGATCAATAAAGAGATTGAAAAGGCCAGGGGTAGGTTTGGCGATGCTTTTGATGAAAAGAAATTCAGGGAAACCAATCAAAGGGTACTGGCCAACCAGGCAAAACTTGACGAGGTGCACTCCCGCTTCAGTAAGGCTCTCAACGATAATGACCTGGCCGGTCTGAAACAGATTATCATAGATAGCGAGATAGTATGTCCTGTATCCGGTACCCGCAACTGGACTGATGTAAGGCAGTTTAACCTCATGTTCTCGACGGAAATGGGATCAACTTCTGAAGGATCAAATAAGATATACCTGCGCCCGGAAACCGCGCAGGGCATTTTTGTGAATTTCCTCAATGTTCAGAAAAGCGGCAGGATGAAGATCCCCTTCGGTATTGCACAGATAGGCAAGGCATTCCGTAACGAGATCGTTGCCAGGCAGTTTATTTTCAGAATGAGGGAATTTGAGCAGATGGAGATGCAGTTCTTCGTGCCGCCTGGAAGCGAACTTGAATGGTTCAGACACTGGAAAGAGGTGAGAATGAAATGGCATCAGGCCCTTGGCTTCGGAGCAGAAAATTACCGTTTCCACGACCATGAGAAGCTGGCTCATTATGCCAATGCGGCCAGTGATATTGAATTCCGCTTTCCTTTCGGGTTCAAGGAGGTGGAGGGTATTCATTCCAGGACCGATTTCGACCTCAGGCAGCACCAGCAGTACAGCGGGAAAAAGATGCAGTATTTCGATCCCGAATTGAATAAATCATATATCCCCTATGTTATAGAGACTTCTATAGGTGTAGACAGGATGTTCCTGCAGGTTATCTCGGCGGCCTACCAGGAAGAAGAGATCACTAAAGAGGACGGAACAACTGACACCAGGATTGTTATGAGACTGCCATCTTTCCTGGCACCGGTTAAGCTGGCAGTAATGCCTCTTGTCAGGAAAGACGGGCTTCCTGAAATTGCTGAAAAAATTGTTGATGACCTGAGATTCGATTTTAACTGCCAGTACGACGACAAGGATTCAATAGGGAGGAGATACCGCAGGCAGGATGCAATAGGTACTCCCTACTGTATAACAATTGACCACCAGACAAAAGAAGATAATACAGTAACGATAAGGTACAGGGACTCTATGGAACAGGAAAGAGTGCCCATATCGAGCCTGAGAGATATAGTTGCCGAAAAGGTAAGCATCAAGACCCTTTTGCTGAAGCTGTAAATGCGGTAGAGGCTGTAGAGGCTGTAAAGGGAATAGAGGGCACAAAGGCATAGAGGCGTAAAGGTGCAAGGGTAATATTACTCATGGTTTCATTTTACATCGGGTTTAAATACCCGTAGGGATTGGGGGTACAAAGAAACTGTAGAAGGTGTTATGACGAATCACTTAAAAAGCTGAAGTGACTGCTCTGAAATGAAAAAGGTTCTGGTAATAACATACTACTGGCCTCCCAGTGGCGGTGCCGGAGTACAAAGGTGGCTTAAATTCGCTAAATACCTGCCTGAGTTAGGGTGGGAACCCGTAATTCTTACCGTCGATCCGGTTTATGCGACCTATCCTGCCATTGATGAAAGCCTGGTTAATGAGGTACCGGAAGGGATGAGGATATTTAAGACCAGGGCCACGGACTGGTTCAGGATATACTCAAATGACAAATCGAAAGTGCCGGCCGCCGGCTTTGCAGTAAATGCCGATAATACACTAAAAGGAAAGATATCGAGATTTATAAGGGGTAACTTTTTCATACCGGATCCAAGAAGAGGCTGGAACAGGCATGCGATAAGGAAAGCAACTGGGATAATTAAGGACCTGGATATCAGGCATGTGATTACAACAAGCCCTCCGCACTCAACACAGCTGATAGGTTTAAAAATAAAGAAACGTCTCCCCCATATAATGTGGATTGCCGACCTGCGCGATTCATGGACCGATATCTACTACTACAGACAATTCTACCCTACATGTATTGCAAGGTCAATTGATGCCTCATATGAGAGAAGGGTTCTCTCGGTTGCCGATAAGATTATCACTGTAGGCGAGAACCTCGCAGAAGCCTTCAGCACAAGGATGCCCGGTGTTGCGGAGAAGGTCTTTGTGATACAGAACGGTTATGACACTGATGATTTCATTAATATAGAACCCGCATTACCTGCAAGGTTTACAGTAACATATATTGGTACAATTGCTGAATCTTACCCTATCGACAGTCTTCTTTCAGCACTTGTTGAGATCGCCGCCGACGGTCATGAATTCCTCTTACAATTTGCAGGGAATGTGCAGGCAAGCCTGAAAGAAAAGATAATGGCACGTCTGGGGAGCAACATGGCCAGTTTTATTCCTTATACCAATCATAAAGAGGCAATAAGACTGATGGCTTCCTCTTCTGTCCTGTTGCTCATCATACCTGAAACAGCAGACAGCAGGAACATTACAACCGGGAAGATATTCGAATATATTGCCGCCGGGAAACCAGTTCTTTATATTGGTCCTGAAGACGGGGATGCCACCCGCTATATTTCAGGGGATCAGAATAATGGTATATTTGACGGGAATTCACCGGGCCCGATAAAAGAATATTTGTTAAAAGGGATAAAAGGTGGTCTTGAAAGATCCGGGCAATCACCTGATGCTTATTCAAGAAGAAATCTCGCTCAGAAATTATCCGGATTGCTAAAAAGCTTATAAATAATACACTCATGAGGATCGGATTTGTCCTGGACGGAGATTTTGTAAATGATATAAGAGTCATGAATGAGGCGTCGGTGCTTGCTGATTCAGGGCATGAGATCTTTGTCCTTAATACCGGGCACAATAACCCGGATCACATTGTTAGTACAAGAGGAGGCGTATGGAGTGTAAAAACGTCATTTACGAAAAAAACCAGGAATTTCCTTTTTGGATTCGAGAACCTGATACCCTTGTATGATCATCTATGGCAGAAGGAAATATCCCGCCTGATAAAAGAGCATGATATTGAAGCACTGCATGCACACGACCTTTTTATGGCACTACCGGCTGGTATTGCGGCAAGGTCTGAGGGTATCCCGGTGATTCTTGATCTTCATGAAAATTACCCTTCAACAGTGATGTTTTACAGGTGGGCCACCCGATTTCCTAAGAGACTGATCGCACGCCCTCATAAATGGAAACAAAAGGAAAAAGATTATTTAAAGTATCCTGACAGAATAATCGTACTTAGTCACGAATACAGGCAAGACCTGCTTGCTGAATACGATTGGATTAATAAAGAGTCGGTCTACGTATATCCTAATGTTCCCGATTATGAGAAACTCTCATCCTATCCTGTTGATAGAGAGATATTCCCGTCGAAGGGTAGAAAAGTGCTGCTGTATTTTGGTGTGATCAGCAGAAGGAGAGGTATTCACACGGCTGTTGAGGCCCTGGCAAAGGTTATTGAAAATGATCCCGAGATACATCTTCTCCTTATCGGGCCCGTTGACAGGGACGAAAAAAAGGACTTTCAATCCCTGTTCAATAACGATTGTGTAAAAGACCATATAACTCATTATAACTGGAAAGACATAAGCACGCTTCCTTCGTATATATATTGCAGTACGATATGTCTCTCACCGTTAATCAGGAATGCGCAGCACGAGTCGGGAATCGCAAATAAGGTGTTCCAGTATATGATGTTCGGCAGGCCTTTACTGGTTTCTGATTGCAGGCCACAGGCAGAGCTGGTAAAGTCAACATCAAGTGGGGTTGTATTCCGGAATGGTGATGCTGAGGATATGGCATCTCAGCTTAAAAAGCTACTGGATGATCCCGGAATGTGCAAAACAATGGGTTTAAAAGGCCGGGAAGCCATAATCAGTCAGTATAATACAAAGGTCCAGGGAGAGGTAATAGCCAGTGTTTACAAGGACCTCAAATAATATGGTTAATTTTGAGACTTAATAACTATTCCAACGGATGAATTTCTCTCACTTTATAGTAACCCAGTTCAACCTGAGGAATTTTCCGCTTTCACACAATACCGAGTATACCAGATGGGTGGAATGGACAAGGTCAAGAGTAGATATCTTCAGGTCATTTTGCCTGCCTTCATTACTCAACCAGAGTTGTAAATCATTTACCTGGCTGCTTTTTTTCGATGAAGCAACACCGGAAGAGTTCAATGGCTTTCTAAATGAAATGAGATCTCATGATTTCATAAGTATTTGCTACAGTAAAGGGGTGGAGGGATTTGAAAGTAATTACTGTGATGAAATAAGTAAAAGGATTGATAAGAATAAGGACTGGGTTATTACATCAAGATTAGACAATGATGACTGTCTTCATAAAGATGCAATAAAGATAATCCGGGAAAATTTTGTTGAAAAACATAAATACCTGATTTCTCTTGCTTCAGGATATATCCTTAACATCGGGGAGCTCACTCTTTCTCACTATTTTTACCCCATGTCACCCTTCATAAGCCTTATAGAATCAGTCAATGCCGGGATTTCAGGTGTTTTTGAAAGAGGACATACCAAATGGGATGCTCTGCGGTTACTTATATCGAAGGAGATATGGTATGAGTACTTCAGCAGGGAGAAGAGAAAATCCAGGTTTATCTTAAAGAAGCCTTACTGGATCCAGGTTATCCACGGGAAGAACATCAGTAACAGCTTTTACAGGGGATTTCCTGTTACCCGGGTAAAAGATCTGGCAGATTATTCTATTAAAATGAAAACCAGGCCGCAATCAGTTTTATCAGTACGGAAATATGTGCATTATGTTACCTGGAAGAGATACTTTAAAAGTCTTATAATAAAAGCACTAATAAATAGATGAAATTTCTGAAGGAAATAGGCCCGATCATCAGGAAAAAGTTGCCTGATATTTATTACTTCCTCACGGAAATTATTAAGGAGCTGATGAAGATTCAGAAGCCCTATATGATATATATTACAGACTCTCTGGGTGGCAGTTTTAAAGAATATATTATCAAATCTGATATGCCGGCAAAGATCGCTGATCTTAAAAAAAATCTCGATGAGGAATCCCGCACCACGATTGATATAATTATCCGAAGGCTTATTCATTACCCGGACGAAAGCTATGCAACCAGGATATCCTCCCGGAAGGAAATTGCAGGAGGACTGCTTCCATCAGAATCACCGGAAATACAGGCCATGGTAAACGCTGAGCTTGTGGCACTTGGAAAGAAATTAAATTTCCCCCGCAAGTATATTGAAGAATCTGTTTTCTATTATTTTCACGGGCTACGCCTACTTCCTGAAAGAATAACCGGGTATCTTCGCAACTATGACTTCATTGATGCAGGAGCCTATATAGGAGATTCAGCCATAGCACTGAAAAAATATAATTACAGGAAAATATATTCAGTTGAGATATCGCAAAAATCAATTAAAAGGTATAAGGAAAACTGTAAAGCTTGCGGACTGAAAGATGATAAATATGAGCTGGTGAATGCAGGCATAACAGGATCTGATTCTGAAGGCCCTGCAACGCTTGCTGACACAGGATCTGCCGGGATCTCACTGGTAAGAAAATCGGGGAGATATGATGAGATCAGCGTGGAACAGGTTACAATTGATTCTATCGTGGAACGATATAAAATAGAGCCACGGTTCATTAAAGCAGATGTCGAGGGACACGAGATGGAATTACTGAAAGGTGCTGTAAAAACCCTAACCCGCTACAGACCGGTATTATCGATCGCAATATATCATAACCCTGCAGAATTTTTCGAAGCAAAACCGTATATTGAATCCTTACTTGAAAATTATGTATTCCTCGTAAGGAAACTAAACAGTGGTATCCGAGATAATCTCTGCCATTCAGAAGTAATACTGATCGGTTACCCTGGAGAACTTGACAGGAGTAATAATGGTAATCCGGAAAAACTGAATTAATATGCTTAACTCGATCAAAGCTTCTGCAAAAGACACCCTTATTTACGGGCTCGGGAACATTGCAGTCAAGGTTGTCGGATTCTTCCTGATATTACTTTATACCAACCCTGAATATTTCTCAGTCGACGAATTCGGTATTATAGGGATTCTTGAGATATCGGGGCTCCTGATCACTGCCATGATCGCTTCGGGGCTGCCACAGAGTCTCACAAGGTGGTACTGGGACCGTGATTTTATTACCTCACAGAAGAGTATATTCTTCATGGCGATTGTGACCCAGCTTGTGGTATCCGGCCTGGTATGTGGTATTCTGCTCCTCTTTTCCGGGTCATTCTCCGATATGTTGTTTGGAAGCACCAGGTGGACTGAAGTATTCAGCCTGGTCATAATATCATCGGGATTACAGGCAATAAATAATATTATCAATACTCTGATGAGGCTCCAATCGAAGGCCGTTCTTTATTCCGTTACAAACCTTTTCAAACTTGGAGTCCTGCTTGCAGCAACATTCTACCTTATCCTGGGCAGAAAGATAGGGATTGAAGGGATATACCTTGCACAAGTGATTGCGAACCTCATGTTTATTATCGTCCTTCTTCTTTATGCGCTGAAAAACTGCAGCGTTTCTTTCAATTTAAAAGTATTCGGGGATATGAGTGCTTACGGATTCCCACTGCTTTTAGCCAATGTTTCCGCAGTAGCCCTGACTGTAGTTGACAGGTACGCGCTTAATTCACTGGCCCCTTTAAAGGCTGTAGCTCTTTATACGCTGGCATACAAAGTCACAAGCATCCTGAAGCTTGGATTAGCCGACTCTTTAAGGCTGGCTCTGTCGCCCATAATGATGAAGAAGATGAATGACCCGGATAATAAACGGTTTTATTCAAAAATCCTGCTTTACACATCTTTTGCCATGATGGCTGGAGTAATCTTTATTTCGCTCTTCTCATTTGAGATAATCAAGGTAATTTCAAAGTCGAGTGAGTTCTGGAGTGCAGTTGCGATAGTGCCCATACTGTCTGTATCATTGTTCTTCATGAATATGAAAGATATAAACATCTACAGCCTTCATATTGTGAAGAAGACAAATATTATTGGGGTGATAATTATTATAACCACTGTTGTCAGTATCGCGCTTAACCTGTTACTTGTTCCGTTGTGGGACATAACAGGCACAGCTGTGGCGACATTGCTATCACAAATTATCTACTGGGCAATAGTATATTTCTTTTCCCAGAAGAAATATTATATTCCCTATGAGAAAATGAAACTGTTGCTCATACTGGTAGCAGGCTCCTTATTATCCTTTTCCTCGCTGTTGTTAAATGACATGTCGCTATCATCAAGAATATTGATAAAAACACTTCTTTTTATTAGCTATCCCTTTATTCTTTACTTCCTTAATTTCTTTGAGGATGTAGAGATTAATGCTATAAAGGGATTCATAAAAAAATGGAAGAATCTCAGGAATCTCAGGGATAATCTTAAGTCGCTTAAGAATATCGGTGATATTTCAGGCATTTAGCCGGGCTATATTAAATGCATATAATTTGTGATAATTGCATATTTTTGTGATTTGTGTTTTCATTATTTTATAAAAACCAGTCGATGCAGATACGAAAACTATTAAAACAGGCTCTTCCCCATATGGTGGCAATTGCTGTTTTTCTTACCATAACAACAGTTTATTTCTACCCGGTCCTTGAGGGCAAGGTTTTGCATACCAATGACGGAACCGTGGCAAAGAACAGCTCGAAAGAGATCAGGGACTTCCGGGATAAATTTGGCAGGGAACCGCTCTGGACAAATTCCCTGTTCAGCGGAATGCCGGCTTACCTGATATCAGTAAAATACCCCGGTAACCTTATGAAACATGCTGACAGTATCATCAGGTTCATCAAAATGCCGATTTCCACCATCTTCCTTACGATGCTGGGTTTTTATATATTGCTGCTGATTTTCAGGGTCAGACCCTGGCTGGCTATAGCCGGGGCAATTGCATACGGGCTCTCAACCTATTTCTTCTTTATCCTTGCTGCAGGCCATAATACAAAGGCAATAGCAATAGCTTATATGGCCCCGGCAATCGGAAGCATATATTATACGTACAGATATAATGCAATTAAGGGAGCACTTCTTACCACATTCTTTCTGACTCTCGAGATCATTGCCAATCACCCACAGATAACCTATTATGCATTTCTGTGCATTCTCGTACTGATAATAACAGAATTTATTTTCTCAATAAGAAAAAAGGAATTGGCAAGGTTCTTTAAAAGATCCTTTATTCTGCTTGTCCCTCTTATCCTCTCGATAGGTATGAACTATGCATCCCTATCCACCACGATGGAGTACGGCAAATATTCGATCAGGGGAAAATCAGACCTTGTGACGTCCGATAGCAGGAGCACAAGCGGCCTGGACAAGGAATATGCAACCCGGTGGAGTTACGGCGTTGATGAAACTTTAACTCTTCTGATACCGAATTTCAAAGGGGGAGCATGCAAACCCTTTGACAGAGACTCGGAAACGGCAAAAGTACTGCGTCAGAACAATGTATCTCAATATCTCAACCAGATCCAGCGATACTGGGGAACGCAGCCATGGGTTGACGGACCGGTCTATGTCGGAGCCCTGGTAGTGTTTCTTTTCTTTTTTGGACTTGTAATTATCAAAGGCCCCGAAAAATGGTGGTTGCTTGCAGCAACCGTTCTTTCCATAATGCTGGCATGGGGGAAAAATTTCATGCCGCTTACAGATTTTTTTCTTGACTATTTCCCGGGATACAACAAGTTCAGGGCTGTAACAATGACCCTTGTAATAGCTGAATTCAGCATTCCGCTCCTGGGCATACTGACCCTGAGGGATATTTTCGGAGGAAAAACATCGCAAAAGGATTTTATGAAAGGGATGAAAATAGCCTTTACAGTCACAGGAGGTATAACGCTGTTGTTTGCCCTGGCCCCGGGCCTGGCAGGGTCATTTCTCTCCCCTGCTGAAAAAGGAGGACAGCTGCCGGCCTGGCTTTCATCGGCTATGATATCGGACCGGGAAACGCTGCTCCGCGGAGATGCTCTTCGTTCATTCCTCTTTATTACCTTAGGTGCTGCAACACTCCTGGGTTTTCACTATGGAAAAGTAAAGAAGGAATACGCAATAGCAGCCCTTGCTCTTTTCTTCCTTGTCGACATGTTTACCGTTAACAAGAGATACCTTAATTCAGACAATTTCTCAAGACCTGCAGTGGCTGAAAGAGAATCAGCGCCGTCAGTTGCTGATAATGAAATACTTAAGGATACAACTTATTACCGTGTACTTAACCTGTCGGTATATCCATTCAGTGATGCCTCAACCTCCCTGTATCATAAATCGATTGGCGGATACCATGGTGCGAAGATGAGCAGGTATAATGAGCTCATTGACTCAGTGCTGCTTCCAGAAATCGAAGGCTTTTCCAGGGCTATGGAAGGAGCCACAACAATGGGCCAGTATGAGCAGGGAGTCAAAAACCTGGGAGCCTTAAATATGCTGAACACAAAATACCTGATTATCAATCCGGATATACCACCTGTTGTAAACCGTTATGCGTTCGGCAATGCCTGGTTTGCTGAAACGGTTGACTTTGCTGAAAATGCCAATGAAGAACTTGCAAAAACCAGGAATACGGATCCTCAGAAGGTGGCCGTGGTTGACGTCGCTTTCCGCGATCTTATAGCGGGAACATCATTTAATCCGGTCCAGGGAGACACAATAAGTCTTATTTCTTACCAGCCTGACGAGCTTGTTTACAAATACAATGCCAGCGGCAAAAGACTGGCAGTATTCTCCGAGATATACTATCCATCCGGGTGGAAAGCATACATAGACGGAAGCACAAGTGAGTATTTCCGCGCCGACTATGTCCTCAGGGGAATGATTCTTCCTGCAGGCAGCCACGAGGTGAAATTCACTTTCAGACCTTCTTCCTATTATACCGGAAACAGGATCTCACTGGCATCTTCGCTATTATTCTTTATTCTCGCAGCCGGGTATATAGCATATACGTTAATAAAAAGAAACAAGTTGCAGGATAATGATGCATCATGATAGTTGTCCGCTCTGCAATAGTCCGGATATAAACCTGTTCGTAACATGCTCAGATCACCTGGTAAGCGGCGGCGACTTCGGACTGTACAGGTGCGGCAACTGCAGTTTCCTGTTCACAAACGACCAGCCCTCTGAATCAGATTCAGCAAGGTATTACGAGTCTGAAGATTATATCTCCCACAGTGACTCAAAAAAAACGCTTTTCGACAGGACATACCAGGCCGTCAGAAGCTATATGCTTAAAAGAAAGAGAAACCTGGTGATGAAGTCAGCAGGACTCAGCACTGGGAAAATCCTGGACATTGGAAGCGGTACCGGTCATTTTCTTGCTGTCATGAAAGCTTCAGGCTGGCACACGGCAGGAATTGAGGTCAGCGAAAAGGCACGCAAATATGCTAGTGAATACCTGTATGTCGACACGGTATCACCTGAGAATATATCACAGTTCCCGGATAATTATTTCGATTGCATAACCCTCTGGCACGTACTTGAGCATTTTTACGATCCGTTTGGCTATATGGCTGAGATAAAGAGACTTCTGAAGCCAGAGGGGATTCTGATCCTGGCTCTTCCAAACTGTTCGTCATCCGACTCGAAGCATTACGGCAAATACTGGGCAGCGTTTGATGTTCCGCGGCATCTTTGGCATTTCGATCCATTTACACTTCATTCATTTGCCGGAAAAACAGGTTTTAGGAATATCCTCACAAAAAGACTTCCCTTTGATGTATTTTATATTGCAATTCTTAGTGAGAAACACAAAGGCTCAAAATTCCCTTCAGCAACAGGACTGGTAAAAGGATTGTTCTTTGCAGCATGGTCTTTACTGTCAAAAAAAAGCAGCAGCTCACTGGTTTATCTCCTGCAGCCTGAAAAGGGAAACTAGAATTCAGCCCGTTATTTTAATACCTGTCAAGCCAGCGGTAGCGCCTTGAGCTGTCGCCGAATTTAAGTGCAATAGTCAGTTCATGGGTTCCGTAGGTTACACTTTGGAGTTCCTGGAGGGTGAAATCAAATGCATAACCGAACCATATGTTTTCGTATTTAACACCAAGGTTGGCTATCAGTGCACCGCTTGTACGAACCGACAGGCCTCCCCAGAAAATATCATTGTAGATATATGTAAGGCCTATATCAGCCTGTGGCCTGAACTGTTCAGACATCCGGACAATGAAAGATGGTTGAAATTCAACATAGGGATTCGGGGAAAATGAATATGACCCGAAAAGGTAATAATGCCTGCTTATCCTGTATTTTCCGTAAGCGTCAGATCCGATATTAAGTGATGCCTGGAAAAGCTGGTCAGCCGATAATCCAATGCTGTATTTTGCATTTAGCATATAGATCCCAAAGGATGCATCAGGGATGTAAATACCTTTACGAAGGTCGCTGTAGAGGAGCGGGTCGTTCTGATCCTCGAGGTCTATCAGTTTCTCGTTTATCTTGAAATGATAGCCCGTAAAAGCCAGGCCCATCGACAGCTGTGTTTCGCCATTCAACCAGATATGGTATGCATAGGAAAACTGGAATCCTGTTCTCTGTGTTAAGCCGCTCCTGTCGGAAAAAATGTACCCCCCAAGTCCTACCTTCCCGTCTGATTTGGGACGGTAAACCTGTCTGCGCGAACTTTTGTTCCTTATCACATAACTTCTTTTAAGGAGCCTGGTCTGCCCGCTGAAAGAAAAGGTCTGCGGAGCGCCATAAAGGCCTACCCATTGTTCCCTCGCGGTCAGGTTAAAGCTCGTATAACCATCGCTGCCTGCAACGGCAGGGTTTATAAGGAACTTGTTATACAGGTACTGGCTATAGATAGGAAGCTGCTGGGCTTTAACTACTGCTGCAGATAGTAACATGAATAATATGCAGGTGACCTTTCTCACAAGATCATAAATGTATTAATTATTATCTCATTATAGTTATGTTACCGGCCATAGGCCTGGAGCCATTGTGCAGATCGATGATATAGAAGTATGAATCGATAGGCAACAGGTTTCCATTGCTACGACCATCCCATGGCTGCGGGTAGCCCTTCTCGGATCTCCACAGCATTGTGCCCCACCTGTTGAATACTCTTACCTCCATCTGGGGGTAGAGGTCAACATTATCAATATTCCATATATCATTTATATTATCGCCGTTCGGTGTTATTGCATTCGGTATTACCAGGCATGTTTCATGGAGTGGTTCCATTAGTACGGAATCACTTACAGCACAATTATTGGCATCCCTGATGGTGACTTTATACAAACCTCCAAGAATATCAGAAATATTCTGACCGGTGGAATTATCTGACCAGTTATAAATATATCCTGCTGCCGGCACTCCTCCTGTAACGTTTATACTGATACTGCCATCCGGACTGTCGGGGCAGAATGCCTGGGTCACATTAAATACGATCCTGATTGAATCCGGTTCTGTCAGCGTCATCAGAGTGTCAGCCTGGCAGTTATTCTGGTCTATAATGATAACCTGGTATGTTCCTGCCGGCAGATTATTTCTTGAACCAGCGGTAAGTCCGTCAGACCAGATATAAGAAACATCTCCTGCTGCATTAACAGGTTCAATATCGATGGTTCCTGTTCTGTCACCCGCACAGTTTATATTATGCTCTCCCGTGATACTCTCGGACATGGTGATATTCATCCCCAGTTTACCAGGATCGGTAAGGGTGAATACTCCTGTGGCCGTGCACATATTCAGGTCGGTTATCAGGAGGTTGTACTGTCCTGGTATAAGGTCAGACAGGTTCTGTTCCGAGGATACAAACCCATCAGGCCCGGTCCAGTCATATATGAACGGTGCTTCTCCGCTGACCGGCTCAATGCTGATGCTGCCGTCTGATTGACCATAGCAGCTTATATTAAATCCGTTATATGACGACAATGTTGCATTATAATCAAGAGGAGGAGGCAGATTAATCCTTATCGAATCAGTTATCATACAACCATTGAAGTCTGTAACTGTTACAATATAATTTCCTTCAGTAAGCCCCGAGATATCCTCTGTAGTTGAACCATCTGACCAGATGAATGTATAAGGGCCCATACCTCCGCTGACTGTGAGATCCACAGAGCCATTGTCGAAACCTCCCGACTGGCACGTGATATGTGTTGGCACCAGGGTAATTTCAAGGGGATCGGGTTCAGTAAGCGTCACATCTGTTGAAATTACGCACAGGTTGGAATCTGTAACCACAACATTATATGTTCCTTCTGACAGTGCCTCCTGGTCCTCAAGGCCTGGAACTATACCTCCTCCGTCGGCAGTACTCCAGGCGTAATTATAATTACCAATGCTTCCACCCGTGACTGTGAGGTCAACAGATCCGGTACCACCGTTGCAGTTGATATTATACGACCCGTCGGTTGAAACTGATTCAGATGCTGCAATATTAAGCTGGGTGGGTTCAGTAAGTGTAAATGTTGGTAGAGTGGAGGTCGGGGGCAACCTGAGCTCGCAACCGTTAGCATCCAGGACTGTACAGATATAGGTCCCTGCCTTCAGCCCGCTGATATCACTTTCTGATGCACTGTAGCTATCCGGTCCGGACCAGGAATAAGAATATGTACCTGAACCGCCGCTAACCGTAAGACTTATAGATCCATCTTCACCGTCAAAGCAGGAAACATTGAAGTTTCCATCCCTGCTTAAAGACAATTCTGAGTTATCGAGCTGCATGCCATCCGGTTCATTGATATCAACACTATCGAGTGCCTGGCATCCAAGCGCATCGGTAATCCTCAGGTAATACCTTCCTGCAGGAATATCATCAAGCCGGTCGAGCGTGTTATCCCCGGTTATTGTTCCGGTGTAAGTAAACCATTCATATATATACCCTCCATTACCGCCCGATATTGAACTTATCCATACATGACCATCACTGTATCCCTTACATGATATTTCATACCCGTTGTAGTCCTGCTTCCCGAATGAAACACTGATCATGTCAGGCTGAACAATAGTTGTCTCGGAAATAGTATCCTGACACCCGTTAATATCGCTCAGGTGCAACCTGTAGCTTCCTGCTGACAGCCCGGAATGGTAGTTGAAGAAGTTAACAGTATTCAATGTGGAATGTGCCACTGTATCCTGTATGTCGCGGACGAGCCAGTATTCGAACGGTGGCAGACCTGTTGTGGCATCGTTGACCCTGACCCTTACCTCTCCATCGCTGTAACCCGGACAGGTAACATCCTTGGTTACTGCAATGTAGGTGTCAATATATGCTCCCTGTACAATCGTATCCGTCGTCGCCGTACATCCTATATTGTCTGTTACACGCAGGTCATACCGGCCACCACCAAGATTTGAAATAATAGTGGATCCTTCGGAATGGTATCCAAACGGGCCATCCCAGATAATATCATATTCGTCTGCCCCTTTCGATATTATCGCTTCAAGAGTTGCATCTGAACCACCTTCACATGTAAGCTGTTTTGGTATCTCCAGGCGCTGGATCGGTTTTGCATGTATCCTGATCTCAGGCGTCACAACCAGACCCGGATTACATCCGAGCCCTACGACTTTCGGTGTAACAGCATAGAATACCGACTGGATAGTATCCGTATAGTTATTATAGGTATATGCAATTGTATGACCCGGTGTAAGATCACTGGCCGGTGATGTATTGCCAACAACATCACCCGGAGATCCTGTAACGGAAACCGTGTAATCGAACCTGATAACTCCCTGGGTCATATGAGTGGGCGTTTCAAGTGTAATTCCGGTTGTATTAAGTGATATCTGGCCATTCCTGTTATCGCAGATATCATCGCTTGCCACCACGGGTTCGACTTTTGGAACAGGATTAACAGTAACAGTCGCATATACGGTAAGGCCTGTACAGTATGTAGGAGCCGGGCCCACAGGAGTGATTGAGAATGTCACGGTTATGGGATCGTTTGTGGTATTTTCGAATGATCCTGAAAGGAAATCCCCTATGTTAGCC
Source organism: uncultured Rikenellaceae bacterium (assembly GCA_964595725.1). GTDB lineage: Bacteria > Bacteroidota > Bacteroidia > Bacteroidales > VadinHA17 > LD21. Next base: position 1,149 of record CAZQRQ010000008.1, on the reverse strand, counting down.
ACAGAACCGCTCATCGGGATCGTGGTGACTATGCCTGCAGGGTTGTCGCGTGACCATATATAGGTAGTTCCCGGTACACCATAAGTCTCACCCAGAATAATGTCGGAGAACGGGATGTACGAGCATTCGTGTCCCTGTATGGCAGGTGTGGCTGTAGCAACAGGTATCTTGTTAACAGTGAGATGAGCTGAATTACTTCTCGTTGAATTGCCGTAGTCATCCGTTACCACGCAGTAATAATATCCTGAATCGCTCAGCACGGTACCATTTATTATAAGGGAGCTCATTCCTGCAATGTGATAATGAGGCCCTGTAAGTAAGATGCCTGGTTCTTTGTACCATGTATAGGTAAGATCCCTGGTTGAAGAAGCTTCAACTTCGAACTCCGGGTAGGCATCTTCACATACTATGGTATCCCTCGGGTGGCGGAGTATCAGCGGTCGGGCCCTTCCAAGCGTAAACTGTGTCCCTGATGATGAAATATCCCCGGTGAGGTTATCTCTCGCAACGATATTGCCTACTGCAGGACTATGGGTTCCATCAAGCACCCAGTCACCTGTTGAGGTTGTACGTTTCAGGACACGTGTTATATCATGAATAGGATAGGTTATGAATCCTGTCCCGTCGAGGTTGATACTGAAGTCGGAACTTGAGAAGCCGTTTGAAGTAAAGCTCCATAGCCCGTCCTGGTAAGCATTGGCAACTTCATCGGGAGGATCGGGCAGAGGTAATCCTGCAGAATCAATGAATGCAGGTGTAAGAAATTCGGAAAGTATTGTACCTGAAGCCGGTAGAGTGTTGGTGATTATGTTGGCCGGATTATAATATGATGGTGTTCCCAGCGGGAAAAGGTAAGCAGCTGCTTCACCGACACCTCTTTCGAATTTCCCGAGTATCCTGCTGCCCGTTACCGAGGTGTAGTTAAGAGATGAAGCCAGCGGATTTGACAGGAGCAGCTTAAAGAGTCCCGGATCGATATTTCCCGTCGACATGGACAATGTTCCCAGCACCGTTACATTGTTAGCCAGCCCGATCCTGTTGGCCGGGTTAACGCCGGTGTTCTCTATAGACAGGTTAAAGAAAGTCTCACCGGTCATGCGGGTGATGGTCTGGTTGTTTGTGCCGTTAAATATTACAAGGCTGCTTCCG
>CAZQRQ010000007.1:0-84831 GCA_964595725.1 uncultured Rikenellaceae bacterium | reverse complement strand
GTTACGGAATTGAACCGGATAAGCTCTATAATAACTATATGGTTTATGATGCAAATACTATAACCATACACAGCCTGAACAAGGATCCTGAATATTATTTTGAGGTGGAAGCATTTGATAGCGGAACCGATTATTACAGGGAAAGAACTGAACAAACTATGGGCCGGGGTGCAGAGATCGAGCTTGCCAGGGGCAGGGAAATGATCGAGCGAAAAATGATAAAAGAAGGTAAGGATGACTATGTTTTTGAGAATATTGTTCCCGGAGAATACACCTTCAGACATACATTTGGACCAGTACTCTGGAGAGGTGAACTTACGAATGCAGAACTGATAGGTTCAGGCGACCAGCCAACGGTATCAGACACACTTTCCAAACTTGGAGTAGGAACAAAGGTCACCGGACAGATGGAAATGAAAGTCATTCCAGGTAAGGAAAGCGGAAAATTCGTTGTGACACTCAATTATAATGTAAAATAACCGGTTGCATACCCGCGAGGATTATCCGATGTTACTTTAATTTTCAGGTCAAAGCCCTGGAATAAAATATCAGGGCTTTGGTATATTATGATCCCACTATTAATTTATTAATTTATTAATTTGCAACATTGAAAGAGTTTCAACGTCTTTATTCATAACCTGATAAATTAAAGAAATGACCAGAAGAAATCTCCTCCGGTACACGATGAGTTTCATCGTGTTATTATTCCAGCTGAACACTCTTTCAGCCCAGGATAACCCTGTAATCAATGATTCGATATTTTCAAAAGTATTGAATGAAGAACGAACAATAAAAGTCATCCTGCCCGAAATATACAAACCAGGATCTACTGACAGATACGAAGTTATTTATTTAACTGACGGAGAATGGGTGATAAACCTCTTCCCCTTCATTTACAGGTTTGCGCAGGGTGAAAATTACGTCCCTGATGTTATCATCGTCGACGTACCGAATACCTACATTAAGGATGTTAACCAGCGCGACAGGGATTTTCTCCCGGTTCATGTTGAAAGTCCTGCCATATCGGGAGGAGGCGAAAAATTCATTTCATTTCTCAAGGATGAACTCATACCATATATTGATAAAACCTATCCTACCAATGGTACCAATTCTCTCTATGGTCACTCCTACGGAGGATTGTTCGTAGTCTATACATTACTTACACACTCTGAGATATTCCAGACTTATTACGCCACTGATCCGTCATTATTCTGGAATGATGATTTTGTGATCAAGCTGGCCTCCGAAAAGCTGGAAAAGCTCCCTCCCGATAAAATACTGTGGATAGCCGGAATTACAGAAACATATAAGAATATGGGGATAGAACGTATGGACTCCGTCCTGAAACTTAAGGCCCCGCAAAGTCTCCACTGGAAAATAGCCACGTTCCCGAATGAAAAGCACAACTCTGTAAGGCTAAAGGCTATGTACGACGGAATAAAATTCTCCTACTCAGGTTATTCCAACGAACCCCTGATCTTTCACCCCATGAATGGAGTATTACTGAAAGACAAACCTGCCCCTCTCTTTATTGCCAGTTCATTTCCCGAAATGAGGTATACACTGGATGGCAGCGAACCCGACAAGACATCCCCCAGGGCTGAGTTAAGGATGGAGATAACCGGGCCGGCTCAGCTTGTGGTAAAGTCGTTTTCGGCAAGCGGAAAATATGATCTTGTCACCAGGGGTAACTTCACGCTGGGTGAAGTTCTGCCCGCTTCCCGTAAACCAAGAGGGATTTCAAACGGAGGGCTTAAATACTCATTGTATGAAGGAACCTGGGATCACTTACCTGATTTTAAGAATCTGAAACCGTTACAGACTGGAATTGCTGACAGTCTTTTCAGCTTTAGTAAACTACCGGTAAAAGCCAATTTCGGATGTGTTTTTGAAGGCTATATTGAGATCGAAGAAGATGGCTACTATCTTTTTGCCACTGTTACAGAAAACGGGGCAAGGTTATACCTCGGGAACGAGATCATTATCGATGAGAATGCCATCCATTCATCAGAAACAGCAGGATCATTTATTGTACCTCTGGAGAGAGGATTCTACCCCGTAAGGCTGGAGTATTTCCAGAAAGATGGAGATGCGGACCTGCAGTTTGTTTACCTTAAACCGGGTACAGATAATCCTGTACCAATCCCTCCCGGGTACATGTATCATTGATATGGACTGAACCTAACGCTGCATTATTTTCAGTGCCCAGTCGTTAACAGAGGTATCCTTTGGCCCAGGGAAAGAACGTATAACAAGTGATCCCAGATCATCAGTCCTAACTTTTGCCGGCTTAAACCATTCTCCATTCTGGGGATCAAACCAAATTAATGAATATTGCGTATCAGGGATGAATCCATTCAGGACAGGTTTTGCGGCTTCATTTTCGAAATAGAGCAAAGCAAAGTCTTTCTCCCGGTTTCTCATCATATATGACCAGCCATCGAGGCCATCTTCAAAACTGCCTTCAGCTTGCCTTGGTTTGATATCCTCCTGTACCGGCTCAAGATCCTGGTACTTTTCACCTTCTGATAAAATAAATTCACCTAAATGTCTCATATAGTCTGCCGATTTATACTTCAGGGCATCCCATACATGCGGCCGGAAACCGGCCGGTTCTCCAGTAGTCGTTATATCATAAGCTGCTGTCCCATGAACATGTCCGGAAATACCACCTGATAGCACGGATACGTACATCATTGCCCTCGAGAAGTAATTATCACGGTCTGAATCAGCAGCCGGCCTCTCCCCGTGAGGCTTGTTAAGTGAATGATCCCATCCTGTGTAATAAGGCTCAAAATTAATTGCCGGGTAAGCCGGCTTAAGGTTAAACAAGGTATCAAGCATGGCTGAAACACGGTGATCACGCGGATTATTTCCCACGCTGTGCATAGTAAGCCATGGACATTTACTGCCATGGCCGAATTGCCAGTAGGTAGAATTGTTTATAAGTGTGGTATGCGGTTGCCCGAATGGCATAGTCCCATACTTGTTCAAATGATATGTCAGGGCTTCATTAAATTCATCTGCTGTAAGGCTATACTCCTTAGGGATCCAGTCGAGATGTATTCCACTGAAAAGAATATTGTAAGCCCCATACCTGGAAATAAGATACTGTATATACCTGGCATATGATTCATTGAAATCGAAGTATGCTTTCCATGCAGGACAATTATCCCTTCTGACACTTTCAAGCAATGGCACAAATCCTTTGTCAGATAGATACTGCATCTTCCTGTCCAGGCTTTGGAAATATTCCGGCATTATCCTGTCAAAATCAGCGACTCCTTTATGCAGCTCAGACATCTCGAAGGGCCTGTTACCCCTTTCGTCACGCATGTCTTTAGAGGTCAGCTGGCCATCTTTCACGAAATATCCGAATTTTTCCCAGGCATTTCTTAAATAGATGCCGTTCGAATCGGCATAGGTATTTGCATTTTCATCAGCCTCCCAATTCGGGTAGCTGGCTATCATGCTGACAGAATTGAATCCCTGTGTCTTCCTGTATGTTACTGCATCTTCGAAACCTATACCCGGACCAGGTATATAGCCGTCGGGCGAAGCTGCATTCCGGAAAGGCAATCTCCATGTCGTACCAGCCAACCAGGTGTCTCCTAAAAGGAAAAACGGGGTTCCATCGGCATACTCCAGAGCATGGCCGTTTTCTGAAGATCTGACAAAGCCGCGACGGTTGGGATTCTGCTCAATATCATTTTCCTGCCATTCGAGTGCATCAAACTCACCGTGCCTGTTGTTAAGTCCATTGTCACCAGACTGATTCGAGGAGCTCTGCCAGCGCCATTTACCAGGCATGGTTGCAACAATCCTGACCCTGAAAATATTGTCTCCATCCCAGAAACCGTAAATACGCCTGGAAAAATCCGGTCCTTCCAGGTCTACCCAGCAGGTTACTTCCGTATAAGGATTGTCGTATTCGTTTTCAGCTGTCAGTGTAATTTCGTACATCTCCCAGGTATGGATGGATGTCCTGGCACCTGTATCCCTGTTACAGGATATTCCGGTGATAAGAGACACACAAATAATTGTAATGAGAACCTCTATGCGGTTTGTCTTATTCATAATATTTGCTCCGGATGAAGTGAAACATAAGGATTTTAAACTTTAACATTATAAAGTTAATAATTCACATGGAATTTCTGCCTGTCTGAAACCTCGACAAGAAATCATCAATATTTATTCATACCGGCAATGCTCTGTTGTTGATCTTTGTTCGGGTATCAAATCGACTGCCAGTTGAACTGTCCTTAAATATCCATGGTATAATTCTGATAAAAGGTTTAATTTAGTAAGGATATGCTTTAGACGTAATGCACAAAACTTATTAGAAATATTCATTTTTAAATAATTTCTAATGACAATTTTCCTGCTCAAACTGCTGTTCGGCATAGTGGTTCTAAACAGGCTGGAAGCTGTCGATAGTTTGTATTAACGTCTGAATTATATCAGACTGCTGCAGAGATGAATTACTTTTACTTCATGTCATTACTTTTAAGAATAATTCTGAAAATTCAAAAATGAGAAACAAAATGTTTGCCCGGCATTTAATCTTGTCGGCTTGTTGCATACTGTTAGCCGGTTGCGGATCCGGAACCGGAAAAATAGATCGTAAGAAGGTGGTGACAAGGCACCAGGTCAATGTAGATTCTGTTGACATATTTTCATCCCTGAGTGTAGGAAATGGAAAATTTGCATTTACAGTCGATTTTACAGGCTTGCAATCATTCCCGGCATTGTATGAACGGGGAGTGCCTCTGGGCACGCAATCTGAATGGGGCTGGCACTCCTTCCCAAATACAGAAGGCTATACTTTTGATGAGACACTGGAATATTACGATTATTATGGAAGGAAGATTCCTTTTTCGGTCCAGAGTCGACGACCTCCGGTTGCAGCTTCAGGGAGGCAACAAGGTCGATCCGGAGCACAGGCTGGAGGATCAGGCGGTGGATCTGCTGGTGGACCTGAAGACGAATTTGCACGGAGTCGTAGTGCCGCAAATTATTTTCGTGAGAATCCCCACAGACTGCACCTGGGGATTGTAGGCCTGGACTTTTTTCATGAAGATGGCTCTCAGGCAATGGCTGAAGAAATAAGTTCCGTTCACCAGACTTTGGACCCGTGGACCGGTGAAATACATAGCACATTTACAATCAATGAAATACCTGTTGAAATAACCACATATGGTCACCATGACATGGATCTTGTTTCTTCACGGATCAAATCTCCTTTAATTGAACGGGGATTGATACGTGTCAAATTGAATTTCCCCTATGGCTCCGGGGCGAACAGAGGAACAGGATGCGATTGGAGCCAGCCTGAAAAGCATAGCTCGGTACTTAATGCAGGCACGAATGATGCCACCATTCAGAGAAAACTCGACAATACATCATATAGTGTCTGCCTGGCATGGGATGGATCAGCAGAGATTTATGAAAAAGAGGCGCACCACTTTTATCTGGCACCTGAAGAAGGACAGTCGGAGTTTTCGTTCAGTTGTCTTTTTACACCGGAAAATGCGGGTATCGAATTACCTGATTTTAAATCAACATCCCTAAACAGCAGGGAAGGATGGAGAAATTTCTGGATGAGTGGCGGTGCAGTCGACTTTTCTGGAAGTACCGATCCGAGAGCTATGGAACTGGAGCGCAGAGTTGTACTTTCGCAGTACCTGACAGGGCTGCAGAGTGCGCAAAAATATCCTCCACAGGAGACAGGACTGACCTATAATAGCTGGTACGGCAAGTTTCATCTTGAAATGCACTGGTGGCACGGTGTCCATTTTGCTGTGTGGGACAGGCCCGGATTGCTTGAGAGAAGCTTTGACTATTATAACGACATAGAATCCGGGGCAAGGGAAACAGCAGAGAGGCAGGGTTTCGACGGTATCAGGTGGCCGAAAATGACCAGCCCGAAAGGAATTGATGGCCCCTCCAGCATAGGATCCTTTTTAATATGGCAACAGCCGCATATTATATATATGACAGAAATCTGCTATAAGGTTACCCACGATGAGGACCTGCTTCGCAGGTATTCCGATATTATTTTTAAAACTGCTGATTTTATGGCGTCGTATGCCCATTACGACTCTTTGAACAACAGATATGTTCTGGGTCCCATACTGATCCCGGCGCAGGAAAGATTACCATTGACAACGACCATTAATCCTCCTCTTGAGCTTGCTTACTGGTACTGGGGATTGAAAACTGCCCGGGAATGGAGAGAGAGACTAAACCTGGAACCTGTTCCGGAATGGGACGCAGTTCTAAAAGGGCTTCCTCCTCTGGCGCAAAAAGACGGTTTGTACCTGGCCGCAGAGAGTGCTCCTGACTCATACACAAATTCTAGATACATGGGCGATCATCCCGCAGTTTTGGGAGCTTACGGAATGCTTCCGGCTAGCCCTTTGGTTGATACTGCTGTAATGAGAAAAACCTTCGATTATGTCTTGGAAAACTGGATTTGGGAAGATACCTGGGGATGGGATTTTCCAATGACAGCCATGACAGCCACACGCCTGGGATTGCCAGATAAAGCCATTGATGCCCTGCTTATGGATGTGGAAACCAATACCTACCTGCCCAACGGACATAATTATCAGAACCAGGGCCTGACATTGTACCTGCCTGGCAATGGAGGATTATTAACCGCGATTGCTATGATGTGTGCAGGTTATGACGGTTGCCAGACTGACTTACCCGGTTTTCCGAAAGACGGTACCTGGAAAGTAAAATGGGAAGGATTGAAGCCTGTTTTCTAAAAAACATCATCCATTATGGGATTGATTCATGTGCTTCCACCTGGTTCTAAATCCTTACTGCATTGCAGCATTTATCCTATAAGGCCCAGACTCCTTTGCCGCCGGTATTAATTAGCAGGAACTTTCAGCAAAAGGAAATCCCTGCATTCGCTGCAGGGATCCTCATAACAGAATTTATATATAAAATCCTATTTAAATAACCTGGGAGCGAAATCATTGAGTGCTCTGCGCCATGTCAGCCATTCGTGTGCAGTACCCGGCGATTCGTGATATACTATATTATTAAGACCGTATTTCTGCAGAGCTTCAACTGACTCTTTTGGACTGCGTTCTTCGGAACCGGTGCTTATGAACAGCAGGTGCATCTGTTTGTTAAAAGCCGCAGCATCTTTGAAGGCTCCGTTGAAAGCAGTTTCAGGCGCAGGGGCATCACCACCTCCGGGGCCGCCAAATCCGCCCATAAAAAACCCGCTGAAAGTACCCATCCATGCAAACTTATCCATGTTAGCAAATACAGTAGAAGTGGTCTGCATACCGCCTCTCGACAATCCGGCCATGGCCCTGTGTTCCCTGTCGTCATATGTACGGAAATTATTATCGATAAATGGGATAAGGTCTTTTATATAGACGTCAGTAATGTTTCCGTTTGCAGTACGAACATCTGAATTGGTCTTGATATCACCGCTGGGCATAACAATTATCATCGGGACAGCTTTCCCGGATGCAATAAGTCCATCCATAATATTTGCCAGGTGTCCCTGGATGGACCAGCCATTTTCGTCCTCTCCCCAACCATGAACCAGGTAGAGAACCGGGTATTTCTTCCTCCTGCTTTTTTCGTAATCGGGTGGTACGTATACATTTACATGACGTTCCAGTCCGTTAACATCAGACCAGTACAGGATTGACCGTACCTGTCCGTGGGGGATGTTCTTATTGAACCTGTAATAATCTCCTTCCGGACCCTCAGGAATCTCTATACCGGATGATTCCCAGTTACTGCCGAAAAATGCCTCACTATTCCGGTCCATTACCTGAACCCCGTCTATAATTATTGCGTAGTAATGGAACCCAACCACAAGCGGATCGGATGTAATCCACCACACACCTTTTTCATCTTTCTTCATGTCGTGGGCACCGCCCAGGCTAAGCTGAACAGAGTTTGCATCGGGAGCAACAACTCTGAATATTGCCTGGCGGGTTTGTTGATTAACAGCCGGGTATTGAGATATAAAAGTGTTCGTAGAAGCAGGCTTAAAACCTTCAGGAAGAGGTTCCATCTGCGGGGCACGCCCGGGCTGGGCCGCAACTAAGCCACACATAATAATGGTGGCAAAAAAGAAAATGATTTTTTTCATCTGTTCATATTTATAAGGTTAGAAGAATAAGTTCAGACTCATAATTCGTCAGGGATAAAATCGTGGTCCCAAAACCAGCTTATCACCTGAATCATCTACTTCATACAGCTGTGGTTTACGGGGTCCGTTTCCCTCGGCATGGTGAATAATCAGTAATCGTTTCCCGTTAAACGTGGTAAACAACATTCCATGTCCGGAATTGTCCCCTTTAAATGCTTCTTTTTCCTGGATCCATGGGCCTTTTATACTACCTGATTCAGAATAGGCTACACCCTGGGCATACCTCTGTTCTCCCCAGCTTGACCAGAGCATACCCAGTTTCCCGGTCTTTGTCCTGAACATCTGCGGTCCGTCTGTAACCCAACCTGGCATTTTCAGCCCGAAGGTCGCTTCACCGATACTGTTCATCTCTTTCGACCACGGGGCTTCACTTGCGCGGAATATTGTTGTAGGCTCGGCAGTGCGATGAGTCAGATCTTTCGAAAGAGGCATATATGCCATGGTTCCGTCGATCAGCTGGGTCCATTCATGGACTATTACCATGTAGACAGTGTCGTTTTCTTCATAAAGCGTTCCATCGATGATATCCCAGTCTTCGGGTCCGAGACAAAAATCATGATCAGCAACAAGAGGTTTATAAGGCCCCTCTATTGAATCGGACACTAAAAGCTGTGTCTGGTTAGTTGGCACATTGTAACGTCGTGGAACATTTTCAATCAGGTTACTGTGGTCGCTCCACGTGCCTGCATAATAATACTTATCCCCGAAATGGTGTATCTCTGCGGCCGCAACAAAGAGACCATCCATCCACGTACCGGAGAGGTCGATGATCTGGTAGGGCCCTGTCCACATCTTCAGGTCAGTGCTCTTGTAAAGACGTCCGCCTGTACCTGTCAGATAATAAGTACTTGTTTCTTTGTCAGGATAAATAAAGGGATCGCTCATTGACATATCATCGAGTGATACGGTCTGAATAGTAGGTTCCGGGCGCGGTGGCCTCGGCTGGCTTGGTCCTGAACCTGTCGGAGGACGCATTCCCCCAAAATTCCGCTGACCCGGGTTTGCGGGAGGTGCCTGCTCACCGGGAACAACTTGTCTTTTTTCTTCAGCCTGGGATCGTGCTGCAGGTGTTGTTTTTGGACCACAGGATGGCATTAATAATACTGCAGAACTGACAAGAAATACTAACCAACAAAATCTTTTCATAATGTTTACTTTTAGTTTAACTCAATTTTTTATTATGGGTTATATCTTTTTTCAGCACTATTCATTTTTGAAGCTATAATTTATTAACCGAATTAATAGTACCATGTAGCAATATAGCCTTACAATCAATATCGATTGATCAATATAGTGATTTATTGGCAATAAACTTAGATTATCAACATTTAACGGTTTCTATTTCTGGTAAACTGATTTCACGCTGTAATATGCTTTCTTCGGTTTCATATCCCTGTCGAAAAGAAGGGGGTAATCAGTCCTACCCCTGACAGGAAAGCCGTTAAGCCATGTCATCCCGTCATTCAGGCCCCAGAAAGTCACCGAAGTAACCTTATCGGCGTTCTTATGCAGTACTTCAAAGAATCGCTTATAGCTATCAGCAAGTCTGTCTTCCACCTCCGTTGAATAGGGTTGTGTCTGCTGCACCTGGTTTCTAGCCCCTTCGCCGTGAAATGAAGTATAGGTTGTAACATCCAGTTCCGTAACCTGGATTTCAAGACCCAGTGATGAAAGCCGGCTTATTGCTGTCTGGAGCATCTCGGCTGTTATATCATTGCTCCAGTGGGCCTGCAAACCTACTCCGTCAACAGGCACCCCTGCGTCCTTGAGTTCTTTTAGCATCATATAGGCCCGTTCGAGCTTGGCAGGATTTACGAGGTTATAATCATTATATATCAGCTTAACATCTGGATTAACACTTCTGGCAATCCGGAAAGCGTTAGCAATGAAATCTTTACCGCATATCTGATACCATCTGCTGGTTGTCCTGTAAATTTCGCCCTCAGTATCAGACAGTGCCTCATTTACTACATCCCAGCAAAAAATAACATCCTTGTAACGATTCATTACAGCTGTCATATATACTTTAAGTCTTTCATAAAGTTGCTCACTGGTAAGCTGGTTACCATTATCATCAGTAAAAAACCCGGCCGGAGTCTGGCTGTGCCAAACCAGTGTATGACCACGCATTTTCATATTATTTGTTCGTGCAAATTCTGCGATGCGATCGGCTGAAGCCCAGTTAAAAACCAGTCCGTTTATGGTATCGAGTTCCAGTGGGCCCTGAGAAAATCCACCCATCCCCTGTCGCGGCTGTCCGCCCTGTGCAGGCTGTCCCTGCTGGCCGCCCTGCGGTGGTGCCACCGGCCTTTGTTGAGCATTCTGTCCCTGAGGAGCCCCGGTTGGGCGCTGCCTTGGAAAATATAAAAGGCCCTGAGGCTTCATCTCATTCTCACAGGTCAGGGTATTGAAATTTTCAATCACCATCTTCCCGGCATCACCGGTAATGGATCGTCCATTGACTGCCGTACCTACAAGGAAATCACTCCTGAAGAGTTCCTTCAGAGGAATAAAACCAGGCTCAGTCTGCGCGATAATTGTAAGATTCAGTAATATGGCCACAAAGATTAGAGATAATTTTTTCATATTTATTTCCGGGTTATAGTTTCCCGCAATTTAATAACATTCAATCATTTTCATTATATATAAATCTTACTTTTTTCATGTTCCATTTCAATTCACGAATTTCATTCATCAGGTTGTCAGGCGGATTAATTCAAATAAGTCCAACAGACATGTTTATAAAAAGTTTTCTATATTGAAGTTTCTTTATCATGGAATCTTCAGGTTCCAATTTTTTATATTTACTTTAAAATTCTATGCTGAGCTGAAAAGGTATATGAAAAAGACAAGTACATTATCCGCAGTAAGGCATTCTTATGATAATTATGAATTTCTGACGATATAAATAATGTAATAATATATTATTTAAATATTATAATATTTTAATATGAGATTAGTACAATATTCTTTCATGCGAACCTTGCTCATCAATATGAGTTTACTGCTTCTGATTAATGCAAGCCTGTTTTCACAGGACGTGCAGGGCAGGATGCTGACTGGGCCCGGAGTGGCAATACTTAATATTGACGTCGACAGGCCCATAGGAAAGATATCAGAAGGTGTTTATGGTCATTTCCTTGAACATATCAATCATTCGGTTGTGGACGGCCTTTATGCTGAACAGATACGCGGGTGGGGCTTCGAAGGAAAAGACTTCGGGACTTACTGGGAACCGTATGGCGAAGGAGGAACAGCAACTGAGTCGGATACAGATTCCAGGAATGGCAGTAAATCCCTTCAGCTAATGGCTGAAAAAGGCTCAGCAGGTGTACGTGAGGAACGGTTCTATCTAGTGTCCGGACAGACCTATAACGGGTCAGTCTGGGTAAAGAATATTGAGGGTTCTTTAAGGCTTACAGTGCGACTAAAAGATTCCACGGGCAAAATCTTAAAGGAAATACCTCTTAAAGCCAGAGGTGGCGACTGGGAGGAGATCCCATATTCATTTGTTTGCCCCAGGACAGATTTAAAGGCAACACTGGAATTGGAAGCAAAAGGGACTGGTACCCTGCTGGTTGATAATATTTCGCTTATGCGCGCTGATTACAGGGAAAATGGCATGTTAAGGGCTGATATACTTCAGGCTCTAAAGGAACTTAAGCCGCCATTCCTGAGGTGGCCTGGCGGATCATTTGCTTCAGAATATAAATGGAAAGACGGGATTGGTCCCCGGGTGTCGAGAAAGTACCATCCTAACGTTCTATGGGGAGGCTATTCCGATTATTACGGTTTTGGAACTGATGAGTACCTGGAGCTCTGCAGGCAGATTAACACCGAACCGCTTATCTGCCTTCCGGCAACAACAACAAAACCTGAAGATGTTCAATATGCGATAGACTGGATTCATTATGTCAACGATCCAGTTACCACTGAATGGGGAAAACTAAGAGCTTCAAATGGCCATCCCGAACCATATAAAGTAAAATATTTCCAGATCGACAACGAACCTATGAACCACGGGTTTTCACCAGAGCAGTATGCAAACATCGTCAATGTATATGGTGGCGAGATAAGGAAGATAGCTCCTGAAGTAATAATAGTGGCCTGCGGGCAGAAAAGATCGAATGACCTTAGCTGGAGCCAGAAGGTTGTTGATATTGCAGGAAATAACTTTGACATACTGGGTTGTCATAATTATGAATATGAATCTGAGAATTTCCAGACAGGGCTGTTCAGGATAGAGGATTACCTGGTAAAGCTCCGCGATTATGTGCGCAACTCTGCGCATCCGGATATTAAGCTTGCTGTACTTGAATGGGGACTTTGCCGGTCGTACGACTGGAAAGCAGGATTACATTCTGCAGGATCACTTATGCTATATGAGAGGCTTGGAGACGAACTTGAGATGGCATGCCCGGCATTGTTGTTAAGAAATACTGAAGATGATCCGACCTGGACTGCTTTTATTTACCATGATCATGTTTCATGGTTTCCAGGAGGAGGATATGTGGTTGAAAAGCTCTTCAGGGAACATTTTGCCGAAAATTACCTGGCTTCAGCTTCCGGTACTTTCTCGGATATCCGTAACAGGTCACAGTTTTTTGATGATATCTCCCAGATGAAGCCAACCGACTGGAAGCCTGGAAGCGTGGATGCAATTGCAGCAGGCTCGGATGATGGCAAAAAGATTATAATCAAAGCCGTCAATTATGAAAACAACATAAACACACTGCTTACACGGATACAGGGAACCTTAATAAAAGATAATACTGTTGTGAAGATCTACACAATAAAAGCAGGTCTGGATGATCGGGCCTCAATCAAGGAGCCCGGTACTATTACCCCCGTGGAAAGCAGCATAGTTTTTTCAAGAGATATGACTTTTGTGCTTGATCCCTATTCAGTGGTTGTTATAGATATTACATTCAAATGATAATGAACAGATCTCTTAAGCCGGATCAGGTGGCAACAGACTGAATTACAACCACCGGAATGACAGGGATCTGCCCGAAACTAAAATCCCTTTGCCAGTCTCAGCACACCTGCAGAATACGGGACTACCATGAGTGTGACGGAGTTACCGGACGGAGTTATTTCTTCTTTCTCCACCGATACGGCATCAGGCTCTTCCATGGAATTAGCTGCACTGAGCGATCCCGGGGCAACAAAATCATATTCAGCACCTATCAGTGATTTCCAGTCTCCATCTATTGCCAGATGATACTCGTTCTCGCCGGGATTAACAATTTTTACAATTACATACCTGCCGTCTTCCGACAGAGTGGTGCTGACGCTCAGGCTGCCTGTTTCACCTGTATAGTCAAGACGGTATCTCGAGAAGTTGTCATGCCAGAGCTTTGTAACCACGTAATTCGGAGCCACAAAAACTCCCTTATAATCAAAATTGACAAAAGCATTGTTCCACTCGGGAGCATCTGTACGTCTTATAAAAAGAGCTGCAGCTCCCATTTCAACTACCGTCCGCTTTTCACAGACATTCAAAAAGCCTCCCGCAAAAAGACCGGTACGCCAGTCTATACTCTGCAGGTTCCACTCAGAAATATACAGTTTAATATTCGGATTAGGACAGGTCGCAATCATCTCAGCATATTGATCATACTGGGCTCCCAGTCGCTCCGGGCCGGTTGCATATCCGTTTTCGCCCTCATAATGATGAAGACTCATGTAGTCAAAATAATTACCTGAACGATCGAGAAACTCTTTATCAGTTGCTGTACCAAATCCACCACATACAAGTATCCTTATTGAAGGATCCACTTTTCGCATGGCTGTCGAAAATTCCCTAACTGATGCTTCGTATTTTTCGATCCCGTACTCCCACATCTCGTTATCTATTTCCCAGTATTTAACATTATAAGGTTCGGGATACCCGTTAGCCGCCCTTTTACTTCCCCATTCTCCGGTTGCCGGCTCATTACAATAGGCTACCCAGTCTACGGCTTCCTGCAGAATCATAGCATGTTCCGATTCAGGTCTGTCAAAGCCTATGCGTACGACAATAACGGGTTCGGAGTTGATCTGCCGACAGAGCTTAATAAACTCATCTGTGCCAAAGGAATTCTGATCGTAATTCATCCACATAAGGTGAGGCCAGCGCGTGCGTTCTTCCTGGGGCCCAATGCCCCATTTCCAGCTGTACTGGGCGGCGTATCCCCCTCCCGGCCAGCGAAGGTTTGTGGGGCCAAGTTCTTTAACTGCCTTATAGATATCAGGTCTGAAGCCACCAAGGTCAAGTGCTGTACGAGACATCATACTTACCTGGTCTATCCGGAGGCTACCGCCTCTTGCACCTATAGTAAGATCAGCGTCGCCATCAAATTCCCGGGCATCAAGGGTAAACTCATATTTCTTCCAGTCTTTCCCTGGTTTCCCCAGTACCTGCGAGGTTATATCCTTACCATTGAATGAAAAGGCAACTGCCAGTTCAGCATTTCCGTCTCCTCTTGCCCATAATGTGCCTATATACGTCTCTCCTCTCCTAATATAGAATGGACCCTGAGAAACTCCTGCCACACCCGAGGTTGAAGTTATTTTCTGGGAATAATCCATGTTCACTGCATCGCCTTTGACCATTTCAAACGAGCCATTACCGAAAGATTTCCACTGCGGGGCAACGGGAGGATTTTTTACCACCTCCGGCATGCCTTCCAGGTAGATTTCCTTTCCGTTACCTGAGGTGATCCTGATATTTTTAAATTGGGCCTCCGTATTGTTGACTCCAAAAGATATGGCATTCTTTGATGCAATATTTTCCGGATCGTTGAACCTGAGCACAAGTTTTTCATCCCAGTATATCCTTACGGTTTTGCCACTGCAATGAATCCTCAGGCTATGCCATGCACCATCCGCATCTATCTGTCCCGGCTTCACGTCGACACTCGAAACAGGCTCCCATACTGTGACAATTCTTGGTTTACCGTCACGACCCTGACGCTCCGTTTCAGTCTCCTTCTCGATAGAAAATGTGGCAACCTGCGGCTCCTGTTCCTGCTGCTGGCTTCTGCGTGATACCGACTCGTACTGCGGATCATGCAGCCGGAATCGATAACTCTTACCACCCGGAAGGCTCCTGAAGGAAACCCTGATGTCGGCATAACCTCCGCTCCACATATGCCTGGCAAGCTTATATGAACGCCATTTAAGATCGGTGCTTATAACATAATCTTCACCATCTATGGTTACCAATGGAACGGGTTGTTCAAAAAGGGTTGGCGAGTGGAGTATGTTGTTTTCGCCTTCATACCACCCGTCGAAAAATCCTGCGCGCGGAGTTATCCCGGGGTACTGCTCGGGCTCAAAGGAGCGCTCTGCAATCATTTCACCCCATAATCCTCCATCGGCTGAAAAATAAATGTGTTCGAAAAGCTGACCATAGATCTTTGGATCAATTATTCCGGAAGGAGTCCCGGACTTAATATTTATATTAACATTCTGGGCCTGTTGCCCATAAATCAAGCTGCATATTAAAATAAATACAGCAGTTAACGGGTATCCTTTCATTTCAGGTATTAATTAATTTGACATCGGTTAGTTATCTTGTTTTTAAATGTTCTGCCCTGATCATACTTTCTGGAAATTCTCAAACAGGGTTTCAATGTCCTAAAATTAAAAATTAAGAAGTTATTCTCTAATCCTCCTTCAATTATTTTATCGTATAATAAAATTTGACTTTGGGTTTTCCTTTTTCTACCTTTATTTCACTAACCTACAATAAATCAAAAACAAATCGGAGATATGAAAACATCAGGTAAACAACTCGCGGTTGGGAGACGCAACGCATTAAAAATGCTTGGACTTGGTGCTGCCGGTATGCTGGCAGGCGGATTTTCTGATATTTTGGCTACAGAGCCTGCAGACATTAAACCTGAACCTAAAATACCATTAGCAAGAGGTAATAGCAGTGTTGCCTTCACTACCGGAACCGAAAGGCAGCAGATGCTTTACGAGGTAATTAAACCTTTTGAAGCAGAGATCAGAAAAGGATTGACAGATAAACAGCTGATCATTAAGGTTAATATGGTAGCAACCAGTACACCTCTTTGTGCAACTCATGTCGATGCAATACGTGCCCTGCTCGAATACATGAAGCCTATCTACAAAAAGCAGATCATCATTGCCGAATCAAGCTCTGTGGTTGACTCCGCTGAAGGATTTAAAAATTACGGGTATCTCGACTTGCAGAAAGACTATAATATTAAATTCGTAGACCTTAATAAAGATAATGGGACACCTTTCTTCATTATAGATCCCAACCTTCACCAGGAGGAGATACCGGTTGCAAAAACCTATGTTGATCCAAATAACTACATCATGTCATTATCCCGGCTAAAAACCCACAATCGTGTGGTGATGACGGCAGGGGTCAAGAATATAGTCATGGGAGCACCACTGGTTATATCTGACGACAGGAGCAGTGGTAAGCATTACAAAAGCAGGATGCATTCCGGAGGAGAGAGATTTTTACATTACAATATATTTCTGGTTGGTCAGCAATTGCGACCGGATTTTACAATAATCGATGGGGTTGAAGGGATGGAAGGTAACGGCCCTGTTAGCGGAACACCTGTCGATCACAGGATAGCCCTTGCAGGCGAAGATGTAGTGGCCGTTGACAGCATGTGTGCCAGGCTGATGGGCATACCCCTGGAGAATGTCGGGTATCTGAACTACCTGGGAGCCGCAGGATTTGGAAATACCGACCGCGCAAAAATAGATATTATAGGAAATGCCAATCCCGATGATCATGTAATTAAATATAAGCTGCACGAAAATATTGATGAACAGCTTGAATGGAAGAACCCGGTAAAAATGCAATAACACCGGAACAACAAATGAAAATTAAATATCATATACCGGTCATCTTGCTGTTTGCTGTTTACAGTCTTTCGGCTCAAAGTGTTTCTTCATCTGCCATTAGCTACCAGGAACAGAAAATTTCCAATTACCATAAAATCATTCTTTTATCAGAATCCAAAGACCAGCAAATACTCTTTGGGATCAGCGAATTGGAAAAGGCGTCAGATGAAAGAGGCATAGAAATAATGAGGGGCCGTACCAGGCAGGCAGCCAGTTCAAATTGTATCATTGTTAATATTCCCGCTGAAAAAGATCAGTCTTTAGCTGCCCTGAAAAAAATGGGATTAAGGCCACCGGAGTATACAGGCTGGCAATGTTATTCTATCAGGAAGAGAAAAGAAGGAAATAACCTCGAATTTTGGATCCTGAGCAGTGATAAAACAGGTTTAATGTATGGTTGTCTCGATATTGCAGAGGCAATCACTAACGGCACAATAGATGCTCTCCCTGAGTCTGATAACAAGCCATATCTCGAACGAAGGGGCATCAAATTCAACATCCCGCTCGATCTGAGGACACCCAGTTATTCAGACCTGTCTGATGCTTTCCAGCAGAATATTCCCGTTGTCTGGGATATGGATTTCTGGAAACAGCAATTTGATGAGATGGCCAGGAACCGATATAATGTAATTACTTTATGGAGCCTGAATCCTTTCCCGTCACTGGTAAAGGTTCCAGAATACCCCGAAGTCGCACTGGATGATGTCTGGAAAACTACAGCAGATATTGACAATACTTATTCAACAACCGGCACCGGGAACCTGAATCCAGAATTGCTTGATAATCATGAGATTGTTAAGAAAATAACAATCAAGGAAAAAATAGGATTCTGGAGAAAGGTAATGGAATATGCAAATGACCGAGGCATAGAAGTCTATTTCTTCACATGGAACATTTTCACATACGGGGAACAGGGAAAGTACGGGATAACAAGCAACCGCAGCAATGACACAACAATAGCATATTTCAGGGCATCTATGAGGGAGATGGTACTTACCTATCCTCTTCTGGCCGGTTTTGGTATCACAGCTGGAGAAAACATGGGTGGCAGAAACGAAAAGTATACCAATGAACAATGGCTGTGGAAAACTTATGGTGAGGGAATAAGAGATGCTCTTCGGAAACAGCCGGACAGAAAATTCAGGCTCATACACAGGTTTCACCAGACCGGAATGACCGAGATCCTGAACGAGTTTAGGGATTACCCCGGAACTATGGACCTGAGTATAAAGTATTCCATCGCCCACATGTATTCCATAACCAATCCGCCTTTCAGCAATACTGCATTTGAAGCTCTTCCTGCCGGACAGAAGACATGGCTGACCGTAAGAAATGATGATGTATATAGTTTCCGCTGGGGTAATCCCCGATATGCCAGGGAATATATTATGAATATCCCGTCCGTTGATAAGATATCAGGATTTTATATGGGTCCTGACGGATACTGCTGGGGGAAAGATTTCCTGACACGGGGACAAACCCTTTCCGGATCACTGATAATACAGAAGCAGTGGTATTCCTTCATGCTCTGGGGACGGCTGAGCTATGACCCTGGTTTGCAGGATGAGCTTTTCAGGCAGACCCTGGCTTCTCACTTTCCCTCAGTTTCACCCGATATCCTTATGAAGACCTGGTCAGATGCCTCAATGATTTTTCCATGGACAACAAGGCTGGTATGGGGTGACATCGATCTTAAATGGTTCCCCGAAGCCTGCTACAGTAATCCCTCCTGGTATAAGGGTTTTTATACCGTCAGGGATTTCATGGAAGTCGATCCGGTTGCAGGGAGCAATATTCAGAACATCACCCAGTGGGCACAATACTATGGTGAAAATAAGTCCGCCACCCTTTTACCTCCCACTGCAGTTGCAGATACAATTTCAAAATATGCCAGGCTCTCAATGATCGGTCTGCAAAAACTTCTTCCATCGAAACAGGGAACGGAAACTGAACTTGGTCAGACACTTGGTGATATCGAGGCGTTTGCTGCCATAGGATTCTACTATGCAGAAAAGATCAGGGGCGCATGCTCCCTGGCACTTTACAATTTTTACGGGCTGGAGCAGGACAAAGAAGAAGCAATTGACCATCTTACACGGGCAAAAACTTACTGGATAAAATATGCAGAATTGTATGATTCAAAATATAAACCTGCTATCTATAACAGGGTTGGCTATGTGAACATCCCTTTACTAACTGAAAAAGTCGATAACGACATCCAGATGGCAAGAGATTGGAAGCCGGGTGAAATAAAGGGATATTCAAAGAAAACCAGTACTGAGGCCACCTTTAGGAAATAATTGATATTAAATAAATTACTAAGAAGAATGAGGTGTTAATAAGAGATAAATGGAATGAGCACTTTAGCCAATAAACAAGTAAATGCCCTCGCTTCAAAAGTGTGGTTCACAAAGGACATGCTCTATGTTCAATTACAGGATGGGCGAGAAATCGGTGTTCCATTATTATGGTTCCCAAGACTAAGAAAAGCCAGCGAAGACCAGCTTAAGGATTGGAGACTTATTGGTAATGGTGTTGGGATTCACTGGAAGAGTATAGACGAAGATATTTCTGTATCTGCTTTACTTTAGTTGTTTCATAAGTTTTGTTCTCCTCACAGATCATTCAAAAATGTCTTGGAGTAATCAATTTCTAAAGTGGACTTATACTTTGGGTTAAATGCAAATAAAGGAAGATATTATCTCATCTGAAAATTTCCCTTTTAGTTGGTACGATTACGGTGCAAGGTTTTACGATCCACAGATAGGGAGGTGGAATGCGGTGGATCCATTAGCTGAAAAGTACAGAAGGTGGTCGCCATATAACTACACTGTAGATAATCCTATGAGATTTATTGACCCTGATGGAATGGGAGTTGATAGATATCAAAGCGTATCTGGTGAATATAAATGGTTTGATAATGAAACTGCTGACCTGATTGTAAATGACAGTAAGCTATGGATGAAATTCACGGATAATAAGGAAACATTTAACCTTGCCAAAACATCTTACTTTGGGCCAGAATTGATAAATAGTACTGGTTCAGGAGAAATTAATAAATCAGGTACATTATCTGCTTTTAAAAATTGGCTTGACTCTCCATCAGGTTCGTTTGGAGAAGGGTCTTTAAAAGTTGCAGCTATTATTGGTTATTCAATAGTTAATTCACCTGTAACTTTATTAACTGGAAAATCCCTGGGTGGAACTCCAGCAAATGCGGACAAAAAGATGGATGCTTTTATTGACGTAGTTCCGGCATTAATATCAGGAGGATTAACCACGACAGGGCAGGTAGTTAAAACATCCAATGAAGGACTACAGGGATTTAATCAGTTTGTTAACAATACCCCGGGGATCACTGCCACAAAAGGATTGCCAACTGGCATGAAATGGCAGCAAAGAGCAGGAAAACTATTTCAAACGAATAAAGTTAATCAGCAAGGTCTGAAAGAATTAGATATAGTCAGAAATGTGTTAAATATTGGAACCGCAACTAAGAAGGAATTAGAAAAGTAAAAGTTATGCCAGAAACAGCAAGATGGATAGGTGGTTTTATCCGATGGTTATTAAAAGGTTGCAAAACACGTTTACAAGATGAAGTCGAAGGGAACTTCAATGCGGTCTTGGGCGGAACCTATGACACGGAGAACTACATTATTGGAGTGGCTACAGTTGTAATCATATTGGGAGTTGTAGTCTTGATAGTATTTTAGCCAACCTTGGAATAAAATGAACAGAAACATAAAACCCGGTTTAAAAGCCGGGCTTTTTATTTATAAATGTCTTTCCTGTGTCCAACAGATACTACAACAATGATTATCCTGTCATCATCAATCTCATAGATAACCCGGTAATCACCTACCCGGATACGGTAAGCATCTTCACCTTTGAGTTTTTTATATCCCTGTGGTCTGGGGTTATCAGCAAGACCTGCAATGGCTGATTTAATAATAGGTATTACTTTTCTGTCAAGCCTTAAGATTTGCTTTTGGGCATAACGTTCAATAAAAATGGTATACCTCATTTTGTAGCTTCTTCAATCTCGTTGAAAGCCTGTTTAAAGGGTATAGGATCGCTCTTATGGGTTTTGGCCTTACGGTATTCCTTTATTTCATCCAGTTCTTCAGAATCCGCTACTAGTTTTTTATAGGTCTTAATTGGAACCTGAACGGCTATTTTGCGGCCACTTTTATCAATCACATAGTTCTCTTCCATTTTAGTTCTTTCATTACTCCAAGTACTAGTTTCCCAGGCAATACAAAGATACTCCTACTTTATAGAATAACAATAATTTTAAACCTAGGATCATTAGAAGATATTCCAACAAGTAATTACTCAGATATTTCAATAGATAAGTATTAAAAATCCCAGAAAAAGCACTAATTTTCATACTGATAAGTTGATAAACCTGTTTATAAAGCTTCAAATAACCTTAATATAGCCAGGAAAATTGTTCCAAAATCAGTATAACATATTATCAGTCAACGGTCATCCTAGTCACTGATATGATTACGGAGCAAGATTCTATGACCCGCAGATCGGGAGGTGGAATTCGGTGGATCCATTAGCTGAAAAAATGAATAATTATAGCCCGTACGCATATACATTTAACAATCCCATCCTATTTATTGATATAGCTGGTCTTGTCTCTGGTGATCCTGTAAAGAACCCCCGGATATGTCCAACAGAGAACAATAATATAGCTGGAGGAAGATGGGGAGACGCACGAGGCAGGCATCATAATGGATTGGACATAAAGGCTCTAAAAGGAACCAATCTAATGAGCATCAAGGGTGGTACAGTGTACTCAGCAAATACAGAAGGCAAACTAGGAAATTATTTAATTATTAGATCAAAGCTTGAGTCTGGTAATGACTTATTTACCTTGTATGCACATTTACAAGATATCCCGACAGTGAGTGGGTTAGTCAATGAAGGAGATATTATTGGTGTTTCCGGTACGACTGGTAATGCCAAAGGTTTACCAGAAGATCGAGAGCATGTACATATAATTACGAGAGAGGGAGAGTCTGATAACTGGGATGAAGCCACAGAAACTAACCCAGAAGACTATTTGGATACTAAGTTTGATTCTGATGGAAATCCTATACAACCAGAATCTATACAAAAAGAAGAAGTAAATAAAGAATCTGAGTATGAAAAAGGAAAGGGATAATATATTATTTGGTTTAAGATTACATTTGGAGTATTACTTAAAGCGCATAAGGTCAATTTGTTTTGTAGGAGTAGTAGTTTCATTACTTTTCTGTAAATTTTGTTACAGTCAAAAGAACAAAGAAGATTTCATAAACTTTGATCGAATTTGTATCTCTGGTATCCACTTGGGAGATAAGGCAATGGTAATTTATAAACTAAATGGGAAACCTGATTCTGTAATCAGTAATTATAGTAAGGTAATCCCAAGTGATAGTTCAAGGTACATATATTACTCAAAATCATATTTTGAAGTGTTCATAATGAGGTTCAAGCTTTTTCATGTCAAGACAATAGTCTAACTGGAATATTTCCTGAGATTAAAGTTGGGGATAAGATAAATAATTTCATTAGGAAACACTATAAAATTAAATTTAAAAATTATACACCTTCTGGGGAAAAGTACTCAATATATTCAGTACTTATCAAGGATAAGTATGGTCCTTATAATGGGGAATTTAGAATTGTTGTATATGATAAAGTAATTTTAGAATTCTATTTCTGGATACCTTATTAGATTGTTAAACATTCACACAAAATTAGAATAGGATTTCTGGATTTTAGTATTAATGATAACGTCTTACATTTATAAGTTCTTTGATTTTGTATTAATACAATTATGGAGCGAGATCTTATAGTCCGCAAATAGGACGATTTACTACTGTAAATCCACTCGCTGGAGTATCTAGAATACGGAATCCTAAATGCAAAAGTGTAAAAATCTGTTGCAATAACGCAATAAGTGTTTTGCAACAATCCTGGTAATAGCGGGGTTTGACTACAGTGTAGACAGCAAGAGGGACAATACCGTGCCATCAGCCTGAAGGATTAGAAGGATTCCAATATATCAGCGCCATCGATAAATATATAATAGAGTGGTTAATATGGCATTACCATTCTTGATATCGCACTTTGCGATATCAAGTAAGAAATCATAAATTGTAAAATCCGATATGCCAACAATCCGTTAAATACAATTTTGATATCGCAAAATGCGACATCAAGTTTAAATAAGTAACTTTACAAAACCATAACACAAAGCTCATAATGACAAAAAGAAGTAATCTTCTGGCTGTACCTGATGAAATTATAACAAGCAAAATCTACCTCATAAGAGATAAAAAAGTGATGCTTGATGAAGACCTGGCAGAACTATATGATGTTGAAACCCGCAGATTAAATGAACAGGTAAAGCGTAACCTAGACCGCTTCCCGGAAGATTTTATGTTCCAGTTGACAAAGGCAGAGTTCGAAGTCTTGATATTCCAAACTGGAACATCAAGCTGGGGTGGTCGTCGAAAACTGCCATATGCGTTTACCGAGCAAGGTGTAGCAATGTTATCAGGGGTGTTGAACAGTGAGAGAGCCATAAAGGTTAATATCCAGATCATGCGAGTATTCACCAAGGTGCGGGAGATCCTAATGGATAACATGAGTATACGACTTGAAATTGAAGAAATTAAAAAGAAACTCACCAACCAGGACAAAAACATAGAACTTGTCTTCAGCTACCTCGATGAGCTGATAGAGAAGCACGACACCAAAAAGCCTGTCCAGGTAAAAGGATTCAAGCCTTCCCGAAAGGATAAATAATCACTACAAATCCCATATAATCTTACTGACTATTAAATCCCATTGTAAAATCACCAATAAATCGTCATTATTTCCTTATTTTCATACCTGAATAGAGTATAAATAGCAATTTCGGAAGGTAAAGTAGCCCAAAAACCGTTAAAAACTTGCTTCAAAGACAGGGTAACATACTATCAATCAAAAGTAACTCTGGTTACTGGTACGATTACGGCGCAAGGTTTTATGATCCGCAGATCGGGAGATGGCATGTGGTGGATCCGATGGCGGAGAAGTATTATAGATGGTCTCCTTATAATTATACGATTGATAATCCAATAATTTTCATCGATGCAAATGGAATGTCAACTCATACAAGTAAGAAGGGGAAAATTGTTGCTGTATATGATGATGGAGATAAAACCATTTATAAACATAAAGGCAACGAAAAAAGAGCAAGCAAGGTAGTACTGAAGAATTACGGGAAGAACAACACTTCTGCGGGAGGTAAAAATATAGGTGAAACCCCAACTGTAAGTACATTTTTAGACTATGAAGGCAATGCTATGACTGACGTCAACGTGTTTAAACAAGAAGCTGCAGACATTATTGTGAATAATGCAGAACTTGAAGATAAGAAGTTCTATAGTAAAAAGTGGGAATATATGGTTTTCGCACATGCACCTGAATTTAGTAAAAACAGGTATGATGTAATTAGATCTCACCCTGTTTTAAATACAGCTGGGGAAAGATTTGCATATAGCGAACCGATGCGGATTCTAAATGCACTCCTTAGTGCCCCATTAAATTTCTTTATGACTATTGGAAGTCAAATACACGGACCATTTACTACTTCAAGCGAATTACTCCAAGAAGGAACGCTTCAACTTATTCTGAAAAATCAAAATGATAATAAACGAAAATAAATGGAATGAAAAAGATAATTAAATCTGTATTTATTACTCTGATAATTATAGTGTTATTAATATTTGTCTTCCTTAAAAACATTGAAAACAAAAGGCAAATAATCTACACTGAAGAAATATATAAAGAATATTCTTATTATCGTGACTCGACCAAACTGTTGATCAAAGCTTACAAAGACTCTTTGGATAATATTAGATCAAAGAATTAGGTTTTGTTTTGAATTAGTGATTTTTCCAATAGGTAACGTAACAAGAAACCCGGTTCGACGCCGGGTTTTTATTTTATTGTTTTTTTTGAGCGTGAACAATCCGGTTGCCGAATTTATCGATAAATTGGTTCTTTCCCAGCCTTGCATGAATGGATCCTCTTGTTCTCATATGAATCTTTATTCTATGGTTTTACCCCTCTCGAAGCCTTTATTTTTGTTATGCTGCGGTTAGAATGCAGTATCCGAAGTACCTGTATTTCTTTGACTGTGATACGATAAATGATAAGGTGAGATTCCAGTATAATCCATCTGTACATCTTCGACTTTGTTGACAGATGACGGCACTCAGAAAAGAGTTGCCAATTGCTTGAAAGTCCGTCCACCAGCTTCCAGATCTCATTCTCATAAAGTTGAGTCTGCCGGAGGCCAAAGGTCTCTACGCCATATTGAAAAATGCTATCAAGATCAATGATAAATGATTTGGATACTTTTACACGGAGCTTTTTTTCTTCCTCCATTCTTCGAGCATGTTTTTTGACTCCTCCACAGTATAAAATGGACCTTCCTCTGCTTTTTTAATCCCACTCTTGAATTCATTATGGGAAATAGGATTGCCTGGTAACGCCCAATTTTCTTTTTCTTTTGATTTTATATTTTTTGTTTTCATATTCAGCTGAACTAAACGAGATCCACAAGCTTGTCCTCTTGTACAAAGATACTCCTACTTTAAAGAATAACAAAAATCTCAGCTATAAGATCATCATGAGAAATACCAACATGGAATGCCTCAGTTATTTTAATAGTTAAGTATTCAAAATCCCACAAAAACATTAATTTTCATATTGATAAAGTTGATAGATCTGTTTTCAAAGCTTCAAATTACCATAATATCGCCAAGAAAATTGTTCCAAAATCAGCATAACATATTATCAGTCAGCAGTAACAACTCCTACTGGTACGATTATGGTGCAAGGTTTTATGACCCTCAATTAGGTAAATAAAATGTCTTGTACCAATGGCTTCAATAATTAATTTTCACCCTATATTTATAAAACTATTTTTTTACAGAGAACCTGTAAATGGTTCTCGATTTGAATTGTTCTCCCGGGTTTAATACTGTTGAAGGGAAACCTGGATGGTTGGGGCTATCGGGGAAATGCTGAGTTTCCAATGCAAACGAAGAACGGGTATTTGCAGGAATGTTGCCCGACTCCTGAGCCCTTTTCCACATCATGCCGCTGCCTGAATAAAACTGCATCCCGGGCTGGTCGGTAATTACCTCCATAAAACGTCCGCTTACCGGATCATAAACCGTGGCATCCACCTTCCCTTTGTTATCGAGCACAAAATTATGATCATATCCGTTGAGAACTGATCCGTCGTAGGTCTCCCCTATCCTTTCACCCATGGTATGAGGAGAAGTAAAATCAAATGGTGTCCCTTCCACCAGCCTAATCTCCCCTGTAGGGATCAAAGTTGCATCAACCGGTGTATAAGCCTGGGCATTGAGAGTTAGAATATGATCGAAAATATATCCGTTCCCGGCACCGTGCAGGTTGAAATAGGCATGATTCGTAACATTTATAACTGTCTTCTTATCAGTTGCTGCAGCATACTCGATAATAATTTCGTTTTTGTCTGTCCATGTATAAGTCGCTTCAATGGTAACCGTTCCGGGAAATCCTTCCTCCATATCAGGACTTAGATAAGTGAATTTAATTGCCGGTTTCCTGCCACCTGTGATTTCTGCATCCCACACCTTTGTATACCACCCGTTCCTGCCACCGTGCAGCGTGTTCGGCTTATTGTTAATTGGCAGATCATACTCTTTACCGTCGAGAGTAAATTTTCCATTCGCTATCCTGTTGGCGTACCTGCCTATAACAGCTCCGCCGAAAGCATCTCTTACAATTGATTCGAGCCTGTCGGTACCGGTAGTAATATTAGCCTTGACGCCATCCTTGTCCGGCACTTCTATACCAACAATCCTTGCTCCATAGTTTGTCAGCTTCAAAGTGTTGCCTGCTTTGTTTGTAAGAGTATAGAGATATACTTCCTTGTCATTTTGACTTCCAAGCACCTCTTTAAAAACTGGTTCAGAATTTTGTGCCATCACCTGGCAGGCAATCATGGCAGGAAAAACAAAAATAATTGAAAGAAAACCTTTTCTTTTCATAAGGCAGAGAGATTAGATTCTATTATTGATTACCAAAATTAACAGAATATTATAAACCACCTGCACTAAATGTCTAGAAAATATTTTTTAACTTTCACAATCAACAAATTAGTAAACAATTCCTTGTAATGAAGAAAATTATAGAATTAAGCCTGATGGCAATTGCCTTATGCATTGTCGGATATTCATACGGACAGTCCCGTGAGGAAGACTGCAATAAAGATATTAAAGACAGCCGTGGCAAAATGAAACCCTGGGAAAAAGGAGCCTGGGAAACAGGGAAATACCGTAACGTGTTTCTTTATGCAGGCTATAAACAGGCCGATATAGATGCTAAACTGGCCAAAGCATACTACGATGTCTTCGAAGGGCCCAACAGGGTCTATTTTGAAGTGGGGGACTCGATGGCATATGTGTCTGACCTTAAGAATCACGACGCACGTACTGAAGGATTATCATATGGTCTGATGGTGGCCGTTCAGATGAACAAAAAGGATGTTTTTGACCGCTTATGGAGATGGACAAAAAAATATATGCAGCACCAGGGAGGGCCACGCGATGGATATTTCGCCTGGTCGGTAAATCCTGAAACGGGAAAGCATAATTCAGAAGGAACCGCTTCTGATGGTGAACTCTACTTTGTGACAGATCTGCTCTTTGCTTCCAATCGCTGGGGCAACAATACCGGTATAGATTATTACGGTGAAGCCAGGAGGATCCTCGATGCCATGTGGAGCAAGGACGGCTCGGAAGGAATTAATAATATCCTGAATGTCGAACACAAACAGATCTCATTCGTGCCTGAAAGCGACAGGTATAATACTACCGATCCCTCCTATCACCTGCCTGCATTTTTCGAGATCTGGGCCGAATATGCGAAAGATGGTCATGAACAGTTCTACCGCGACTGCGCGGATACTTCACGGGTCTTCCTTCACAGGGCATGCGACCCGGTAACCGGGCTGAATCCTGATTACAGTGAATACAGCGGAAAACCTCCTTCAAATTCCAGGATGCGTACTGCTTTTCGTTTCGATTCGTGGAGGGTTCCTATGAACATAGCCATGGATTATTCGTGGTTCGCCAAAGACAAAGACTGGCAGAAGGATTATGCAAGACGTATCCAGAATTTCCTCTATTGCCGGGGTATCGACACCTTCGAGGATCAATTCAATACAGACGGGACATTACCGGAATTTGTTATGCCTGCCGGAGGTTTCAGGACCCTGCGCCATTCACTCGGGCTGGTTTCTACTTCCGGAGCAGCTTCAATAATGGGAACCCAGGCTAAGAGCTGGAAGTTTGTTGATGCTGTATGGAATGCCAGGCTGGAGCCTTACAAAGACGGTTATTTTGATCCGTATTACGACGGTTTACTGTACCTCTTCAGCCTGATGCACTTAAGTGGTAATTACAGGATCATAACTCCCGGGATGAAATAAACCTGGTTCAGCCTAAAACAGAATTAGCTGTGGCCCCGCTCTAAACACTACGCACAACATAATATGGCTGGCTGGCCAGATCCGGATTGAATCCAGGGAATAACCAGGCATTCCCCGGTTTTTCTGTGAATTCAAAATAGTATTGTATCGGGTATTCTGTATCAGTATATGATCCGGGAATTGTTGCCTGGAATGTAATCCCATCTGCTATCATCCCCGCTGTTCTGAATCTTTCGGCATGGTTAACATGACGGTAATGTAATAGAACCGCAGATGGTTTACGGCCAGTCGATAATTTCAGCGTCATCGGATTACCTGGTGTAAACCGTTCAGCAGGAACATGGTTAACGGATCCCGATAACCTTACAGGCCTTCCTGATGCTTCCTCAATGGCCGTCATAATTTTACCTTCCGGATCATTCTGTTTATCCTTAACTTTTTCCAGCAATCCGGAAATAATAGCAATGTCATCATCTATGGCTTGTAACCTGTCGCGCCAATGCCCTCGTATCTCAGGATTTTCTCCTATTGTTATATCGCTTTTATATACAGGTACCGCTTCCGATGAGAACTCATCCCATGTATCGCGGGCTTTCCTGTAATACTGAAGAGACTTTTCGAGTGCTGTTCTGTTTCCAGTCTGCTCATAAATTCCGAACAATACACCTGCACGCAGCTTGGCGGAAAAGAATCGTCCAAGACCGATCAGAATACCTATATCAGTTACCAATCGTCGAAATTCAGGTTTCCCAATATCATGATTACTGGTTTTTGCACTCTCAAGGAATCCTTCAGCTGCATCAGAATAGTCTTCTATCCATTGTGCAGCATCAACGGGTGAGTACTTTCCGCTTCGTGACCGGTTAATAAGCTCCCTGGCAAATTCATTAACTGAAAGGAATAACTGCGGATCCATAGGGCTTACATTACCGAATACTTTTGGAGAGGGTGTGTCAGAATAGGGATTCTTATACTGGGGATCAGCAATTGACATGTTTGTATACATTTCAGGCCAGTACATATTATTTGCAGCCGATGCACCATGTACAGTCAGCACTACGGGCAATATCCCTGTTGCATTAGCCAGTGCTTTTTCAACATCTTCTGATGCCTGCCCGAATTCTGTTCTTAAATAACGCTGCCAGACATCGGGATCAGTTTCAGGATTATATGCAAGTCGTCCAAAAACCCTCAGACTGTAAAGATATTTTTGCCAGTCCCAGCGTGGTTTCAGAGATTCGTCCAGATAACCGCAACGTCCCCCGGCAATTCCTGATCCACGACGTCCCTTGAACGACAAAGGCTCCATAAGGTCAGCCCCGGCACTTCCACAAAAGCTGAACGCCCTGGAATGAGCTGCACTTAAAAGGGGGTCTCCCCAGAGAAGCAGGCGCTGAGTGCCGGGCCATATACGGTGGATAACACCATATTCCCTGTTCTCTTTAAACAGATCAGCATAACCGTAACGGGTAAAGCTTCTTGATCCTGCGCTCAGATTCATCAATCCTCTTCCCCCTATATTCGCTCTCGGTATTTCCAACGATCTGATATCAGCCTGGTGATATGGCAGACCCAGGTGCTCTGCCCAGTATTTCGGCGAGATGTTTACCGGCACACCTGTGGATAAAGCTGTCTCGATCATTGCAGGGCTCATTCCCTTGGCGTGCATATCGATTTCGACCTTACGTCCACAGGTGGCCACTCCTTCAAATATTGTCATCCAGAAATTGTAACTGCCTTCTGTTACTCCGCTTTCTCCATGTATCCGGAAAGTAATTCCGCTAATCGAAGGGCACCTAACAAGAAGTTCACGCACAGCATCACGGCAGTATGCAGCATGGTTATCCTGAGTCAATCCTTCGATGGTATAATTCGGATTCGGGCTGTTAAGCCATTTATAGCCATGCATCCATATACCCAGCTGGAAATGCAATCCCCTTGCTGCAGTCTGATCACTTATGAACCGGAGCATATCCAGGTTTTGATCACGCTCTATATCCGGTAATTCCGGAACTCTCACATCATACCCCGGTACTGATAAAAAGAACGGGTATGCAAACAGGAAATACGCATCGGTGACATCCTGCAGAAAATCATAACCAATTCCAAAACTCAGACTGAAACGGTTAAACCTTTGCGTTGCCAGCATTGTAAGATACTCCGGCCACATTTCCCTGTCATTAAACCAGCCCTTATCCTCAATGTCGCTGACAAAAAGCCTGTTTATGCCTCTGACCCGGTTTGCTGGTTTCTCAATAACAGGTTGATCAATGGTCAGGGCTTCAACCGGATGTGTCGAGTAAATAACCCTGTCTGTAAGTTCAAGGACTGCATACATCAGCCCCCGGATATCATATCCTGTTGCTAGAAGTATCTGCTGGTCAGGAGTACCGGCTGGAACCAATCCAATAGCTTCAGGCAATTCGTGGACTGATACATTTACAGATTTCAGTAATTCCGAGGCAACCATGGAATCTGAACCCGCAATTAAAATACACATGTCAAAACCTTTCTCCTCCGGTATCCGGCTGAATTTATGCACCCTTATGCCCTTCGAGAGGAGAGCTTTAACTAATTCATTTGCTGCCCATTCTACAACAGGAGAAATGGCAGCCGGGTCATCAGGAATTTGCACTATTGCAACTCCGCTTGATGAGCAACCGGCAATACCTATTGAAGAAAATCCCAATGCCGTAATACCGGATACTTTTACAAAGTGCCGCCTGGTAACACCTTTGGATAAAGGCTTATCTTTCATGATAATCAGGATTAACTGTTATTCTGTTTGTTATAAAATTAAACATTTTATTCACTGATGCCATATACCAGCTTGTCTTATTGCACGACTTAATAGGTTTGTCCTTTCTTTCTCATTTTTTAATTTTTATGGTACATTTAAACAGCCAATAAAAATGTTTAACAAAACTCCCGGGAAAAATGAAGAAGATATTATTCCTGATCGCTGCCTTGCTTCTGGCAGGGTGTTCATCAAATGAGGAGGATATGATCTTTCATTATTCAATCCTCAAAGCTCTCGACAACGGAGTGCTCGAAGGCGATATGAAAGTAGGGGAACTTAAACAGCATGGTGATTTCGGACTGGGCACATACAACAGGATGAACGGGGAAATGGTGGTACTGGATCATGTTGTTTACAGGGTTGCCCAGGATGGCACGGTAATGCAAGCGGATGACGATTCCCTTATTCCTTATTCAATTGTCACTTTTTATCGCCAGGATGATACGTTACTGATGAGAGGTGAAATAAATTACCCGGCACTTAAGGCATTTGCTGAAAGACATGTTCCATCCAGGAACCTGTTCTACGCTTTCCGTATACGCGGAGAATTCGATTATATTAGATGCGGTGGCGCCGACCGTCAGGAGAAGCCTTATAATGAACCCCTTGACCAGATGCTTGCAGACAGGCCCCAGTATGAAGGCAGGAATACTAAAGGAACACTTGTCGGATTCTGGTGTCCCGCATATATTGGTGACATTAATACTGCAGGATTCCACCTTCATTTTATTGCAGATGATCACAGCATGGGCGGTCATCTGATGGAATTCACAGCCAGGTCACTTGAAATCGGGTATGATATTAAACCTGTTTATAAAATGGTCCTGCCGGAGACGGGGGATTTCAGAAAAGCGTTTTTCAGAAATGAACCTGTAAATTATTAATATAGAAATGACACCTGAACAATCCCGTCAACTTTATTCAAAAATAACATGGCGCCTTATTCCCCTGCTATTTATCTGTTATATAATAGCGTATGTAGACCGTATAAATGTAGGCTTTGCAAAGCTGCAGCTCCAGGAAGTACTGGGTGTTGACGCAAGTGTCTTCGGCAGTGTCTATGGCCTGGGAGCGGGGCTTTTTTTTATCGGGTATTTCCTGTTTGAAGTGCCCAGTAACCTGATTTTGCAGCGGGTCGGGGCACGGATATGGATAGCAAGGATAATGATAGTTTGGGGTATTATTTCCGCTATGATGCTATTCATCAGAAGTACCACGGCATTCTATGTAGTGCGTTTTCTGCTCGGAATTGCCGAAGCGGGATTCTATCCGGGAGTAATACTATATCTTACATACTGGTTTCCCGACAAAGAGAGGGCCCATACCGTGGCTCTTTTTGCAACAGGTACCGTTATTGCCGGAATTGTTGGTTCACCTCTATCAGGTGCCATCCTCGATCTGCATGGGCTGGGAGGCCTTGAAGGATGGCAGTGGCTGTTCCTCCTTGAGGGCATACCAGCTGTATTAATGGGGGTGGTGGTTATTTTCGTGCTTCCCGACCGTCCCGGGAAAGCCAAATGGCTTTCGTCCACTGAAAAAGACTGGATACAGTCCAGGCTCGATGAAGAGACAAAACAATCGAAGGGGCATGCTCATTTCCGTCTTTCAGAAGCATTTACCAGTGGGAGAATATGGCTCTTATGCTTTATATATTTTCTGCTTACAGTCGGTATCTACGGTTACGAAATGTGGCTGCCCTCAATCATTAAAGATTTATCAGGCTTAAGTTACTCAATGGTTGGAATAATAAATGGAATACCATACGTAGCTGCTATTGCGGCAATGCTGATCATTGGCTACCATTCGGATAAAACAGGTGAAAGGCGATGGCATGTTGCGGTTGCGGCATTTGCTGCTGCTGCAGGTTTCGGTTTAAGTGCGTACCTGCAGAATCCCTACCTGGCTTTGCTGGCCCTGATGGCTGCTCTGATGGGATTAAAATCCGCGATGGGACCTTTCTGGGCTCTTTCAACGACCTTCCTTAGCGGAACAGCAGCAGCCGGGGGTATAGCACTTATCAACTCAGTTGGCAACCTCGGGGGATTTGTAGGACCTACAATGGTAGGGGTAATCAGCGACAGAACAGGCAGCATTGAAATGTCGCTCTGGATACTGGGCGCAGCACTCCTTCTGATGGGAATACTGATCCTCACCATCAGGCAGACCAAGCTGCAAGAAGATCCTGCCCCGGATCATCAGGAGAAAACCTGACGATTTTCTAACCTGCAAAAAGAAGGTACATTAATGCTGCAAGTGCTGCGCCTGCCATTGGACCCAGTACCGGCACCCATGAATACTTCCAGTCCGAATCGCGCTTACCCCTGATCGGAAGTAAAAAGTGCAGTATCCTGGGACCAAGGTCACGGGCGGGATTGATAGCGTAACCCGTAGGACCGCCAAGTGATAACCCTATTCCAAGGACAACCAGCGCTACGGGCAGTGCATTCAGTGCGCCGAGTCCTACGTCAGGGGCAGCCATGTATAAAACGGCCAGGGCAAGAATATAAGTGCCGACAACCTCTGTTATTACATTATACCAGTAGCTTCTGATATTCGGAGCCGTACAGAAAACCGCTAGCTTGAGGTCAGGATTATCAGTTGCATCAAAATGCTTCTTGTATGCAAGCCAGGCAAGGCCCGATCCAAACATCGCTCCAAGGATCTGTGCAAGTATGTAAAGAGGCATCAGGGAAGGTGAGAACTTATGCGCCAGTACAAGAGCCAGGGTGACAGCAGGGTTGAGATGAGCTCCACTGTAGGTTGCGGCAATCAGGACACCGGTAAAAACCCCTATGGCCCATCCGAAGGAGATCACTACCCATCCGCTGTTATTCCCCTTTGTTTTGTCTAGTACGACATTAGCAACAACGCCGCTTCCGAAGACAAGGATCATGGCTGTCCCGAAAAACTCAGCAAAGAATGCGTTCATAGTTTGATTATTAAGTTGTTATCATATGATTTAGAAGTTTGTCTGCCTGTCGTCAGACAGGGAGTGAGCCAAAGTTAAGACAACAGAAAAACAACTCTAGGTACTCTAAGTACTTTAGGCACTTTAAGCACTTCCCCTGTCATCAGCCCATGCTATTGCAGTCCTGACAGCCCTGTGCCAACCCTGGACAAGCTCCATTACCTGCTGGTTATTCAATCCCGGAGTAAAGCTCCTGTCAACCTGCCATTGGCCCCTGATATCTTCCAGGGAGTTCCAGAACTTAACAGCCAGTCCTGCCAGGTATGCAGCTCCAAGCGCGGTTGTTTCGGTTATCTTAGGTCTCACAACGCTTGCCTGAAGCAGGTCGGCCTGAAACTGCATCAGTTTATTATTTACGGTTGCACCGCCATCGACCCTGAGTTCACTGATAGCCAGTTTTGCGTCTTCCTGCATGCCACGGAGCACATCATAAGTCTGAAAGGCGATGCTGTCGAGGGCAGCCCTGGCTATGTTTGCTGACGTTGTTCCACGTGTTATCCCGACAATGGTTCCCCTGGCATGTTGAATCCAGTGCGGAGCACCAAGACCGGCAAAGGCAGGTACAAAATATACACCGTCTGAATCATTTACCTCTGAGGCCAGCTTCTCAATCTCTCCTGACTCCCTGATAACACCCAACCCATCGCGAAGCCATTGAACAACAGCCCCTGCGATGAATATACTTCCTTCAATTGCATAATGAACTGTATCATTTATCTGCCATGCGATTGTTGTTAACAGCTGGTTATTGGAGCGTATCGGCTCCTTACCCACATTCATGACCATGAAGCAGCCGGTGCCGTAAGTGTTTTTTACCATGCCCGGCTCGACACACATCTGACCGAAAAGAGCAGCCTGCTGATCTCCTGCTATACCTGCAATTTTTACAGGTGATGAGAAACATTCGCTTGTTTCTCCATAGACTTCACTGGATGACCTGACCTCGGGCAACACTGATCGTGGTATTTCAAAAAGCTCAATAAGATCATCGTCCCACTCGAGGGTGTTAATATTGAATAGCATCGTTCTCGATGCGTTTGTAACATCCGTTACATGCAGCTTCCCCCCGGTAAGTTTCCATATTAGCCAGGAATCAACAGTACCGAAGGCAAGGTTCCCTTTTTCTGCCAATTCGCCGGCTCCCTCCACATTATCAAGGATCCATCTTATTTTAGTGGCAGAAAAATACGCATCGATAATCAAACCTGTTTTTCGTTGTACTATCTCCCCATATCCCTTTGAGTTTAACCTGTCGCAATATTCAGAAGTTCGTCGGTCCTGCCATACAATGGCATTATAAACCGGCTTGCCCGTCCTCCTGTCCCAGACAAGTGTCGTTTCCCGCTGATTTGTAATCCCAAGTGCTGCAATTTCATCTATCCTGATCCCGGAATCAGAAAGCGATTTAATTGCGACTTCCGATTGCGACGACCATATCTCCTCGGGATCGTGCTCTACCCATCCCGGCTCAGGGAATAACTGCCTGAATTCTTTCTGAGCAGTAGCAACAGGCATCCCTGTATAATCGAATATTATAGCCCTTGAACTCGTGGTGCCCTGGTCAAGAGCCAGAATGTACTTTGTCATAAGCCGCCTAATATTGATTTATTACAATTTACAAATAATTACCCGCTAATCTATGGAATGAATCAACCTGTTCCTTCTGCCAGTTTTCATCCCGCCCCATTTCCCTGGCCATTATCTCAGCCACTTCACCCGACACTTTCATACTCGCTTTGGCATCGAGAAATAGTGCCCTGGTTCTTCTGGCCAGTATATCATCAATATTTACAGGCATTTCGTTTCTGCATATCCATACTATTTCAGCTCTTGTATATGGCAACGATGGGCAAAGTGTAGAACCCAGACCGGGGTTCTCACTCATTAACCCAATGATCTCCTGAGCTTTTGCGCCATATGCTGACAGATGGCCTTTTAGAAGGTTATCCGGTTTATGATCAATGACCAATTCTTTCGTTATACAAGCTGACTTGCGTAAAATTCCGGCTTTAATAGCTTTGTTGAGGGTTTCTTCAGCCATCATCCTGTATGTTGTCCACTTACCTCCAGTTATCGACAGCAAACCGGAAGAAGAGAGAAGGATCTTATGTCTTCTTGATATCTCCTTTGTTGAATCGGGATTGCCGGGATCAGAAGCGAGCGGGCGCAGCCCGGCAAATACCGACAGGATATCAGATCGGACAGGCTGCACTGAGAGGTATTTACCTGCCGTGGAAAGGATAAAATCGATTTCCTCATAGAGAGCAGTAGGTTCAGATGAGATCTCATCAAGGGGTGTATCTGTTGTCCCGACGACAACCCTGTTGTACCAGGGGATAGCAAAAAGCACCCTGCCGTCGTCAGTCTTTGGAATCATTATTGCTGAATCACCCTGCAGAAATTTCTTATCGAGTACGATATGAACACCCTGGCTAGGCCTTATTATATTTTCTGAATCCGGATCATCAAGCTTCAGTATCTCGTCAGCAAACACTCCGGTTGCATTTATTACCAGCCTGCTTCTTAATTCATACCTTATGCCGGATTGGGTATCGACAGCTACAACCCCGGATATATTTCCATTCCCATCCTTAAGAAGCTCTTTGACCGGAAAATAATTTAGTGCAATACCTCCTCTGCTGATATATTCTGCCGCAATAGAAATTGCCATTCGCGAATCATCAAACTGGCCATCGTGATATACAATTCCACCTTTAAGACCTGCCTTATTTATTAATGGCAACCTTCCGGCTACTTCTTCCTTCGAAATATAATATGACTTACCCAGGCTGAGCCTTCCGGACAGGATATCGTAGAATTTCAATCCAAAATAATACAGGAAAACATTGAATAAACTGTAAAGAGGTATTATAAACTCCTGGTCAGAAGTTATATGAGGAGCGTTTCTTAGTATCCTTCCACGTTCCCTGAGAGCTTCAATTACGAGTAAGATATCACCCTGCGCAAGATATCGCACTCCGCCATGGACAAGTTTAGTGCTCCTCGAAGACGTTCCCTGTGAAAAGTCAACTTTCTCAAGCAAAAGTGTTTTATATCCTCTTGTCACAGAATCCAACGCGATTCCAAGACCTGTAGCACCACCACCTATTATGATAACTTCCCATCCCGGCTCCGGTTGACCTTTCAGTTCGCTGATAAGATTTTCACGCTTCATGCTGGAAAGATATTGGAATAATAATATTACTGAAAATCCGTGAGAAACTATGAACCGTGCCTTACTATTTTATTTTAAAAGTTCAGTAATATGAGATGGATCGCCGTCATTCCTGGCAGGTTCAAGATCCAGTATCCTGCAAACAAGGTTATATATGTCAATATTGTTTAGCCTGTGCACGGAATATCCCCTCCTAAATGCAGGTCCACTCGCGTAGAAGATCCCTGCCATGTCGCTGTTCATGTTGTCATAACCATGAGCACCTCCAGTAAATTCTCTTGTGTTCGGACGCATACCCAGATACCAGCCGCTGTCTGCCACAGCTATAATTTCAGCAATCCTGGGATTTGTTCCGTAATGCCATTCAGATGGCAGATTTTCTTTCTTCCAGGCTTTCACTCCGACAGTTTTATTGATAAGCAGGACTATACTGTCAGCCTTTCCTTTGGAGGGGTCGATCATATATACAGGATTACCCCCATTGATGGAACTTATCATTCTTTCAGGAATGATATCACGAATGTTATTATATCTCTTTGATGATACCTGCGACATGCCATGATCGGAAAGCAGGATCAGATTAATCCTTTTCCCGTATGGAAGAGATGAAAGCTTGTCCCGGATTACCCCCAGCAGGCTGTCGAGCCTGGTAACCACCTTTCCCGTTTCAGGTGATACCGGGCCAAAGTCATGGCTTGTTGCATCCGGTTCATCAAAATAAAGAGTTACAAGCTGAGGCCTTCTGCCTCTTGGATACTTAAGCCATTTGATGACTGTATCTATTCTCTCGCTGTATGTGATATTTTCATCGTAAATCTTCCAGTATGTCGGGTGCATCCCTGAAACAGGAGCTTCCGATCCAACCCAGAAAAAAGAAGCTGCAATTTTCCCCTGTTTCATTGCTGTCACCCAAACTGGTTCCCCTTTGTAAAAGTCGGGATTCCCGACCGCCTCCCTGTCGCTTATCCTGTATGAAAGTCCAAGATCCGGAGCATAAAAACTGTTATTGACAATACCGTGATGATCAGGATATAGTCCTGTTGCTATAGCATAGTGATTTGGGAATGTATTTGATGGAAAACAGGATATTAACTTCTCAGCCATAACTCCTTGCTCGGCAAGTCTATCCATGTAAGGAGTCTGGTAGACACTGTCATAATCCCACCTGAATGCATCAAAAGAAACCATAACAACATAATTCCTGTAAGGCTTATTGCCTACCGTCAAAAAACTAACTAAAAGTATGACACCAACCAGCACAATACCGATAATGAACCTAAGTCTTCTATTTTCATCGAAAAGTGTAAGCTTCATATTTCCTTTCCTATTTTTTTTCAAATATAACTCAACTGAATGATTTTAAATCCTGATACTTTTTTAAACCTCTAACCAACTATATCTTCACAGGAAAGCAATGCATGCAACATCAGGAATATTCTCTCGTGATATTGGGCCTTTTAGCATGCCTGTCCTTCTGTTTACCCTGAATACTGATATATCGCCTGATTCCTGGTTTCCGACAAGGAGATAATTCCCCGAAGGATCCAGGGTAAAATATCTGGGCCATTCTCCACCACACGAAACAATTCCGGACGGGGTCAGCTGGCCATCATCACCGATACTGAATATAACAATTGAGTTATGGCCCCGGTTCGATCCGTAGATAAATCTGCCGTCATTGCTGATACATATTTCCGCGCAATAGCTGGTTCCTTTATAGTTATCAGGCAATGTGCTGCAGGTCTGAAGTAACCTGAGCTCTCCGTTTTCCTCCCTGCTGAAAACAGACAATGTCGATGCCAGTTCATTAATTACATACATCCTTGTGCCTTCGGCATTAAAAACAAAATGCCTCGGACCTGATTTATCCGGTAAATATGCTATTCCGTTATTTATAAGGTCAAATCTGGCTGAATCCCTGTTAAAATAATAGGTAAGTATCTTGTCCGTCCCCAAATCTGTTACGTATATGAATTCACCCCGGGGATCATAGCTGATCATATGGGCATGAGAAAGGGTGCTGTCGCCGGGCTGGTATAAAACAGTATCCGAAACGACTTCAGGTATTTTTTCTTCATCTAGTCTCACTGCAAGTACTGATGCATTCTGATAGTTCGCTATCAGAAGATAATCCTCATCAGGAGTAAGGGACACATAACACGGGCCGCCGAAAGGAATAAGCATCTCACCAGCTAAAACGACATTGCCTCTCCCGGGATTATAGATGAAAGTGGAAAGCCCGCCTCCCTTTTCTCCTCTGTACTCATTAACTTCATTTATAAGGTAGATGATCTTCCTCTCCCTGTTCAAACAGAAAAACGAAGGATTCGGCCCTGCGTTGAATTCCCTCACATGCCGGATATCACCATTACGCCTGTTCATCTCAAAAAGGTACAGGCCCGATGGGTCCCCGCTCCCGGTGTACCTTCCGGCGAAGAATAAGGGATTCTCAGAACAACCTGTAAGCATTACTGGCACCAACGCTGATAAGACAACTGACTTTAATATCCTTTTATACATCAAAGCTGTCGGCATCGCGGTAAGCCTGGATCACCTTAAGTTCACCCTCTTTCGTGCCTCTCAGGCTTATTCCATGCTCCATGCATATAGTACCGTCATATCCCTTTTCGTAAATATGCCTGAAGACGTTTTTGAAGTTTATCTCACCTGTCCCTGGCTCATTCCTGCCAGGGTGATCCCCGCAGTGGAAAGCCCCCAGCTCACTCCAGACCGCATCAATGTTCGGGATAAGATTACCCTCGGTGATCTGCTGGTGGTAAAGATCGTCGAGTACCTTGCATGATGGCCTGTTAACTGCCCTGCAGATCATATAAGCCTGCGGAATCCTGGTTAGAAACAGGCCAGGATGATTTATAAGGTTGTTCAATGATTCAAGGACAAGCTGTATACCTTCGGGTTCAAGTACATCACAGCAAGCCCTGAGGTTATCGATCGCGTTGGCAGTCTGGAAATCAATATGGAGCTTATCATCATATCTCCCAAGTACTATCAGGGCCTGTTTTACGCCGGTCCGCTTAGAAACCTCGACAGCCGATTTCATCACTCCGATAAGCATTTCGCGTACGTCCTTTTTGTTAAGAACGAAGTCGGGTATTCCCGGGTCACCTCTCAGAACAAAGGGACCCATATCCATACCAAGCCTCTGCACCTCAGCGGCAATTCTCTCCTGGTCTTCGGGCGACCTGTTGGGAAGGCCGTTGTCAAATATTGCCCTGAAACCCTGGTCGTGGCAGAACTTAATATTATCCACAAAGTCATCACCTGCATTTTGCCTGAACATGGTCAGGCCGGGAGCATATTTAAGCTTAAACGGAGTAGCAGCATCCTGGGTCTTTTGTTTCCTGATGGAGACAGAAGAACCGAAAACAGCGGGCGCAGTTATTATCGCTGCACCTGATGCCGTCGCTTTTTTTATGAAATTCCTTCTGGAGGTATTCATAGATTTATATTTTTTTTGTTCAAAAAAAGGGATTACTGCTTAAGCTTCAGGCTGATAAGCATCCCCAGCAACAGGGACCTCTTTAGGTATATCAACAGGACCGAAAGCCAGTACTTTTGGTCCGAGTTTAAGATCTGAGTTCATCATCTCTTCCCAGGTAGTTTCCTTCCCGGTGTAGGCCGATACACGGCCCATTATTGCAGTCATTACTGATATCGCAGTGTTTTCGAGTTCATTAAAAGGTTTGCCATTTCGTATTGCAGCTACCATGTCAATATGCTCCTGCACATAAGGATCCTTCATTTTACTTTTTGAAGTTTTCCCTTCATCATCCAGCGGATACTCATACCTCCATATTTCCTCATTTGCAAGGTTGGTCTGGTAGACTTCCTGGCTCTGGAATAAGTAGGCAGCTCCTTTGCTACACTGAATCCTTTCAGAAACATTATTTGCACATCCGTTGATCTGGCGGCACATACTATGAAAATGCATATCATTATCAAATACAAAATCAACACTGAAATTATCAAACTGATCGCCGGTAATTCGTCTGAGGCGTGAACCCATTCCAACAGCCTTTACCGGGTGTGATCCGGTGAACCAGTTCATTACATCAATATTGTGAACGTGCTGTTCAACTATATGGTCTCCCGACAGCCATGTCCAGTTAACCCAGTCGCGGATCATCCACTCCATTTCTGTCCAGTCAGGATTTTTATCCTTATGCCATAGTTTTCCACCGTTCCACCAGATGTTTCCGCCGACTATCTCTCCGATAGCTCCAGCCTGGATCTGCTGATATGAAGCTACATAATCGCGCTGGTGGCGTCTTTGTGTTCCTGTCACTATTGTCAAACCCAATTCCTTAGCCTTCAGAGCTGTTGCCATCACCGAGCGTGCGCCGACCGGATCGACACATATCGGTTTCTCGGCAAAAATGTGTTTCCGGGCAGCGACAGCAGCTGCAAGGTGTACAGGCCGGAAATATGGTGGTGTGGCCAGTATTACAATATCGACAGGTTCGGCAATTACTTTTTCAAATGCGTCAAAACCAACGAAGCATTTATCTTCAGGTACAGCTTCGCCGGATTTTTCCTTTATGGCTGCATTACAATCGTCTATCCTGTCCTTGAAAGTATCACCAAGTGCGATAATCTTCAGGTTAGATCCCGCACTGAGGAAATTACGAGCCGCCCCTGTACCGCGACCGCCGCACCCTATTATACCGGCCCTTAATTCAGCACCGTCAGGAGCCTGGTCGAGCCACTCGTGGTCTGCAACCGGAACAAAGTTTTTCTCCTTATCCCTGGATGAGGATGAGCATCCGGTAATTATAGATGGCGCCACAAATCCTGCAGCTCCGGCAATTGCTGTGGTTCCGAGGAACCTGCGTCTTGAAATTTCTGATTTTTTCATATAGGTTTATTTAATGATAATCCGTTCTGTTAATTTACAACTTTCCTGTCTTTTCGTCAAACTCACACACTACCCTGAAGCCAACATTGAAACAATCCGAGTACCACCATATGCTTTTAGGGATCTGGGGATCTGTCTTCAGCCAGTCATCAGTTCTTGTATAATCGCGCACAGCAGAACGAACCCTGCCAG
Organism: uncultured Rikenellaceae bacterium; assembly: GCA_964595725.1. Classification (GTDB taxonomy): domain Bacteria; phylum Bacteroidota; class Bacteroidia; order Bacteroidales; family VadinHA17; genus LD21. The sequence goes on along the minus strand of CAZQRQ010000007.1, from coordinate 42,213 downwards.
CCAAATCCCTGAATGAGCCGCCGCGTATCACATGTTCAGAACCATTTTCCGGACCACGGGGATCTTTAACAGATTCATTATTATACGAAGAAAATATGACTTCCTGGTACCAGTCTGAACAGAATTCCGCGACATTGCCGAGCATATTTTTCAAACCGAACGGGTTGGCCTTAACCTTTTCCGGGGGCTGCGTCTTGGATGCACTGTTGCCTTTGTATATAACGTATGTATTTATTACAGCAGTATCATTCCTTGATAACCTGGCCCTGAGACCGGTTTTTTGAAATTTTTCAGGATCACCTTCAAAGAAATAGGGAGTCTGAGTTCCTGCCCTGCAGGCGTATTCCCACTCTGCCTCGGTTGGCAGCCTGTATGTCTTGCCGGTCACCTGGGAAAGCCACCTGCAATAGGTTTCAGCTGCATGGTAAGTGATCGATATTGCCGGCCGCTGCCCCATTCCCCAGCCCTGGTCAGGCTGCCCGTAAGGAGGCGTGGCTCCCGAGATAGCATCGACATTCTTTTCAGATCCTGCTCTCATAGCCTTGGTGTCTGAACTTCTTCCCTCCGAGGCTGTCTGTGCATAAAATGCAAGATACTCATCCCATGTTACTTCAACCTCTGCCATAAAGAAAGGGCTTATCTCCACCTGGCGGACCGGTCCTTCATTCTCAGACCTGAAAGATTCATCAGGAGGACTTCCCATCATGAATGTCCCTCCAGGTATTGTCAGCATATTGAAAGAAACAGTAGAGTTAGGTATCTGCTCCCTGTAGGAAACGAAAGAAGTAACCTCCGCCGGCTCACGGAAAACCTCCATGGGGGCTGACGTTGCTTTCCCAAAAGTCGCATTGCTGCCATGAGTGTATCCTTCAATATAATGGCCTGAATTAAGATGACAGTTGATACAGTGAAGGTCTTCCATCTTCTCCCTGTTCTGCCTGTAATAAAGATGAGCGTTCTCGCCTTCCGTTGTCAGTTCCAGGGGAAAAAGGTTTTCATGGCAATTTGTACAACTGCTCTCATAGACATGGGTCCTTGCGATTTCCAGCCTTCCCCTTTCATCCCAGTCAAACGATGCAGAGTCTTTTGTCCAGAAGCTCCACAGGTCACGAAGGCCGGTTCTTGCCTTGGCCCAAAGATACCCGTGTCCCTTTGGCGGAAGATGGCAGTCTACGCATGATGTCCTGACTCCCGATGAGGTTTCATAGTGTACAGATCTCTTCCACATGGCATCCGCGCCAGGGTGTATATGACACGACATGCAATATTCATTAGCCGATGTTCTTTCGATAACTTTCCCGGAACCAAGAATAATCAAAACTCCCACCAGGATGCCGGGTAAAAACCAGAGAAGTATTTTTTTCTTCACCCACGATTTGTTATGGCACTCAATATATAAAATTAAATCATCACCGGAAAAAGTAAATATCAACTTTGGAAATAAAGGATAGATAAATACTTTTGTAAAAAATAATTTACAGCTATGAAAAGGATTGTTCTGCTTCTCTGTGGGCTGGTTATGTATTCTTTGCTGGCAGCTCATCCCTGGAAACCAAGTCATTATGTCATTATAGATACCGACGGAGGGATTGACGATATGAAGGCGATAAGCATGATGCTGGCTTCGCCAGATGTAAGAGTGCTCGGCATTGTCTGTTCACCCGGCTCTCTTAGTGCCGAAAACACATATGTTAAGGTGAAAAGCATGCTCAATTCCTACTACCATGAAGGCATACCGGTTACGGTCAATCGCTTTTGCAGTTTTAAATCACCGGATATGGCTGCTGCACTTGGTTATCATTGGGGAGATGAAACCCTGATTACACCCTCAGGTGCCCCTGATTTTACGACTTTCGTAAAAGATGTCATTAAATATGAGCCCTCGAAGATCAACTTTGTCTGCCTTGGCGGTTTGTCGACCGTGGCCACTGCTCTCCGGGAGGTAACTGATCTTAAAGACCATCTAAAACAGATCATTTGGAGCTGCGACGGGCTGAAGGATACTAAGGGATTCAATTACAGTGTTGACAAACAGGCCTCCAGGTATATACTCGACCGGGAAATCCCGGTAGCTGCAGTTATCACTGGCGGAGCAACCGGCTTCTATGATGCCGGCCTGATGACCGGTATCAAAAATGTAAAGACACCTTATGCTAATAAAATAAGCCTCTTTCTTGATTCAGAAACAGCAAGAAACCATGATTTTGCTATGATTCCTTATGACGAACTTGTGCCTTTGTATCTTCAATACCCGCAACATTTCAGTAGAACAGAATCGGGAACCAACTCGGAATACAGGCCGGCTGACATTCCCGGGCTAAAGGAAGGGTACCTGAAAATAGTCGGCGGCGAAACAGTGGAGCATAACCAGGTGATCAAGAATATCCCTGAGGATCCGGGGTTCTATTTCGACGACATCCAACCCTATGTTACTGAGATTATTGACAAATACGGGCATGATGAATGGATATCTGGAGTTATCGGTAATGAGTTGCACAGGCATCTCGGAACATTTTCCATTATAGGTGTCAAGATGGGTATAAGAGCAAGGGAATATTTCAATACCGGAGTGGATGAATTTACTGCTGTCTCATATGCCGGCTCAGAGCCACCCTTAAGCTGCATGAACGACGGCATACAGGTTAGTACCGGTGCAACACCCGGACACGGGCTTCTTACAGTACGAAGCGATACGGCAAAGCTACCGATGGTCGACTTTACCTACCTAAACCACAGGATCCGTCTCAGGCTGAAACCTGATCTCGCTGAAAAAATAAGCGGAGAGCTAAAGGAATTCAATTTTGTATATGGCCTGGACAGCAACATATACTGGGAGCTGGTGAGAAAGAACTCGATCAAGTACTGGAGGGAACTTGACAGGCACGAGGTTTTCGATATTGAAGTGCTGAATTGACCTCACCCCCTCTTATCCCCCTCTCCCAAAGAATTCTTTCCGCTTCAGTCGGATGCTTTCTCATATAGTTTGCAAGTCCGAATAGCTCAGACTTTACATTAAAATACATGTCTCTTACAATTGTCTTGTCTTTATTAACCATCAACAGTACTCTGTAAATCTTAAGCCCCTCTCTCATGGGAGAGGGGCTTGGGGTGAGGTTATTTATTGTACTCATCAAAGAAGTCGTTCCCCTTGTCATCGGTGATGATGAAAGCAGCCATATTTTCAACCTTTATTTTACGTACAGCTTCCATTCCCAGGTCTTCGAAATCGACCAGCTCCACCGACTTTATATTCTCAGCAGCAAGGATAGCTGCCGGACCGCCTATTGATCCAAGGTAGAAACCTCCGTATTTTTTACAGGCGTCTATCACCTGCCTTCCCCTGTTCCCTTTGGCAAGCATTATCATAGAACCGCCATGGCTCTGGAAAAGATCAACATAGCTGTCCATCCTGCCTGCCGTAGTAGGTCCGAAGCTCCCTGAAGGCATTCCGGCCGGAGTCTTTGCCGGCCCAGCATAATAAACGGGATGATTCTTGAAATACTCAGGCATGGGTTTCCCTTCGTCAAGCAACTGCTTGATTCTTGCATGTGCCGCATCCCTGGCAACAATAAGTGTTCCTGTCAGGCTCAGCCTTGTCTTTACCGGGTACCTTGTAAGTTCCGCCAGCACCTCTTTCATCGGCCTGTCAAGGTCTATCTCAACAGGCTTTTCGAGTTCGGGAGCCTTCTCAGGCATGAAACGTTCAGGATTTTTTTCGAGCTGCTCCAGGTATATGCCTGTTTCATCGATCCTGCCTTTTATATTCCTGTCGGCGCTGCAACTCACACCAAGTCCTACAGGACAGGAAGCAGCATGCCTTGGCAGGCGGATCACCCTGACATCGTGAACAAAGTACTTGCCACCGAACTGGGCTCCCACTCCGTATTCGTGGCAGATCTTCTCAATCTTTTTCTCCCACTCCAGGTCGCGGAAAGCCCTGCCGCTCTCACTGCCCGTTGTCGGAAGATGATCCAGATAGCCCGCCGAGGCCTCCTTGACACATTTAAGTGTCGCCTCTGCAGACGTGCCTCCTATTACCAGCGCAAGGTGATAAGGAGGACATGCAGAAGTCCCAAGGTCCTTTATCTTTTCCCTGATGAATTTTGTAAGAGACTCTTCATTAAGAAGAGATTTTGTCTGCTGGTAAAGGAAGCTCTTGTTGGCAGATCCGCCTCCCTTTGTAATAAACAGGAATTCATAAGTATAACCTTCAGTGGCATATATATCTATCTGTGCCGGCAGGTTTGATCCCGAGTTTTTTTCATCAAACATGCTCAGCGGTACGATCTGGGAATACCTCAGGTTTTTGTTCCTGTAGGTCTCAAACACACCTTTTGACAGGTGAAGCGCATCATTTGCCCCGGTCCATACCTGCTCACCTTTCTTCGCAATCACTATGGCGGTTCCGGTATCCTGGCACCATGGCAGGTCTCCCTTTGCCGAAATCACTGTATTTCTCAGGTTGATATATGCCACAAACCTGTCATTATCAGTTGCTTCAGGGTCGTCGAGAATTTTCCTTACTTTCTCAAGATGTGATGTACGGAGAAAGAATGAGAGATCAGTAATTGCTTCCCTGGCCAGCATCTCAATCCCTTCAGGATCCACTTTCAGGATTTTGCGGCCATCAATTTCAACAGTACTTACATAGTCTGTGGTCAGCTTACGGTAATTAGTGGAGTCCTTCTCAATCTGGAAAGGTTTTTCGTAGATAAATTCTGCCATGACATTATGTTATTTTATTAACAGCAAGTTAGTTGGATCGCTTATTTCAAAGATATGAACAAATAAGATAATAAACATATAATATTCGTCATACAAGACAGGATAATAAATTGACAAGGTTTTTTGTTACACAGAGAGACACAGAGCAAATACTCAGTGGAACTCTGTTATCCTCTGTGCCACTCTGCGTACCTTCTTTTCTTAAAATCCAATTTCCGAAAACCGGAATTTGTCTTTCGCCCTTATTCCTTTGGGAGTCATCTCCAGGTTACAGCACTCAACATTTTCATCATGCTGAAATACAAAGATGTAATCATGTTCAAGTGCCTCCTGGAGCAGTTTCTGCTTTTCATCTATCGTTTTCAGGCTTTCGATATCGTAGCTCATATTCCAGATAAGCGGTATATGCGCCACGGTAGGGATAAGATCGCCGGTATAGACAATTGTCTTTCCCTTATGCTTTATGACCGGAATCATTAGGCCGGGCGTATGCCCTTCGCACATCATTACAGAGAATCCGGGAAACAGTTCCGTCTCATCGTCAACAAGGTTTAAACGTCCGCTCTGTCCTATGGGGAGTATATTCTCTTCGGGATATGAATCAGCTTCCCTGGGATTGTTCCTCAGAGCCCACTCCCACTGGGTGCGGCTTACGTGGTATATTGCACCAGGAAATGCCAACTCATATCCTGTACCTGCAGTGTTCCTTACCACCGCTCCGCCACAATGATCAGCATGCAGGTGGGTGAGGAAAACATCAGTTATATCTTCCGTCCTGTAGCCTCTGGCACTGAGACCTTCAAAAAGGCCTTCTCCGTTATGAAGATGAACATGACGAAAAAACTTTTCATCCTGCTTATCGCCCCAGCCTGTATCCACCAGTATCACATGCCCACCAGTCTCCACAATCAGGGACCTCAGCGTCAACACGATAAGATTATTCTCATCTGCACTGTAAACCCTCGACCAGAGGGCTTTCGGTACAACACCGAACATAGCTCCCCCATCGATTTTAAAATTTGCTATATTAAATAAGTCCAGCTTCATGCTTATTATTTATTGAAATACAATATTAATAAAAACTAAACCCTTCTCAGCGCAAAAATGTTCTCATTCTTAGTATAAAACGCTGTGTCCCTCTGTGTAAAAAAAGGAACTGACACGGAGTTGTTGATTTGCGATAACTACGGACTTCTTCAAAATTCAATTAATAGTTCTTCGTTATATTTATAAATACAAAATTCTATCTCCTTCTTATTCATTTTACCCCCATCCAATCCTTCCCCCAAAGGGGAAGGTGCAAATTTCTGTCTTTTCCCCCATGGGGGAAACGGGAAAGGGGGTGAAAGATAAAAAAGAAAGAATAGCTTTTTTTGCCAGAATTCTGAAGTATTACATAATTATCTTATTCACAGGTATCCACAGAGGTGTAAAGCAAAACATTAATAAAATAATACAATTTATAGTATCTTTCTGATTTACTATCCGGTAAAATGAGTTTCTTAAACGATTCGGACTGTAAATTAATTATGAAAAGGAATACATCCATAATAATACTATTCCTGGCAGCCTTATCTGTGCATGACATATCTGCTCAACCAGGTGAAGGAACAGCTGGCAGCCCGGTATTCGAAGTTACCCTGAAAAGTCCGGCAGAGTCTATAAAGAAAGGATCAGTCCATTATTTCTTTGATTTTGGTAAAGACGCCTTTGGTACAGTCGTAATCAACATAAGGGTTGAAAAACCAGACACTTTGATTATCGAACTTGGAGAGAAGCTGGAGTCCACAGGTTCTATTGATCCTGATCCGGGCGGATCGATCAGGTATCAAAAAATATTGCTTCCGGTAAATCCCGCTGTCAGCACTTATACTGTCAAGCTACCGGCTGATGAACGTAATACCAACCCTCCTGCAATTCCGCTACCGGAATCATTCGGTGTGATTATGCCTTTCCGTTACTGCGAGATCACGAACCTGACGGTTACACCAGCATCATTTGACATAAAACAGAAAGTCTTTAATTACAGGTTTAATGATTCAGCAAGCTATTTCACCTCATCCGACACAATTCTTAACATGGTTTGGGAATTGTGTAAGTACAGTATTAAAGCAACAAGTTTCTGCGGAGTTTACATTGATGGCGACAGGGAAAGGATACCATATGAAGCAGATGCCTATATCAACCAGCTAAGCCATTACAGCGTTGATGACGAGTATTCAGTTGCACGAAGAACCAACGAATATTTCATCACTAATCCCACGTGGCCTACAGAATGGCAGTTATTTAATGTCCTGCTTTTTTACAACGATTACATGTATACTGGCGACATCAGCGCCATTGAAAGGAATTACGAGGCTCTTAAAGTAAAAACCCTGTCAGAGCTGGCAGGAGATGATGGCCTTATCACCTCTTCTTCTCCTAAACTGACAAACGAATTCATGTTGAAACTGGGCTTTAAGGATACCACTCAACGAATCAGGGATATTGTCGACTGGCCACCTGCACAGAAAGATACAGGATGGATACTTGCAACTGAAGAAGGTGAAAGAAACGGCTATGAAATGGTTCCCGTTAATACTGTCGTCAATGCTCTGTATTATGAAAACCTGAAAATTATGGCAGAAATTGCTGAAATACTGGGGGAAAAAGATGACTCTGAATGGTTCAGCAATGAAAAGGACAAGGTTCGTGAATCAATAAACAGGATACTGTTTGACAGGAGAAAAGGAATTTACGTGGATGGTGAGGGCTCAGTACATTCCTCGCTTCATGCCAATATGTTCCCGCTTGCTTTTGGCCTGGTGCCGGATGATCATATTGACACTGTTGTTGAGTTTATTAAGTCAAGGGGGATGGCTTGCAGTGTATACGGTTCACAGATTCTTTTAGACGGGCTTTATACAGCAGGTGAAGAGGATTTTGCTCTTAATCTTCTCACTTCAACTTCTGACAGGAGCTGGTATAATATGATCCGGTCAGGATCAACCATTACGATGGAAGCATGGGATATGAAATATAAGCCTAATTCAGACTGGAACCATGCCTGGGGAGCAGCACCTGCCAACATAATAGTTAGACGGCTCTGGGGCATCATGCCCCTTGAACCCGGCTTCAGAAAGGCCCTTATAAAACCCCGGCCCGGGAAGCTTTCATATTCCATGATAAGAGTCCCTACCATACGCGGCACAATAAATGCTATCTACAAATCAATAAGCGACAATGCATGTATTTACGGTTTTGAAATACCGCCGGGCATGCGTGCCGAATTTATATTAGAAGACTACGACCAGGTGATGGTCAACAATAACCGGATCAGTGTAACTGATGGTAAGATTGATCTGGAACCAGGTCATACCGACATTGAAATAAGGAAATAAGAGCTTGGAACAGGCATAATAACTAAATGAGAATACATTTCATAGCTATAGGCGGAGCCGTAATGCATAACCTTGCAATTGCATTGCACAAGAAAGGATACGAGGTCACGGGATCCGATGATGAGATATTTGAACCATCGAGAAACAGGCTGGCAGCTTATGGCCTGCTGCCTGAAGGAACAGGCTGGGATCCCTCAAGGATATCTGTTGACCTGGATGCCATAATACTGGGTATGCATGCTAAAGCTGATAATCCGGAACTCATTAAGGCCAGGGATGTTGGCATTAAAATATGGTCGTTCCCGGAGTACTTGTACGAACAGACTAAAACCAAGAAGAGGATAGTGGTTGCCGGAAGCCATGGCAAGACAACAACCACGGCGATGATTATGCATGCCCTGAAATATAATGAAGTCGACTTTGACTATATGGTCGGTTCCCTCATAGAAGGTTATGAAACGATGGTCGGGCTCTCGGATAATACCGGGGTAGCTGTCTTTGAAGGAGACGAGTATCTCACCTCTCCTATCGACAGAAGGCCCAAGTTTCATCTCTACAGGCCTGTAATTTCAGTTATAACAGGCATTGCATGGGATCATATAAATGTATTCCCCACTTTCGAAAACTATGTCGATCAGTTCAGGATTTTCGTCGATACAATATTACCGGGCGGAACGCTGATATATAATGAGGATGATAAGGAGGTTAAAATGCTTGCCGCTGAAGCCAGGGCAGATATATTAAAAATCCCTTACAGGACACATGGTTATTTCCAGAACAGGAAAGGATTCTACGCTGCCACGCACAGCAGGACTATACCATTGCATATATTCGGAGAACATAATATGCAGAATCTTTCAGCTGCCAGAGAAGCTTCTCTTTCAGCCGGCATATCAGAGGAACAGTTTTACCAGGCAATTACATCATTCGAAGGGACATCGAAGAGACTCCAGAAACTTGGCGAATCAGATAATTCAGTTGTCTTTCTGGATTTTGCCCATGCCCCCTCGAAAGTAAAAGCCACCCTGGATGCTGTGGCCGAGAGGTATACCGGGAAACGTATTGTTGCCTGCCTTGAATTACATACCTACTCAAGTCTTAACACAGGGTTTTTACCTAATTACCAGGGCACACTCGGGAATGCCACCGCAGCCTATATTTATTTTAATCCGCATGCTGTTGAGATCAAAAAACTGGAACCGGTGTCAAAGGAAGATATAGCCAGGCACTTTGGAGGCGATAACCTGAAGGTTTTTGATAATTCTGATAAGCTGTTTGACGAACTGAAACACAACAGGTCTTCCAACCAGGTTTTCCTGCTGATGAGTTCGGGAGATTTCAATGGTACAGACATGCAGAAACTGGCGAAGGAATTACTCGAGTGAATTATGGTAATTTTTAATAAAATTATTGAGCAAATCATTGTGAATAGTTGTTATTCTAAATGATTATTGACTAATATTGCAACTCAAAACAAGAAATTATGAAAAGAATATTTTTACTGATCACACTGGCAATTTGTCTCAGTTCCCTGTCAAAAGCACAGGAATATAAAACAGCCCTGGGATTGAGGGCAGGGTACCCTTATGGTGCAACTCTCAAACATTTTGTAAATAAAACAAACGCACTTGAAGGGATACTTGCCGGAAAATGGGGCGGATTTGTGGTTACCGGGCTTTTTGAAAATGAACACTGGACCGGACAGTTTCCTGGTCTGAACTGGTTCTGGGGCCTTGGTGCCCATGTAGGCTTCTGGGATGCAGGGACAAATCCCTGGCTTGACGCAACATATTCAGGTCCGGCATTGGGAGCAGATGGCATACTGGGCCTTGAATATACTTTCGATGAGATACCCTTGAACCTTTCTCTTGACCTTCTTCCTACTATTAATATTATCGGAAATGTCGGTTGGGGAGGATTAAATGGCGGCCTTTCCATAAGGTATGTATTCTGAAAAGCCAGCCTGCCAAAGTCTCTGTAACACTATACGATATATAATACCTTTTTTCAGGAAAAATTTTGCAGTTCGGAAAAAAGGTATTTTCTTTGCATCCGCATTTTGAAGTTCTTTTTTAAGTTCTTTTATGGTCCATTCGTCTAGTGGTTAGGACGTCAGGTTTTCATCCTGGTAACAGGGGTTCGATTCCCCTATGGACTACGAATAGTAGAGTATATTTAAAGTAAGATTAAAGCATCATAGAATGGCAAATCATAAATCAGCTGAAAAAAGGATCAGACAAACCGTTATAAGGAATGAAAAAAACAAGTATTACGCCAAGACAATGCGTAATGCCCTCAAGAAGATCCGCTCCACGACAAGTAAGGAAGAAGCAGGAGAAATGCTGCCGAAAGTATCCTCCATGCTCGACAGGCTTGCAAAGCAAAATGTCATTCACCGTAACAAGGCCGCAAACCTGAAGTCTTCTATAACCAAGCACATAAACAGCCTTTAATTCTGTTATTTCAGAATATGTCACCAGGCCGCCGGAAATGGCAGCCTTTTTTATTTTCACCTCATCCCCCGGCCTCCCGATAATTCGGGACAACCAATTGCGCAGCAGCGGAAGCCCCTCCTCCTTCAGGAGAAGGGGAGTAAAGCATTCAATATCTTCCTTTTAAGTCCCTCCCGTTAAACCGGGAGGGATTTAGGGTGAGGTATTAATTTTGCATAAAGGTCTTTAGGTATATGATTTATTCTATTTTTCTTTTAAATAATCCATTTATTCATTATCTTTCTTTTTTATGCTTTCATTTTCTCGCTGTAATGTCTCTTAAAATAACCGACTGGGCTGTCGAAGACAGGCCCAGGGAAAAATTGTATCAAAAAGGAACTTCTGCATTGAGTGATGCAGAACTCCTTGGTATCCTGATTGGCTCCGGAACACGCGACAGATCGGCAGTTGACCTTGGCAGGGAACTGTTGTCGCTGGCCGACAATAACCTCAACGCCCTGGGAAAGCTCAGCATACCCGATATCACAAAGATCAGGGGCATAGGAAATGCCAGAGCAATAACCATAGCAGCTGCCCTCGAACTTGGAAGACGAAGGAAGCTGGCGGAATCACCTGAACTTTTCCAGATTAAATGTTCCAAAGATGTACATGATGTTCTCAGCCCGCTTCTGTCAGACCTTCCTCATGAAGAATTCTGGGTCTTATTCCTTAACAGGTCGAACAGGGTAATCGGCAGGATGCGACTTAGCCAGGGAGGAATAAGCGGAACAGTCACTGACGTCAGGATGGTTATGAAGAAAGCCATTGAGTACCTTGCATCCGGGATAATAATCTGCCATAATCATCCCTCGGGGAACCTTAACCCGAGCGAATCCGATGCCAGAATAACAACTAAGATAAAAGAAGCCGGCAATATGATCGACATACAGTTGCTTGACCACATTATTATAGCCGATAATGACTACTATAGCTTTGCTGATAACGGGCTCCTTTAGGATACTGACGAAAAACCTAGCTAGTTAATAATATAAGGGAGAACACCGGATTTGTCACTGCATTCATCTGAGAGGATTCTTACATTTTTCTTCAGTACCGGATGCATAAGTCCGGGGGCAATCTCATTAAGAGGCGTAAGCACAAATCTTCGCTCATGCAATCTCGGATGTGGAATCTGAAGTACATTATCATCAATTACTTCATTACCATAAAAAAGTATATCAATATCAATTGTTCGTGAAACATATTTTCCCTCACACCTTAGCCGGCCAAGCTTTGCCTCTATCATCAGCAACCTTCCCAATAATGCAGACGGAGAAAGATCAGTGTTGATACAGATGACCTTGTTGATGAATTTGTTGTCGGCCTCGAATCCCCATGGTTCAGTCTCATACAGGGAAGACGATGCAATAACACTACCTGCATGCTCCCCGATCATCATGATGGCAGTACCTATATTCTCAAGCCTGTCTCCAAGATTAGACCCCAATCCTAGAAATACCTTTTTCAATATTCAAACGGTTTGATTGCAAAAGTATTAATTCCTTTTTATTATTATTGTTCATTTTGAGTTATATTTAAAACCTGAACATACTCATTATCATTATGAAAAACTTTATTATCTATACCCTGGCCACGATTACCGGGATAATCCTCTCAACTTTAATATTCTTCGTCATCATGCTTGCAAGCCTAAGCGCAATCATTGCATCAGGTGAAAAACCAGTATCAATAAGCGATAATTCTGTATTGATACTTAAAGCCGGTGTGCCGGTCCCTGATCGCAGCAATCCAAATCCATGGGCGTCTTTTGACATCATAAATATGAGTTTCTCTCCCACTCCCGGTCTTAATGACATTCTCAGCAACATAAAAAAAGCTGCTGCGGACGATAATATAAAAGGAATCCTCATTGAGAACGGAGCTCTCCCATCCGGATGGGCGACCACCGGAGAGATAAGATCAGCACTGACAGAATTCCGTGAAAGCGGTAAGTTTGTCTATGCCTGGTCAGATTATGTAATGACCCAGCAGGGATATTACCTTTCTTCATCAGCTGATAAGATATTTGTTAACCCGGGTTCCGTGATGGAATTTAAAGGTCTGAGCGGGGAGGTCATGTTTTATAAAAAAGCTCTTGACAAGATAGGAGTTGAAGTACAGGTAGTACGTCACGGTAAGTTCAAGGGTGCCGTTGAGCCATACCTGCTGTCTGAACTGAGCGAGGAGAACAGGGCACAGATAAAAGACTATATAGGTTCGATATGGAACCATGTTGTCAGCGAGATATCCGTATCAAGAAATATTACTGAAGATAAGCTGAACAGCCTGGCTGATAACCTCTCCTGTACCGATCCTGCCGGAGCACTTGAGAATGACCTTGTTGATGGTCTGATATACCGTGATGCCCTGATTGATACCATTAAGATACATATGGGCCTCACTTTGGATGATAAAATAGAGCTTGTATCGATGACCAGATATTCCAAGGTCCCTGAATCCGTCAGAAATTACTCTTCCCGCAATAAAATTGCAGTAATTTATGCTGAAGGGAATATTGTAATGGGAAAAGGCAATGAAACCAACATCGGAGGCAATTATTACGCTGAAATCATCAGGGAACAAAGAAAAGACACCACGGTAAAAGCCATAGTTCTCAGGGTTAATTCACCCGGTGGCAATGCGATTGCTTCAGATGTAATGTGGAGGGAGCTCTCCCTGGCAAAGGAGCAGAAACCTGTTATCGTTTCCATGGGTAACTATGCTGCCTCAGGAGGATATTATATTTCTGCACCCGCTACTGAGATATTTGCTGATCCCGCTACACTTTCTGGATCAATAGGAGTATTTGGACTTATTCCCAATGCTTCGAAGCTTCTGAGAGACAAAATAGGAATCACGATGGAAAATGTTAATACGAACAGTTACTCAGACTTTCCTTCTCTTTATCGTCCTATGGATATATATGAAAGGGAAGTTATGCAGAAGAGCATAGAAAAGGTATATGCTGATTTTGTTGGCAAGGTTGCAAGCGGAAGGAATATGAATACCTCATATGTTGACAGTATAGGACAGGGTCGGGTATGGACCGGTGCAAGGGCACTTGAAAAAGGACTGGTTGATAAGCTTGGCGGCCTGGAAGATGCTGTGGTGGAGGCCATTGAGATGGCTGACGTCGATAAATATTCAATAAGGGAATACCCGGTCCTCGAAGACCCTTACACGAAGCTACTGGCAACGATATCCGGAGATGTCAGAATGAAGATAGCAGCTAAGGAGCTCGGAGAATACATTAAATACTACAACCAGATAAAAGAAATATCAACTCTTACAGGGATCCAGGCAAGATTACCATATTTCATAGAGATACATTGATTTGACAAGAAAGAGGAATATATTGCTTTATCCTATTGCACTTATTTATGGTGCTGTTACAGGCATAAGAAACTTCATGTACAACACAGGTGTCCTTCGTTCCTTCAAATTCAGGATCCCTGTAATCTGTGTCGGGAATATTACAGTAGGCGGCACGGGAAAAACACCTCACACCGAATACCTTGTTGAACACCTGAAAAGCAGATACAGGGTTGCCACTCTCAGCAGGGGCTATATGAGAAATAGCAGGGGATTCAGGATTGCTGACAGCTCTTCATCCGTTGCCGACCTTGGTGATGAGCCCCTGCAGATATTCAGAAAACACCCGGATATCACCATCGCTGTCGATCGCGACAGGGTTCATGGTGTAAGGAAACTGATCAAATCTCCTGTCGGAGTGGAAGTAATAATCCTTGATGATGGTTTTCAACACAGGAGGCTAACGCCAGGGTATTCAATTCTGCTAACCGACTACAACCGGCTCATGATGAATGACCACCTTCTGCCGTATGGTGATCTCCGGGAGAGCAGGCTTGCCATGTACAGGGCTGATATCATCCTGGTTACAAAATCGCCTGTTGATCTGCAGCCTATTCAACGACGGCTTATTGCCAAAGAGATGGATAAAGCTGCTTACCAGAATATTTATTTCACCTGCTTCAGATACCAGGAACCTTTACCTGTATTCAAGCATACTGTAACGGAAAACAAGGAAGGAGAAATTGATAACGCTGACAGTTTTGGGATTGTTCTGGTAACAGGCATCGCAAATCCTGACCCATTAAAAGAATACCTGGAAAATCAATACGACGAAGTAGTACACATCAGGTACAGAGACCATCATAAATACACGGAAAAGGATCTGCTGAAAATTTCTGAAGCCCTTCATAACCTAAGCTCTGAAACAAAATGTGTATTTACCACTGAAAAAGATGCTGTCCGGTTAGCAGAATTTACTAATATTGCTGAACCTTTGCGATCTTCATTATATTATATACCGGTTGGTATCGAATTTCTGAATGACGACCAGGATGAGTTTAACAATCTGATTCTTAAATATGTTAGAAAAAATAAAAGAGACAGTTGAGTTCCTTAAATCAAAGGGCTTCAATTCCCCTGACGCAGGCATTGTCCTGGGGACAGGACTTGGCGGCCTGGCTGCAAATATCAGGAATCCAGTCGAAATAGACTACAGCGAAATTCCGAACTTCCCGGTACCCACGGTCGAAGGCCACGAAGGGAAGCTGATATACGGCGATTTTGGTAAAAGGAAAATTATTGCCATGAAAGGAAGATTCCATTTCTACGAAGGACATAATTCCGACCAACTCTCCTTTCCGGTTCGTGTCCTGAAACACCTGGGAATACAGAGTCTCTTTCTAAGTAATGCGGCTGGTGGTTTGAATCCTGATTTCCAGATAGGTGATATAATGATAATTACCGATCATATAAATCTTCTGCCTAACCCTCTTATCGGACCAAATGACGAACGTATTGGTCCCCGGTTCCCGGATATGGGTGAAGCCTATGATCCTTACCTCATAAAGAGAGCCCTGCTTATTGCTGAAGCAAATAATATTCGTATCCACAAGGGAGTATATCTCTCCACAAGCGGGCCCACTTTTGAAACCCCGGCCGAATACAAATATTTCAGGATCATCGGCGCCGATGCGGTAGGCATGTCAACCGTGCCTGAAGTAATCATAGCCCGGCATATGGGTTTACCATGCTTCGCGGTGAGCATCATAACTGACCTGGGCGTTGAAGGTAAGATAGAATACACGACGCACGAATCTGTCCAGAGGGAAGCTGAAAAAACTGAATCCAGGATGACGACAATAATGACCGAGCTTATTTCCTCGCTATAAGGGATCCGACCCTACCTCAATACAGTACATACCTTTTTCCACTCCTTTTTACTTCCATTTTCACTGAAGGATGAGATATATATTATATAAATACCTCTGTCAACCAGAGAACCATCATCACCGGCAGCATCCCAGGCCAGAATGTTATCAGGGCCGGTCAGCTGATTTTCTGCAAGTCTCCTTACCAGGAAACCAGTTTCAGAAAAGATAAGGACACTGATCACTTCACCGTAATCTGGGAAATTCAGACTTATTAGCAAAATATCATCATTCCCGTCATTATCAGGAGTTATTCTTGTTGTTGAAAGAGATACGGAACCCTCGGGAACAGGATTTTCAGAATAGACAGAATTTGGACATCCCGGGGTTGCCCATCCCGACACTTCAGATGCGGAATGCCATGTATTGCATTCCGGGTTTATCCTCTCCAGTGAGAAACCTTCATTATCCGACAGCAAAGGGAAATGCATATCCTCATCATATCGTAAATCATCAACCGCCTCCATCTGCCTGTTCAGTAACACAAGGTGACCCTCATCATCCGGCATGGAGGGAAGCTGGTTAACTTCGAAAATATTATCCCTGGAACAGGTGTGATAGCGGGTAATAATCGATTCCGGATCAGTTGAAAATACAAAATAATCACCTGGCAGAAAGCACCTGGCAATATCCGAGAGCCTGTAAAGAGAAGATGTATCACCTGTTACGTCATTTACTGAAACTAGAAAAAGCTTAGAAATATCAACGATCTTGCCCGAACGGTTATACAGCTCTATAAAATCTGCATCACCGGGAAAAGGATTGAACAGGATCTCGTTAAACACAATATCACTTTTTACGGGCTCTTCAGGCAATCCAAATTCGAAATAACTTTTTTCGGCTGTGTTGCCGGCAAAATCTCTTATCGCCTCAGGGCAGAAAAGAGAATAGACAATCCCTGGCTTAAGAATCATTCCTGTTTTTACCAGCAATTCTTTTCCTGTTTCACCATAGCGGACCGCCCCGGAAATTTCCCTGTCATCAATTTTAATATCCATTTTATCAGCAGAGTCCGTTATCACAAATTCAGAAAATGTTACCAACACATTGATGCTGTCGACAGGAAAGGCATTAAGGATACCTCGGAAAATATTATCCCTGTTGGTTCCCGAAACAGAGTTTATGCTTCCCGGAGTTCCACCCGAACGGGATACAGAAACCTTCCAGTTACCTTCTTCATAGAACGGATAGCCAGTGTCCGTCATTTCAAGCGACCAACCTCCATCCGACTTAAGAACGTTTCCATACCACGAGTCTGAATAACATAAAGAGTGTATTATCGCTCCACTGTTATTATATAATGCAAGCCATCGACCATTATCATTAAGAGAAGGAAAGGACTTGAGCCCTATCGTTCTTGCATAACAGGCAAGGGCAGAGGTGTCCGTGGCAGAACATAGCAATAAATATTCTCCGGACTCAATTAAAACGTCGGGGAATAATGACCGGTGATCCTCATACCGCAGTTCCCAGTTCTTGAGGTCCAGCTTTTTCAGACTCCTGTTGAAAATTTCAAGGTATTCATATTCAGGAAGTTTAACAGAAGGGATAGGGTCTGCCATGACCTCGGTTATTATTACATCTCCGGTAACTGCCTTTACCGGAACATAGTTTTCAATGAACGGACCGTCAACAGAAATATCGTCAAGCCACAGGAGCCTGTCGTGTGTGGATGAATACTCGTAAAAAACACCAAACCAGGAGATATCAAACAAATCATTGTCAGCGCCGGTTCCGGCACCTTTAGCATTTCCTGATATATCAGAAATAGCGATTTCCCACCATCCTTCTGAAGTCCTTGTCACGTCAATCCTTAAAGGGGAATCGATACCGGCGTCATTTTGCCAGTTAAGTGTTGTGGTAACAACTACTGATGGATCGCCATCCTTCAATTTCCACAACCTGAGAGTATCATCATAACCTGTAAGGTTTACTCCAACGGCAAAGCCGTTACAATTTCCTCCCGGTAAAATCCCGGGAGGACCGACATCGCACATAAGGAAAACGGACCAGTTATTTGATGAAGATGGATCATATCCATGCCTGACAAGGAATGACCATTGTGTTTCACCCTCTGAAGGCACAAGGTCTTTTAGGATAGCAGCTACCTGGTCTGAACCCGCATCGGGACTGTCGAATACATGGTGGAGCGAAAATGAGCCGGAGATAGGTGAAATCGTGTCAGCTTCCCAGTGGTGATCAGCAGACTGGGTCCAGTTTTCAAGATTACCCGACTCAAAGTTCTCTGTTATCTGGCCTGATACCAGCACAGGCACAATACAGAGTCCCAAAATTACTTTTTTCATACAGCGAGACGAATTGAAAAAAAAGCTAATTTTGAAGCCTTTATTAATGTAAATATCATAATAATTAAGGTAAATAACAAAACTATCCGGAAATGAAAACAGCTGTAGTCGGAGCAACAGGAATGGTAGGAAGAACAATGATCCAGGTTCTCGGGGAAAGAAAATTTCCGGTTGACCGGTTAATACCGGCTGCATCATCAAGGTCAGCTGGTAAAGAGATCCTTTTTAACGGTAAACCTGTAAAGGTAGTAAGTGTTGAAGAAGCTGTAGAGGCAAAACCGGTTTTTGCAATTTTTTCAGCCGGTGCCGGCATTTCAAAAGAATGGGCTCCTGCATTTGCCGAAAATGGAACTGTCGTGATAGATAATTCGTCGGCATGGAGGATGGAGGAGAATGTCCCTCTAATTGTTCCCGAGATAAACAGTAATGTGATACAGAAGGGAGACAGGATAATTGCAAATCCTAATTGTTCAACCATCCAGATGGTTATGGCCCTTGCCCCTCTTCACAAGGCATACAGGATAAAGAGGATCGTCGTTGCAACTTACCAGTCAGTAACCGGTACGGGTGTTAAAGCCGTTGCCCAGATGCAAAACGAGAGGCAGGGCATCAAGGGAGAAATGGCCTATCCCCACCAGATAGACATGAATTGTATTCCCTTCGGCGGATCATGGCTTCCGTCAGGATATACTTCGGAGGAGCAGAAACTGGTCGATGAAACCCGCAAAATACTTGGAGACAACTCTATCCAGGTAACGGCGACTGTTGTCAGGATACCAGTTGTGGGCGGCCACTCAGAAGCGGTAAATATCGAGTTTGAAAAAGAGTATGATTTAGATGATGTAAGGAAGTTGCTGGCGGATTTCCCCGGGGTAGTGGTGTATGATAATCCGGCCAGGAATGAATATCCGATGCCTGTACTCGCTCACAACAGGGATGAAGTGTTCGTAGGAAGGTTAAGAAGGGACTATTCCAGGGAAAAATGCCTGAATATGTGGGTAGTGTCCGATAACATAAGGAAGGGTGCAGCTACCAACGCCATCCAGATAGCTGAGTACATGATTAAGAACAATCTTTACTGAATAATCCTCTCTGTGGTTCTCTGTGAAATAATATCTTAAATTACACAGAGGGACACAGGGTTACACGGAGTTATTATTGCCTGAAATATCTGAATCGTACAGGAAATTATTATATGGATATCGCGTGATGTGGATCTTTTTCACTTCATCGTAAAGAATACGCCTCAGCTCTTCAATATTTTCCCCCGTCTTTGCCGAGATAAACACTGTTTCCGAGTGTTTGTTGCCGGCAATCCACATCCTTTTAAGATCTTCAAGTGAATAATTTTCCCTTGTTGCCGGAGTAAGGTCAAATTCATCCTTTGCCCGGTACCTGAAAGCATCAATCTTATTAAATATAATGACAGATGGCTTGCCTGACGATTTTAGTTCGTGAAGAGTCTCATCGACAATTCTTATCTGTTCTTCAAAGCCAGGGTGGGAAATGTCGACCACATGCAGCAGGAGATCTGATTCGCGCACCTCATCAAGAGTTGATTTAAATGATTCTATAAGGTTATGCGGCAGTTTTCTAATAAATCCGACCGTGTCGGAAAGCAAGAATGGCAGGTTGCCTATAACAACCTTTCTTACGGTTGTGTCCAGGGTGGCAAACAGTTTGTTTTCTGCAAATAGGTCCGATTTGCTGATCAGGTTCATAATAGTCGATTTACCGACATTGGTATAGCCGACAAGTGAAACACGCACCAGCTTTCCGCGGTTTTTTCGCTGGATGGCCATCTGCACATCAATTTTTTCAAGCCGGGATTTTAGCCTCGAAATCTTATCCCTTATAATTCTCCTGTCGGTTTCAATCTCCGTCTCACCCGGGCCTCTCAGTCCTATCCCGCCTCTTTGCCGTTCCAGGTGAGTCCACATCCTTGTCAGTCGTGGAAGGAGATACTGGTACTGAGCCAGTTCGACCTGTGTCCTGGCATAAGAAGTCCTGGCACGCCTGGCAAATATATCCAGTATCAGGTTTGTCCTGTCGAGTATCCTGCACCCAAGCAGTTTCTCTATATTTCTTAACTGGCTTGGTGAAAGTTCATCGTCAAATATTGCGATATCCACTTTATTTGACGCCACGTATGATGCTATCTCTACTATCTTCCCTGCTCCCACGAATGTTCTCGGGTTTGGTACATCCAGCTTCTGCCTGAATCTCTTCAGGGGCACCCCTCCCGCAGTTTCGGTAAGAAAAGAGAGTTCATCAAGGTAATCATCCACCTCCTTCTCATCCTGACCAGGATTTACGATCCCCACAAGTATTGCCTTCTCAGTTATTTCTGCCGTCTCGGTCATATTTTTAATGCGAACAAAAAATATATGCCGCAAAATTAGGTATTTGCGGCATATTCAATAAAAAATATTTATGTTGTTTCCCTACAGGATAAATCTTCTGTTATTGAGCATAGCTCCCCTTATAGCAAGCTTAAGGGTTTCAGAACACCTTATCACCATATCTATATCGGCTGGAAATGGCACAGCCTCTGATCTTGTCCTTTCAAGCTGCTGAGGTGTAAGTGCCTGTATATCTCCTAGGGCACGGGCTGAAATGTTTTCAAAATTTGATTCTGCCCCGATCGGGTCCTTTTTCAGTACTTTGTTCGGATTCATCTGTATTACTTCCACATCTCCGTCTATCCTGCAGGCCTTTCTTTGTATTGTTTCAATGAGTGCACACTGGACAGTCTTATACTTCTTTATCTTGACATCATTCCCCAGGGTATCTTTCATAACATTCCCGTTATTGTCGAGAACATATTCAAATCCATCCTCAATATCACGCTTTATTACCGAATCCCTTTCCGTAGTCTGGTCATCACTCACTGCAATATTATTGATATTTATATTTACAAAATAGTCGAATTGTGTGTTCTGGTCGAGATTTGCTGTATGATATTCAACCCATTCTGAATTAAGCATAGGAAGGTCAAGGGTGAGAAGGTCGTCCTCGAATTCTTTCGGAAACCTGAGCATCGACTTATTTTGTATTGACACAAACACTCTGCTCATCCCAAGATATCTGGCTTCCATTATCTTGTCGTCAATTCCTTCATAATCACCCACATACTGCTTGGCTCGAATGAACTCCGCATAGGCCTGGCGGTAAGATTCTTTGTTGTTACTATTCATAAGTTCCATGCCATGCGCGTAGTAAAAATCTGCGGCTTTTCTCTTGGCAGCAACCAGGTCAGGCATGTAATCCACATACTGTATATTGGCTGTCGGTATTGTCCTTACCAGGTTCTGTCTGTCATAAAGCCTCTGGTAGACCTGGTATATCTCATCCCAGCTGTTAGGCCTGTTTTCCATTTTCAGGAATCTTACTCTTTCCTCATCCTGGTCCTTTGCTACTTTGTAAGCATTCATCAGGGTTGACATCTGCTTCGAATCATTTGGGTCTCTGCGAAGCTGTTTTACCGCCCTGTCTATTGCAGCATCATAATTGCCTCTCTCGAGTTGCTTCTTGGAAGATCCGCAGCCCGCCATTATGATTGCCAGAATAAAAATGAAGGGTATAACTTTTTTCATATTTCCTGGTTTTAGTTACTGCGACTAAAGTTAAATAAATCATTCAATTAAAAAAATCAGGTTCAATCTAAAGTAAAATAATCCGGTCAAAGAGCAAAATTAAGATAAATGGAGAATCGAACCCGTACCGGTCGCCCACGCTGAAGACCGGGGCTCCATTTTGGAGAAGATTCTATTGCCCTCTTCGCCTCGTCATCCAGCAATTTATCAACACTCTTGAGTACATTAACATTCGAGACTGAGCCATCGCGTTCCACAATAAAGGTCAGAAATACTTTTCCCTGTACGCCGTTTTCCTGGGCAGCCTGGGGGTAAATCACC
Source organism: uncultured Rikenellaceae bacterium (assembly GCA_964595725.1). Taxonomy (GTDB): domain Bacteria; phylum Bacteroidota; class Bacteroidia; order Bacteroidales; family VadinHA17; genus LD21. The sequence continues at coordinate 20,153 of CAZQRQ010000007.1, read as the reverse complement.
CGTTTTTGTATCCATGCCCGGAAATTATCCAGATCACCACCTCTGAAAGATGGAGGCACCTCAACAAGCACAAAAGGCTCATCGCCTCCTTCACCGATGTTATCCCCGAATAGCTCATCCTGCCCTGAATCTGAAAATACCGCTATTTCCTCGGTTTCAGTTTCCGGTGATGCCAGTACTTCATCTACAATCGGAACCAGTTTTTCTGCAGGTAAGACAGTATCTACCACGACAGGCGCCACATATTTTACTACTTCCTGTGCTGCAGGCGGAGGGGGTGGTGCAGCAGGAGGTATAATTATCTGCTCTTCGGGTGGTTCGAGTTTATCCATCCTGAGCTGGACGACTCTTCCCCTGGAACCGACCCTCATTTCTTCAGACTTGTTTTTAACAACAAGGAAAGGAATCCCGACTATTAAAGAACCAATAACCACTGCGATCAACAAGCCCCTCGTAACATAACCGTTATACTTCTTTCTCAGAAAATAAGCACCATACTCCTTGTTCCTGTTCTCAAAGATGATCTCGTTAAAATTCTCCCTCTCCTTTAAAATCTTCATAATTCCCCTGTGACTCTTTTTGCTGGTAAAAATACTTTTCAGCCTGTAAAACGGTTTAATCCTTAAATAGTTTCAATTATAATGCCAGAATTCAAAATCACTTCAACAAGTTTTAATTGTTGCGACATACAACAAATCTGTTTATTTAATAATGACACTGTCGTTTGAGTAAAAGTCAGTCACAAATCTACAAAAATGTGTCCTGACAGTAATATTTCAATATGGATTAATTTTTTTTATAAATTTGCCGGGCAGCAAAGTCGAACGGGGATATAGCTCAGTTGGCTAGAGCGTGTGACTGGCAGTCACAAGGTCAGGGGTTCGATTCCCCTTATCTCCACAAGTCTCGTACTCACACTAACACGGCCAAACATGGTGCTGGTTTAATTTACTTAATTATATTTGAGTATAATTCTTTTCATGTAAATGATCCTGCACAATAAGAAAAAGCTACAAAAAAGAAGCCGACTTATTCTCAGGATATTATCATCCCTGCTCCTGTGCGTAGTATTTCTTCAAGCTACCGAATGCCAGGAGAAGGAGAGACGGACTATGATCGGTTTAAGCTGTGGCACAGGAAGTCAACAGATCTTTCCCTTCTGAAATAAAGACTACTCGTATAATACGAGGAACGTCAAGCTTCTTATAAACTACACTATCAGAAAAGGGAAAGTTACACTGGCCCTGGTAGCGTAACCTTCGATATTCACAGCAAAACACCAGCTTCTTAACGAGTATTTTGTGCAACCGGAATATGGACCGGATTATCTTGAACTGAGGCAATTATATACCACAAAAAAACCAATAACGGAATATGTTCTGAACCTTGGTCTGCAGGTCCGGATAAGCCTCTGTGAAAGGATGAACTTTTTCATCCTGGGGAGTTCAGGACCTATGATAACAAATAAAGAAACAGAAAGACTTGCAAAGGGATTTGCTTTCTCTGATATTTTTGGTTTTGGTTTTCAGTATAAGATGGATCGCCTGGTATTTGAGATAAGACCGGGTATAAGGCACGTTTCAAATCTCGACTTTCAATTCCCTAATTGCGGACATAACAGCACTACAATTGATTTTGGGATTTTATTCCCGGTATTTCACTGATAACTGGTGAATTCACCCTTCTTATAACATGAGACTCCGCTGTCGGTACCAAGCCAGACAGCCCCTGCCCTGTCGACCGTAATTGTTAAAATATTATTACTCACAAGTCCCGAGTCAGTTCTGTATGTAGTCCAGGTTTTACCGTCAAATACCGAAAAACCGTTCTTAGTTCCAAAATACATATTCCCTTTTGTATCTGAATTGATAGCCTTGACAACATCATCTGCCAGGCCCTCAACAGTTGTAAATACTTCCCAGCCTTCAAGTGTATTGAATCCAGCGTGTTTCCCGACTCCCATATCTGTACCGAACCACTGTGTTCCATCGGATGAGATATGAACACAGAAGACATTATCGGAAGGAATGAGAATAGGACCCCAGCCTGCATAATCGGATGCACCTGATACAGCGTCCACGTCGTTCCTGTATAGCCTGAATACCCCGCCGCCCATGGTTGCAACATATACTGAATCCCCGTCAACGCTTGTTGCCATAGCGGTTATCGGGAAATCCTTGAACATACCTTCCGGGTATTTCCTGGCGTAATTGTTGGTCAGCCACTTCCTGCCTTTAAATGCGGAAATCCCCCTGTCCGTGCCGAACCATCTTAGCTCTTTCTTCCCGACTGCCACAGCCAGAACATTCTCACTAATAATCTCAGAATTTTCGCTGTAATACGTTGTGGCACCTGATCTTGCATCAACCGGAACGGAAACAACAGTAGCACCTTGGGGAGTAGCCAGCCATAGCTCAGGCCCGTATGAGGAGAAATCGTAGACCACGTCTTTAAGGTCAGTTGAGCTGACTTTACGGTTCTTATTATGCAAGGACCATTTTGTTCCGTCAAAACTGACTATTCCGGCATCAGAAAGAAACCAGACCGTATTATCCTCATCAACAGCTGATGAGTAGAATTTCTTTGCATTAATTTCTTCTCCTATAGGATTTACATTTCCGGCAGGCTGGGCGCTGATACCCTGAATAAAAATACCTGACAGCATTAATAATGCCGACAAAATACTCAACCGGGTTGCTCTTAAAAATTTCAGAATATCAATGGTTAGTGTTTGTTTGCTCATTGCTTATATTTAGCAGTTTTCACCTCCTTTTAACATTTTTTACAAGATCTTCAGGTATAGATGCAAGTTCTATGCCATTTCCTGTTCCCAGGTTACGTGAATACTGCTTGTCAACAGGGTTATTCCAGTGTTCATGAACTCCCAGAACCGGAACAGGCTTACCACTGTTATCAGGATCATAGACGATGCCTTCCGGCCAGTTGGTAGGATCTGCAGCCTGATGCATATAATCATCGACACCATTCGTATTAGCCATTTTTTCCCATCCATTGTTCACCGGATCATGTTCATAGGTTCCATTCCACTCAGACCTTAGAAAATCATAACATACTGATTCTATAGCAACAGGGTCGAGTGACATGAACATGGAATTACTCCAGTCGTTATTAAATGGAGGCAAAAAGTATTTTACAGGTCCCTGTATTTCACTTGACCCTCCTCCAAACAGTCCCTCAACAAACCAGAAAAGGGTATTCTGTCCGAGATATTTGCTTCCCATAAGATCAACAAAGACCCTGTATTTATGGTAACCGGTATTGGTAGGCATACCTTCTCTTCTGTTAGCTATATGTGAATAGTGGAGATGACCGGCTGTAGGTCTTCCGATATTACCAAAATTACTTTTTGCAGTCATGGAAACGCCTGCTGCACCATGACATTTAAGCACAGCACTTGTGATCATGTAATCAGCATTTTCAATTACATCGTAGAGCTTATCTGTGATGGTCTTATCTGAATAGAAAACCAATGATTCTTCTGAATAAGAGGTAAGAGTCCGTCCATAGTCAGTTGTATTCCTGTCAAGGTATTTCACTTTCGGGAATTCCTTTACCCATACATCATAGTTATGAGCCCATATCGGACACATCGGATCTCCAATCGATATGTCCTCCTGACTAACCCCGGCATCAACCAGCTCTCTCAACAATTCAAGGACAGCATAAGGACCCGTTTCCGTAGGTATGTAACTGCGTCTGCTTCTCTCCTGGCTACTCTGAAGAGTATGAGGAATTGCAAAACCATTATCCTTGTCTTCCTGTGAAAGAAGCCATCTTGACTGACCCTGGTTTATCTTGATGAATATCTTTTCTCCTTTTGTATATCCTATATTTTCGCCTTTCTTCTTCTCATTAAAAAACCTGAACATAGTATCCCATGCTTTTTTGGTATCCTTTTCACCTGTCAGTTTAAGAACACCGTCGCGGAACATTTTAGCTATAACTTCGGGATTATTATTCTCGGCGTTTACGAACCAGTTATACGTATCGAGGTCATTATGCTCAAACTTCTCGTTCGTGGCATCAGGGTTCCATACCCAGACCACACGACCCGGATAAATCCCCCTGGCTTCTCCGATAGGCTGGTTGGGACCATCGTCAGGTCCGGTATATACATCCGCATCCTGAAACAGCCTGGTAGTTATGCTCTCAGGCATTATTGCCATCGCAGCAACAACTCCTGTAAGCAGCAGGACAGCAGCTCCAAGCCTTACGTTAATAATCTTCCTCTTCATCCTCCTCGAGACAGCCGTAAGTCCGGCAACTGCAAGAAGATAAGCAACAAATCCCGACATAAATGGTGCCGCCACCCGCATACAGGGGTATGTCGCCCTTGATGGTTTAGGTATGACCCTGACAAGGAACCATATAGTTGATGCAATACCCATTACAAAAAAAAGAAGCCTGGGAGGCATATTATGTCCGTCCAGCCAGTCCCTCATCCTGCCCAGTTTACCCTTTAATCTGGAAATATCAAATTTCATTTTTTGCATGATAGATTACCCTTTTTAGGTTAAGAAACGCAAGATTATAATTTTTTTTTAAAGCAGAAATAATCATCCATTTTTTTAAGTATCATTAACCTTTTTGCTTAACCATTTTTAAACAATAGTGTCAATTAATCATAAAAATATATCTGAAGTATCATATATCATTATCCCGACAGCTAATTTTCATAGATTTAGGGCTTAATCTTTATAATAATGAAAAGTAAGACATTGTTTATCTGGTTAAATATTCTGGTCGTATCGTTTATGGCTTCTGGAAGTATTTCCGCGCAGTCAGGTGACTGGACACATTTCAGGGGCAGTAATCTGAATGGAATTGCAGAATCAGGGGATGTTCCTCTTAAATGGGATGATTCATCTGTAAAATGGAAGACAGTTATTCATAACCGTGGCCTTTCTTCTCCTGTTATTTACGGTAACCAGGTGTGGCTTACCACTGCAAGTGCTGACGGCAGGAATCTTTACGCTGTCTGTATCGATTATGAAACAGGGAAAATTATATATGATATAAAGGTATTTAGCCCTGAAAAAGTTGAAGGAAAACATAATTTCAACAGTTATGCAACACCAACTCCATCAATAGAAAAAGGATTTGTCTACGTTCATTATGGTAGCAGCGGGACTGCCTGCATAAATATATCAAACGGATCAATTATATGGAAAAACAACGATTATTCTGTAAGATATGTACAGGGGCCGGCATCATCGCCGGTAATTTACAGGAATCTTCTTATCCTGCATTTCGAGGGCACTGATATGAGATTTATTGTTGGTCTTGATAAGGCAACAGGTAAGCAGGTATGGAAGACTGACAGACCAACTGAACCTTATGGACCTCTGACATCAATCGGGAGAAAAGCATATGTTACTCCGCTGCTAATTAATGTCAGGGGCCAGGATATGCTTATTTCCAATGGATCGGCAGTATGCCAGGCACTCGATCCATCGACAGGCAGAGAGATATGGAGAGTGATCGGTGGTGCTGAATCTACTATTTCCATGCCCGTCACTGAGAATGGTATCCTCTACTGGTATAATGGTTATATAGTCGATAGCAGAGGGAGTAAATATTCGGAATTCGTTGCCGTCAATCCTGACGGTAAAGGAGATATAACAAAAACCAACATAATCTGGAAGAAAACTGATCCTCTTACGAATAATCAGATGCTCACCCCGATAATCAAAGACGGCCTGATATATACAATAACCACCCGAAATATCCTGATGTGTGTCGATGCAGGAACAGGCAACGAAATTTGGACCACGAGACTGACAGCAAACTATAATGCTTCACCAATATATCTTAACGGGAACATATGGCTTTTTTCAGTACGGGGAGATGTCATTACCATCAAAGCAGGCAGGAAGTATGAAGTTATTGCAGAGAACAAGATGGAATCAGGTATCTGGGCAACACCTGCATTCCTCAGGAATGCTGTAATCCTCAGGACCGATAATTATTTGTACAAAATAGGCAATTGACCCTGACTCTCTCTAGAATGATACTATGCTATATCTTTTTTTAAGATATTCTGTCAGCACTCCTCCCATTCCCTTGACATCAACCGAACATGCTTTCAACTCTCCGGTCACACCATACAGATTAGAACAGGCAATACACGCCTGGATTTTTATGCCGTCTTTCTGCATTTCTGCAATTTTTGCCTTCACGGATTCATTTTCTGCCATAAGTTTCTCTGATGGCCCCCAGGCAATCAGTATAACCTCATTGAACCAGTTAAATCTCTTGGCGGCATGAGTGTACATCAGGCATGCTTTCTCTGCAACCTCAGGATCACCGCTCGACCATAATACAACAAGTGTATCCGTCGGAGAGGCAGTGATCAGGTTTTGAGCATGCGAAATACCTGTAGATATTAATATCAGTATAACGACTGATAATAGGAACCTTTTCATTTCTGTCTGTTTTAATTTCATTGGTAAAACAAAATTGCATGGATATTGTTAAGTACGTCTATAAGTATAATAAATTACTATATTTGATAATCAAACCTCAAGAGCAAAGGCAATGATCAAGATTTTAAATATTATCCTCTTTGCGGTAATGATACTGATGAACTACCTGGCCAATGCTCTTCCTTTAAACAATGTTACAACAGGAGACCTGTCCGATTCATACCCAAACCTTTTTGTGCCTGCCGGAATTACCTTTTCGATCTGGGGACTTATCTATCTGCTGCTCGGGATATTCTGCATCATTCAGTTTACAATAAAGGAGCAGGAAATAATCGATAGTATAGGATTATATTTTTCAATAACATGCATTCTTAATGCCCTCTGGATAATTACCTGGCATTACAGGCTAATGCCATTATCACTTATTGTAATGCTTGCCTTACTGGTTACCCTTATTCTGATTAATCTGAATGTGAGGCATGTCGCACCCGGGCTGATTAAAGCAGCCTTTGGCATTTATCTGGGATGGATATGTGTTGCAACGGTTGCAAATGTAACTGCCTTACTCGTTAATTATGGATGGGGCGGATTGGGTATACGACAGGAGACCTGGACGATAATAATGATACTTATGAGTGCACTGATAGTCGTTTTGACTATTATAAGGCTCAAAAATCCATTCATTGGTATTGCAGTGATATGGGCATTTATCGGTATCTGGATTAAAAGACAGGACGATTACAGATCAATTGTCTTCACCGCTATTATAGCACTTGTACTGGTTAGTGTTTTTACAATCATCGGTTTTCTGAGAAAACATATAATCTAAACTACATAATAATCTTAACATGGAAACAAATAAGCATACGTTCCGCTTCATGGTAGTTTTAATCCTAGCCATGAGTTCTGTCACTCTCTCTTCCCAGGAAAGAGTGCAAAATCCCGGTTTCCAGCCCGAAGTGGGTCAGGAAGGTAAAGATGTTGTCTGGGTGCCAACTCCACAGGCACTCGTGGAAAAAATGCTTGATCTCGCACAGGTCACACCAAAGGATTTTCTTATTGACCTGGGATCCGGAGACGGGAGGACGGTAATAACAGCTGCAAAGCGTGGTGTCCATGCAATTGGCATAGAATATAATCCCAATATGGTGGATCTCTCCAGGAAAAATGCTGAAGAGGCAGGAGTATCGAAAATGGCACAGTTCCTGGAGACAGACCTGTTTGAGTACGACTTTTCTAAGGCAACCGTAATCACTATGTTTCTGCTGCCAGATATCAATATGAGACTGCGCCCCAAGATTCTCGATATGAAACCGGGAACTAGGGTCGTTTCCAATACTTTTACAATGCAGGACTGGCAGAGTGATGCCAGGGCTGAGATCGATGATATGGCGACTAGCTGGAATACCTGCTATCTCTGGATAGTACCGGCAAAGGTGGAAGGCAAATGGGCTCTTTCCAACGGGGGTAGTATTACACTGGACCAGGAATTCCAGATGATTTCGGGTGAGCTTAATTCAGGTAGCAGAAAGCTGGACATTTCCGAAGGAAGACTTAAAGGAGCGGAAATTACCTTCAAAGCCGGGAATGAACCATACAAAGGTGTTGTAAAAGGCAACAGGATGGAGGGTACAGTTGCAACCGGGAATGGAACAGTCAAGTGGAGTGCCATAAAACAATAAGGTTGTTTGCTTAAAAGGTACTGGTATGAACTACATGGACTTCCTGGAAAAGACAATACTATAAGCTGCAAATACCAGATTGTATTGCCATCCCCTGGTGGTAACTTGCTAAACTTATTTCTTATTCACACAATCACTGGATTGGCTTTGCTGATCTTTTCACTGCTGGTTGATTAACCGGTCACGTTCCTTGGTTTTTCACTTTAACACTATTTACTGTACCTGTAAAATATCAAACAGAGCTTGTAAGTGCATTATTACGACAATTATTAATAACTATGTGTGATTCTAATTATAAGTGAATCTTATTACATTTGGCTAAAATTACTTACCCTGAAAAATCCCAGAAATGAAAAGAATCTTTATCTCAATTTTGCTGATCATCCTGTTAAATTCGGTTACCCTGGTCTCACTTACCGGACAGGATACCAGGCCGACTGCTAAACCGGCTGATTATGCCAAATGGCAGTCACTCGGTGCAAATTCAATATCTGATGACGGCGCCTGGATAGCCTGGAATATTTCACTTGTTGACGGGGATGATACCCTTTACATTAAAAACCCGTCAACATCAAAAATCTATAAATATGCTTTATGCTCCAGCCTTTCTTTCTCGAATAACTCAAAGTGGGCTGCGTTCAGAGTAGGGTTCAGCGATGACGAGGTCGAAAAGATGAATGAACTCAAGAAGCCTGTCAGGTATAAGACCAGGCTTCTTGAGTTGTCGACCGGAAAAGAGAGGATATTCGATAACATATCTTCGTTTGCGTTCACCAGGGACGCATCCCACATTATTATGAGTGGTTATCCTGACGAAAAAAGCAAAACAAGAAATCTCTTTATTTATAATCTTAAGACCGGGACAATTAAGAATATCGGGAACATAAGTGAATACTCCGTAAATAAACCGGGAAACAGGCTGGTTTATATTGTTAATGCTGAAGACAAAAAAGGAAATGGTGTTGAGATGATGAACCTTGCGGATTATTCCATATCATTTATCGATAACGACACAGCCACATACAGAAATCTTGTATGGGAAAGAGAAGGTGGTTCTTTCGTTTTCCTGAAAGCATTCTCAGATACCGGATTTGTTGAAGAAAACCATATTCTTTTTGCCGTCAGAAACGCACTTGCCAAACCGGAGATCACGAGATATAATCCCTCATCTGAGAAAGGATTCCCCGAAAAGATGAGAATTAGTGAGAACTTCAAACCTGTCATCGCTAAAGACCAGAAAACTCTATACTTTGGTGTCTTTGACTGGACCGTTAAGGAGAAGAAAGGCAAAAAGGATGAAGATGAGGAGAAACTCCCCGGTGTCGATATCTGGCACTGGAAAGACGATCCTGTTCAGCCCAGGCAGAAAAACACCTATGAACGAGACAAAAATTTCACCTACCTGTATGCCTGGACGCCTGACCAGGACAAAATAATAAAAATCACGGATGACGACATGCGCGAAGCCACACCTACTGGTGACGGACATTTTGCCCTGGCGACCGACGAAAAACCTTATCAGCCTGCATTCAGGGAGAGTTTTGCTGATTATTATACCGTAAATTCACTGACCGGCGAGAAGAAATTATTCCTGACCAAGGCGATTCATGTATACGGATCATCTCCCGAGGGTAAATATGTCCTCTATTTTAATGACAATTCATGGTGGGTTTATGATATTTATAAAGAGAAACATACTAACCTTACTGAGGATATTCCTTCGGTATTCTGGAACACCCGTGACGATAGGCCGAGTGATATAAAGCCTCCTTTCGGTAATGGCGTCTGGCTTAAAGAAGATAAGGCTGTACTTTTATATGATGAATTTGATGTCTGGAAAGTCCCTATGGATGGTTCAGAACCTGTCCGCCTTACAAATGGCAGAGAATCAAATACCATATTCAGAATAGTAAGACTTTCAACCGAATACCCATATCTTGATCCCGCCGATAACTTATATTTCAGCGCTTTTGGTGACCTGGATAAAAAGATGGGCTATTACAGGCTTACAGCTAAGAACAGGTTCGAGAAACTACTTTATGACAATAAGGCAATTTCCGGACTTAAGAAAGCTGAAAAATCAGATTTTTTCCTCTATACATCTGAAACATATTCATCATCACCAAACCTATACAGGACTGATGCTTCGTTCGCGAGGGGAACAAAGATATCAGATATAAATCCCCAGCAGGCAAAATTTGCCTGGGGTAAAAGTGAACTCGTTAACTTTAAGAACCAAGATGGCAAACCGTTGCAGGGAGCCCTGTTCTATCCGGCGGATTATGAGCCCGGGAAGAAATACCCCATGATAGTATATATCTATGAAATAAGGTCAGATCTCCTTAACAGATATGTAATCCCCTCACCTAGAAGCCCATACAATACTTCGAATTATACCAATCAGGGCTATTTTGTATTTCAGCCTGATATTGTATATAAAACCAATCATCCAGGGGAATCTGCAGTTGAATGTGTGATCCCTGCTGTTGAAGAGGTATTTAAAACCGGTATGATAGATGAAAAAAGAGTTGGGATCATGGGACACAGCTGGGGTGCATACCAGACAAGCTTCATAATAACGCAGACGGACATTTTTGCGGCTGCAGTTGCAGGTGCGCCTCTGATTGATATGATAAGTATGTACAATGAAATATACTGGAATTCGGGCACTCCAAACCAGAATATATTTGAGATCTCGCAGGCTCGGCTCAGGGAACCCTGGTGGGTTATTATGCAGGATTACATGGACAATTCACCAATGTTTCAGGCCCAGAATATCAAAACTCCCCTACTGGTTACTTTCGGGAATAGTGATGGTGCTGTCGACTGGCACCAGGGAATCGAAATGTACACCACCATGAGGCGCATGGAAAAGCCTTATATAATGCTGGTGTATGACGGGGAAAATCATCATCTCTCAAAAAAAGAAAATCAGCTTGATTATACAAAAAGAGTAAATGAATTCTTTAATTATCACCTGAAAGATGACGGGCCACCTGACTGGATAAAGAGCGGGAAAAAATACCTTGATAAGAAAACAGAGGAGCAAAAGGCTGAAAAATAAGAGCCTATGACTGAAATCAGCCATGACGAAATAAGAAGAAAGTTAAGGCCGGGCAGGATAGTAATACCTGTTCTGCTCGGACTTTCTGTTGTGGCGTGGATATTATTGAGGGAAATAAAAACTGATGTTCTTACACATATTGAATTCAAATGGGCATCGGTTTTCTGGTTGTTTGTGGCTTTTATGTTTCTCATCTCAGAAACATTCTTCTATATGTGGAGGATCAGGGTGTTGAGCGACAATGAGCTCACATGGAGACAATCTTTCAGGATAATAATACTGTGGGAGTTTACTTCTGCAATTTCACCGTCAACCGTAGGTGGCACTGCAGTGGCTGTAGTTTTTCTTAACAGGGAAGGATTAACAGTCGGTAGAAGCACCGCTATAGTCCTGCTTACCTCCTTCCTCGATGAACTTTATTTCGTGGTCCTTTTCCCTGTAATGCTTTTACTCATCGGTCCTGACAGACTGCTGATAAACACCGGCAACAACGCAGAAACCTTTATACTGAATAATCTTATCGTGGTCGCCCTCCTTGGTTTTTCCATTATATTATTATGGGTAATTCTCGTAGGTTACGGGCTTTTTTTTAACCCCCGGGGCATAAAGAGACTGCTTATCGCAATTTTTAAGCTTCCCATTCTGAGAAGATGGTACGGGGCAGCAGAGAAAGCAGGTATTGATATTGTTGAAAGTTCCCGGGAACTTAAAAAGAAACCTGCCGGATTTTGGATAAAGGCAGCATTTTCTACTTTTTTTACATGGACCTCCAGGTATCTGATAATAAATGGGATTCTTATGGCTTTCTTCATATTCAGGGAGCATGTTCTGCTTTTTGCGCGGCAGCTGGTACTCTGGATCATGATGATAATAAGTCCTACACCTGGCGGGAGCGGTTTTGCGGAGGTGATACTGGGTAATTATATCTCCGACCTTATTCCCGCAAACCCCGATGTGGTTCACAGCCTGGGACTGACAATGGCTGTTCTGTGGAGACTTGTGGGTTATTATCCGGTACTTATCGCCGGTGCAATAATTGTACCCGGATGGGTCAGCAGGAAATTTATTCCAAAAATCATCAAAAAGAAATAGTATATTTACATTACTGGCGTTCATCTTGATGCTAAATTGCCTGATCTATGAGTGAAGAGATTCTAAGGGCCCTTATGGAATTGTTTGCCTTAATTGTCAAACAGGATGCTGGTATTCTGGAAATTGAAAGGGAATTTGTGGTCAGTTTTCTCGAAAAACAACTGAGTAAAGACAGCGTGCTCGAATACCTTGCCCTCTTCGATGAACATGCCGGACCTTTGACCCAGGCTCAAGAAAGTTCAAAAAAATCCTCGCCATCAGTAAAAGATTCGGTTAAAATCCTGGGTATCTGCAAAAAGATTAACCGGACGCTCAACCAGGAACAAAAAGTAGTCGTTCTCATGAGATTATATGAACTTGTCAACGCAGACAGGCAGTTCACAAATCAGAGGATGAATATCATCAATACTGTTGCAGAAGTATTTAAAATCTCACAGGATGAGGTCAGTTCAATCGATCAGTTCATAAAGAATGATACGTCTGAGACTCTTAAAAACCATTCTATCATCGTTCTCAGCCCGAGTTTTGAAAAATGCCATCTCTGCAATAAAATGCAGTCGGGTTACCAGGATACACTCATTGCAATACTGATGGTCCCTAGTGTCGACCTGTTCTTTATTAAATATTTCTCCGATGAACAACTTTACCTCAATGGACTTCCTATTGATCAGGGACGCATTTATACCTTCGCCAAAGGCGGATCAGTAAAAACACAAGCAGGACATCCAATTTATTACAGCGATATCCTGTCGAACCTGATGATTAACAGAGATATCAGCAGGCTATCCTTCGTTGTTGAAGACCTCACCTACAGGTTCAGCGAGGGCACAACTGCAGTTAATAAAGTCAGCTTCTCGGTCGGAGAAGGTAATCTCATAGGCATCCTTGGATCAAGCGGCTCAGGAAAAACCACGCTTCTCAACCTGATGGCCGGCATACTAAAACCGGCTTCAGGAAATGTAAAAATCAACGGAATCGACATACAGGACAGTGGCGGTGAAATTGACGGGGTTTTTGGATATGTGCCACAGGATGATCTGCTTATTGAGGACCTGACCGTATTTGAAAACCTTTATTTTGCAGCCTGCCAGTGCTTCGGCACAAAATCCAGGAAAGAGATAATTCAGCTTACCGACCAGACTCTTGCAAGCCTAGGTCTTCTTGAGAAAAGAGATCTTAAGGTAGGATCACCCCTGAATAAGGTAATAAGCGGGGGACAGAGGAAAAGGCTCAATATAGCCCTTGAACTTATCAGGGAGCCATCTGTGCTTTTCCTCGACGAACCTACTTCCGGGCTCTCATCGCGTGACTCAGAAAACCTCATGGACCTGTTAATGGAACTCACTCTTAAAGGAAAGCTCATAATTACGGTTATTCATCAACCCTCATCAGAAATATTCAAGATGTTCGACAAGGTCATAATTCTTGATCAGGGAGGTAATATGGCATTCTTCGGGAATCCAGTCGATTCGGTCATTTATTTCAAAACAGCTGATTCACAAATCAATTCCACCATCGGCGAATGCCCCTCATGCGGCAATGTTAATCCTGAAACGATCTTTAATATTATAGAAACCCAGGTAGTGGATGAGTTTGGCAGATATACCGAAAAACGTAAAGTTAAACCCGAAGAATGGGCATCAGAGTTCCGGCTGAAACATCCTGGAGAGCCTTTTGATGAGATCACGGAACCACCGGCAACAAATCTTGAAAGACCTTCACCGGGACGCCAGTTGTTCATATATCTGTTAAGAGACCTTAAAAGAAAAATTGCCGATAGGCAATATCTTATGATCACACTACTGGAGGCCCCGGTCCTTGGGTTCATCCTCTCCTTTATAATACGAAATATACCTGACCCGACATCAAATAAATACTATTTTTTCGAAAATGAGAATATCCCGATATATATTTTCATGAGCCTTATTGTGGCGCTATTTATAGGACTTACTATTAGCGCTGAGGAAATCTTTCGCGACAGGAAAATTCTAAAGAGGGAACATTTCCTCAACCTTAGCAGGAACAGCTATCTCCTTTCAAAAGTTGCAATACTTGTATTTATTTCAGCTTTGCAGGTATTTCTGTTCCTGATAATAGCAAATCCGATCCTTGAATTAAAAGGTCTCTTTTCACATTACTTTATTGCCCTCTTTTGCACAGCAGTATGTGCGAATATGATTGGGCTTAACATATCTGCCGGATTATCATCTGCCATTACAATATATATAGTTATTCCGCTCATAATTATACCCATGATGGTATTAAGTGGTGCAATGTTTTCATTTGATAAGCTTAACAGGAAAATTGGTAGCGTGGATAAGGTACCGCTTATAGCTGAGCTGATACCGACCAGATGGACTTACGAGGCACTTATGGTGTCCCAGTTCAAGGATAACCGCTACAATCTCTTTACCGACAGCATTACCGGAAAGACAATTTATGAGATGAAAAAAGACCTTAGTATTTTAAACTTTTATACTGTTAAGCTGATACCCGGGCTTATCACTGCTGTTGAAAAAACCGATACTGCATTATTCAGCCAAAGATTTTTAACTGAAAATAAAGATATTTCGCTCAACGAAAATGGAATTACTGAACAGGGTAAGCTTGAACTGATAAGAAATGAACTGCGAGCGTTGTATGACAAATATCCTACTATTCAGAGATTTGAACAGTTCGAGGATTTAATCCCTGCCAGCTATACCCCGGATGTTTCCCGGAAACTGATCTCCTATCTCAGGTTCATAGGTAACAGCTTCTCTCAGCTTTCTAACAGGTTCAGTATGGAATGGGATGACTTTTACTACGCAAACAGGACAGAGATAAGGGAACTGGAAAACACCTATAATAACCTGAAACTGGAAGAAATAGTAACCAAATTCTACGAGAGGGACAAAAACAAATTACTGGAATACAAGAATAAATTCATCCAGAATTATGACCCTGTCTATCTTGATCCGGATAAAGGGGGATTTCTTTCATTCAGAACTCATTTTTTTGCCCCTGCCAAATACCTTTTCGGTTTGAAAATTGAGACTTTCAGCTTTAATATAGGCCTGGTATTTTTCAGTTCAATAATCCTTTATGTAACTCTCTATTTTAATCTGCTCGGACGAATGATGTTCTTTTTTGAAAATTTACGAATCGGAAAATGAGGAAACAGTAATCCGGTTGTTTATATTTTTTTATTTTTGCAATAACGTAATATTCAATCCTGAATGATAGGAAGATTAAGCATACTACTGATTTTGTCTGCATCACTTTTAATTTCATGTAACAGTCGCTCTAACAGGTCGGGGGATTTCGTTTTCCCCGATGCTGATTCAATACCGCTCTCTGAAGCAGAAAAACTAAGTGATGAAGCTATAGACGACATTTCCAGAAATATTTCATCGCCGGTCGAAATTGCGGATATCCTGCAAAGGATGAATGCTCCATTCACTACCGGATACCTGGCCTCCGACATTGATGCTTCAAGACTTAGTACAAGCTTTGACAGAGCTCTGAAACTTGGCATCCTGGGAGCTGATCTGGGGTATCTTAATATGTACGAAAAAACAGGGACATCTGTAGATCTGCTTGCTGCAATAAAGAAACTTGCGGATGGTATTAATGTTGGCCAGTACTTTGACTTTGAGGCCATTAAGAGGCTCTCGCTTAACAGATCAAATCTTGACTCCCTCCTTTTTATATCTACAAGCTCTTATAATGAGATTGACAGATTCCTGCGTGAAAACGGGCGAGGACAACTCTCAGCCCTGATGATTACGGGCGTATGGATAGAAGGACAATACCTTGCAACACAGGTTTTAAGACAATACCCGGATACTGTCCTTAGAAACAGGGTCGGTGAACAGAAAGTGATCCTGAATGATCTAATTATGCTGCTTGCTCCATATTGTAATTCAGGAGAAGAATATAAAGACCTTTGCCAGCTTTTGTCTGACCTGAGGCAAAAATACAGGGATGTCAGGATTACCTACACCATTGGTGAACCTGTTATGATGGAAAGGGATGGTGCCCTTGTCGTTGTTCAGACTGATGAAAGTAAGGTCGAAATGACCGATGATCAGCTTGATGGCATTATTGCTATTTCGGAAAAGATCAGAAACGAACTGATAAAAACTAATTTGGAATGAAAAAGCTTTTTCTCATCCTTGCTTTTATTCTTACAGCTTCGGTCCTTATACAAGGGCAGGCATCTGATCCCCTTGTAACAAAGTGTGCTATGAATACCGGACCAAACGCGATATACCTCAAAGACTTCAGGGTGCAGCTCGGGAAAAGCTCCGAGCTCCCTGAACTCAGATACAAACAGGTCTTTCCCCTGAGCAAGAATATGAAATACAGATTCACACTATGTAATGCCGAAAATTCAAGTAGTGAACTTATTATGAAAATCAAGGATGATGCCGGCAGACTAATCCTGATGTCTTACGATCCCAAATCAGGGAAGACTTATTCACCGGTTGAATTTACATGCAACAGAACCGGAACCTATCAGATTCTTTTTGACTTCCGTGATTTTCAACAAGGAACAGGAGTTGGGATAATCTCCCTAGTAAAATAATTTCAGAACAATCTCCAGATTTGAAATACGGCTACGACAAGGAATAAGGCCGCAAAGATAATTTCCGGAAGCACTTTCCTTTTATTCATCACAAAATAATGTGCAAATAAGTAACTTATAGGGATGGCAGCAATATACATTATTTCTACTGAAGTGGACGGAAGGACAAAAAAAATGGTAGCTGAAATTATTAATATCCATATGAGCTCAGTAAAAGTCTTTCTCGATCTTATCTTTTTAGTGTTCATCGAAGATATAAGATAAAAGAAACAAATGAGAAGAGATAATCCTGCAACGAATAATCCGGAAATGACTATCCGGGAAAGGTAATAATCACCGGTCTCTGCAAAAAGGTTATATCTGAAGTCGATAAAGAACCGGGAAATATCCCTTCCCGTAATGTATAATATTCCCAGGGTGATAGCGACGGGAATACATAACCCGAGAATAGCAAAGAATATCTCTTTTGGATTACCTGTTCTCAAGATCGCAATTCCTATAAAAACAATCAGGCCAAACCAGATAAGATTAGCATAAAACAGAGCCCCGACACTTATAAGAATCCCGGCATCAAAAAAGTTGATCGATACTCCACCTCTTCTGTATGAAGCTATGATTCTCCTTAATGCAATTATGAGAAACAGAGCAGCCGGAAGAACAGGATTGAGAGTCTGAAAATGCGGGAAAAGACCACTAAAAAGAATATAAATCAACCCGGGGAGGAATGTTCTTTCGTTTATGAAAAATACGGCAGTATTGAAACTTACGATAAGTATTGAAATGATCAGTAACAGTACAAATGAAACAGAGACTGCAATAAATGAATTTGCCCCGACCGTTTCAGAAAGCAGGCTATAAAGTGGCATTGGATGGACATCATAATGAAAGGAAGCATTATACTGTGGTTGTGTGAGCGGGATAAACCAGACCATTAACGCCACCACAAAAATTAGAAATACTACTCCAGGTCCCGTACCTCTGAAAATCTTTAAAAACATTTTACATCAGATCATATCCAATATCAGTCCTGTAATAAATTCCATCCCAGGAAATTAAGCCGGCATTTCTGTAAGATAACTCCAGAGCCTCAAATAATGACGATCCCATGCCTGTAACTGAAAGCACCCGGCCTCCATTGGTAACGGGTACGTTATTTTCCATTTTTGTCCCGGCATGGAAAACAACGCATTCTGAAGTGAGATCAAGTCCATAAATCGGAACGCCTTTTTTGTAGCTTCCAGGATAACCCTCCGCTACCAGCATTAACGTGGCGGAATATCTTTCATCAAACTTCACCTTTCTTTTTATCAGGTCTCTCCTGGCTACGCCTTCAAGCAGGTCGTACATATCCGTTTTGATCCTGGGAATTATTGCTTCACTTTCCGGATCCCCTAAGCGGACATTATATTCAATAACAAAAGGATTCCCCTTGATATTTATTAGTCCGAAAAATATAAATCCCTGGTAGTCTATACCCTCCTTTATCAATCCTTCAACTGTAGGCTTGATTATTCTTTTTTCAACTTTGTACATAAAAGCTTCATCAGCGAAAGATACTGGAGAAACTGCTCCCATTCCTCCTGTATTCAGCCCCGTATCACCTTCTCCTATTCTTTTATAATCTTTTGCTGATGGCAGTACTTTGTATGACTTCCCGTCTGTAATCACAAAAGCAGACATTTCAATACCTTTAAGATATTCTTCAATCACAACTTTCTTGCCGGCCTCTCCGAACTTACCACTGAACATTGCATCAAGCTCAACTGAAGCTTCCTCAATTGTGTGTAGTATGACAACGCCTTTACCGGCTGCAAGACCATCAGCTTTTAACACATATGGAGGATCAAGAGTAGTCAGAAAAGTAATTGCGTCACCTATGGTAGTTTTATCAAATGTTCTGTAAGCTGCAGTGGGAATCCCATATTTCGTCATAAATGCTTTTGCAAAATCCTTGCTTCCCTCAAGCTTTGCGGCATCTCCTGTCGGGCCAATTACAGGTATCTCTTTCAGTGAGACGTCATTCAGGAAAAAATCATGAATGCCGGCCACTAACGGAGCTTCCGGTCCTACGAGTACCATGTTGATTTTGTTGCCAATAACTGCATCCTTTACTTCGTCAAAATTTTCCGGGTCGATGTTTATATTAGTTCCGCATTCAGCAGTTCCGGCATTTCCAGGCCCTATGAATACCCGGGTTATTCTGTCGCTTTGTGACAGTTTCCATGCCAGGGCATGCTCTCTTCCACCGGAGCCCAATATAAGAATATTCATTTCTGAGTTTTATTTATCTCAAAAATACAATTTCTGACGGTTAATTAAAATCTTTATTATCTCTTGCCCGATAAAGGAGGAAGTTCAAACCGGTAATTGTTCTCAAAACAAAATAAAATGAATTCCTCAAGAAAATCATGAACGGTACTCCGGGAATTATCATGAAAGACAACGACCGATCCTGGTCTGATCCTTTCTTTCAGTACTTTCAAAGATCTGGCAGATCCGAACTCACGGTCAAAATCATATACCATCAGATCCCAGAGAAATATTTTGAATTTTCTTTTAATTTCCCTGTATTGAAGAAGCCGCATTCTTCCGTACGGTGGCCTGAAGAGTGTTGCAGAAGTTACCAGAAGCGATGTTTCAGCATTTCTTACATATTTTTTTACAGTACATCTTAATCCGTCCAGGTGCAGGTATCCATGGTGCCCGATAATATGGCCGGATGAACGGATCTGGTCTAACAAATCAGGATTTTCCTGTGCCGACCTGCCGGTACAGAAGAAAAGGGCCCTGATGTTATATTTTGTAAGTACTTTGAGGATCCTTGCAGTAGAATTTATTGCAGGACCATCATCGAAAGTAAGATAGATTACATTTTCAGATGTGTTCACCCTGAAAAGTGCGCCAGGATACAATAACCTGGCAGGAAACAGAGGCCTGAAAAACCTTAACTTCAATTCGATCCCGAGTAAATCAGAGAATAAAATGTATTCAACTGTGGTTCAAGTGCTTCACTTAAGTCATTCATTCCCAGTCTTAATGCAAGCCTGTAAACATCAATAAGCGCCTGTATGTTAATGCCGGACTGATATTCAAGACCAAACCGCTCATACGGGTTTAATCCCGTCACATACTTCAGGTAATCTGTTGAATACCCTATTATATCATCAAGAAGCTCCATGCCTTTTTCTTTATGTCCGGCACGAATCAAGACCTCAGCAAACCCTATTGAGAAGAAATCATGTGGTAGTTTTTCAGGTCCCACTATAGAAAGACCCTTATCAACAGCCTTAATAGCTTTT
>CAZQRQ010000006.1:5583-89911 GCA_964595725.1 uncultured Rikenellaceae bacterium | reverse complement strand
AGAAATCTGATTTTTTATAAAGTTAACCCGGTATTCTTATTCACCCCGAATTGTAAAGCAAAAAAAATCCTGCAGACTGGCTGCAGGATTTAAATTGTACGGCTACGAAACAGAATTACATTTTATCGTAGACCATTTTCATGGTTGTTGATCCGCCGTCTCTTCCCGGCCTTGTGGAAGAAATTGAAAGTGTTTTTGCATCAACAAGGCTCCATACTTCAGTAGTGGTCATCTCGTTGTCGTTGAAGCTTCTTTTGGTTACAATAGTAAGCGTCTTACCGTCGGTGGACCATGTAGCTGTTGATTTGCTTTCCCCGCGACCGGTTGAGTTCACGGCCTCTTTACCATCAAGTGTATACTTGGTGGAAATCGGACCATTCTGGCCTTCACGAGTCTGTGTCAGGGTATTGGCATCCTGTGTGACAGTGAAGCTGCCACCACCCATTCTGCCACCACCGCCGCCACCAGGACCGCCCTGGGGAAGGGTGCTTTTCTCAGCATTAAGAGTCCATGAGCCGGCAAAATTTGCTTTAGCCTGGGCATTGGCAAGAGCAGGCATAAGAAATGCAATGATTACTGCAAGTGACAGTAAATGGATAATTTTACTTTTCATAATAATACTTATTGGTTCAATAATATTAAGACATTTGGTCAAAGTTATTTATTCCGAGATTATAATAATATTTTTATTAACATTATTTAAGAATTGAATAAAATATATTATAAAAATCCTCATTTAGTGTCAATTAGCCAGAAAAGTGAATTGGATATCATGTTGTAAGAGGTCAATCATTAACGTTAATTAACTTAAAAGAATTAATTCAAGGCTCCTTTTTCTTAATTTCGTGGCAGAAAACGGTATAATACTGTAATAACAAGATGAAAAAAATACTTTTTATTATAGCAGGAATTGTATTGGTAGCGGTTCTGGCTATTGTCCTCTTTAATAGTTTGTCAGCAAAGAAAGCGGAACTTGCTTTCATGACACAGGTAGAAAAGGGTGACCTGAGAATAACAGTAAAAGCCACAGGAGAGCTTGAAGCTGAAACATCTGTTGAAATACTTGCACCCAATATTGAAGAACTAAACCAGCAGCAGTACAATCCAGGAGACAGACAGATAATGAGAAGTGCAAGCGGCTCTCAGGGTGGAAGCCGTGGTGGTGGTGGTGGTTTCAGTGGCGGTGGTTTTTCCGGCGGCCGAGGTGGAGGCGGAGATATCAGGGCTACGCCGATTAAAATAACTGATATGATACCTGAAGGAACGATTGTGAAAAAAGGAGATTATATCGCGCAGCTCGACAGGACAGAATACGACAACACACTGAAAGATGATTATTCAAGTCTTACATCTTATGAGACAAACCTCAACCTGAAGGTTATAGACAGTGCTGTAACCCTTAACCAGATACGCGATGATATTACAAACCAGAAATATGCGGTTTCAGAGGCACAGGAGAAATTGAGGAATTCCCAATATGAATCACCTGATATAAAAAGGCAGGCAGAGATCAATTATGAAAGGGCGCAGAGACTCCTGGAACAGAAAACTAGGCATCTCAAACTTATGCAGAACCAGGTCCTGACTGATATCATAAACTATCAATGGTTACTTTCGAGGGTACAGAACCGCATCCACAATCTTGAGACACTGCTTGGAATGTTCACAATAAGGGCTCCATCAGACGGCATGGTTATTTACATGAAGGACAGGAGAGGACAAAAAAGGGAAGTAGGTTCAATGATCACATCTTACGATCGTGTGGTTGCAACAATACCGGATCTGACCACCCTGACTTCAAAAATCTATGTAAATGAAATAGAAGTCAGTAAAGTAGTACCCGGTTTGAAAGTAGATATCACTGTCGACGCGTTTCCACTCAGATCCTATACCGGGACTGTTCAGAAAGTTGCCAATATAGGTGAAGTATTACCGAATTCCGATTCAAAAGTATTTGAGACATATGTTACGCTTGACCATACCGACCAGGACCTTCGTCCGTCAATGACAACCGGTAATGAAATTATAATAAAGGAGATAAATGATGTAATTTATGTTCCTACCGAATGCATACGTACGGATTCTGAAAACATCACCTACGTTTATACAAGAAACCGGCTTAAGCAGGTTGTGGTAGCAGGCGAAGCCAATGATAAATTCACAGTTATTGAGCAGGGTCTGAAGCCAGGTACGAACGTATACTTCATTATGCCCGACGATTACGAAAAATTCACGCTGGCTGGCGAAGACCTGATACCGATAATAAAGGAAAGGAATAAAGCCAGAAGCCAGTTTGCTGTAATTAACTAATATTACCCGTCAGACCTTTCTGATTGCCTCAAGCACTCTTTCGGGATTCATTGGCACCCTGTACATCCTTGCTCCTGTGGCATCGTGTATTGCATTGGCTACAACAGCGCTCATTGCAATAATTGCAGGTTCTCCGCCTCCCTGGGGTGGCTTATCCTTCTGATCGAGTATTATACATTCCACCCTTGGAAGCCATGAAAATTTTGGAATATCGTAGGAATCGAATCCCAGTGTTTTTATATTTCCGCCTTCAAAAAGGGCTTCCTCGGCGAAAGTATAGCCCAGTCCCATCGTAATACAACCCTCCATCTGGATAAGTGTACCCTCAGGATTAACGCAAAGTCCCATATCCTGGGCCACAACAATTCTATCTAATTTTACCTTACCTGTATCCCTGTCGACACTTGCCTGGCCAATATGGGCTACCCATGTCCCTGCATCAAAACCACAGGCGATACCTATCCCCCTTCCTGTCGGTGTCTTACCCGGAACATATCCGAATTTGTCTGCTGCTGCTTTAAGGCAGCCTATCATTCTTTCATCCTTAAGATTCTTAAGCCTGAAATCGAGGGGATCGATGCCCGCTTTTGAAGCCATTATATCGATCTGGCACTCCCTTGCAAACGTATTCGTGTTGTTATTAGGCGCACGCCACGGACCGGTAGCAAAAGGGTGAACAGGTGATCCTCTTTTCTCGCTGTAGCTGGTTATCCTTGAATGAGGGACATCGTATGTAACTTCTGCACCCCTTGTTCCGGCAAACCACACTTGGTAATCCCACATTTTAAGCATCCCGTTTTTATCCATACCTGAATTCACCTTGATAACTGCCGCCGAGTGATAAGTGTCGAAAAAGAACTCTTCCTCCCTTGTCCACATTACCATAACTGGCTTGCCTGTTAGCCTGGCCAGTTTTGCAGCTTCAACGCCCTGCTGATGGGCACTCTTACCACCAAAGCCGCCCCCAAGGAATGGGGTAATCACCCTTACTGTTTCCCTGGTCATGCCCATTTCCCTTACAAGCAGGTCCTGCAATCCGAAAGGAGATTGTGTTGATGCCCATACCGTAAGTTTTTCACCTTCGAAGGTCGCCAGTGCAGTGTGCGTTTCCATAGGGGAATGAGCAAGATATACATCATGAAACTCCGATTCAACAACGACTTCCGATATTTTCCGGCCTGTATCAATATTGCCTGTGGCCGACCTGTCAACACTTGATGCAGAATCGGCTTTGAGCATCCAGTCAAAGATGGTTTTATCGTTAACCTCCATCTCGTCAAAGGTATACTGGGCATCAATCTTCACAACAGCCTCATCAACCCTGTCCTTATTCTCACTCACAACGGCAATAAAGTCACCGTCTCTTACTACCTTAACTCCATCTATCTTTTCAGCCCCCGAGGTATCTGCCGATTTAAGGCTGGCACCATGTGATGGAGGCCTCAGTATCCTGGCAAAGAGCATGCCCGGCAACTTAAGGTCGCCTGTATATTTTGCCTTACCGGTTACTTTAAGGTATGAATCTGCACGGTAGTATGGTTTACTCACATACGTAAATTCCGATACGTCTTCAACTGGGGGTTTGACATCAAGGTATTTCTCAAGTTTCTTACCCTGTGTCAGTTGACCATAAGAGATTTTTTTCGAGGGATTCCTGGTATCAAAAACGACTCCGTCCTTCACGTCAAGCTGCTCTGTCGGAACTTTCATCTCTTCTGATGCCATTTCCACAAGGACTCCTTTTGCCTCGGCCGCCGCTGCCCTCATGTTGGGACCGAATTGTCGTGTTGTCAGTGACCCCCAGGTACCCTGGTCATAGGGACACAGGTCTGTATCCCCCATCACCATCTTCACTTTTTCATACTCCACATTCAGCTCTTCTGCCATTTGCATTGCCAGTGATGTAATAATGCCCTGGCCCATTTCTATCTTCCCGGTATAACAGGTAACCATTCCATCCCCGGCAATATGAAGGAAAGCGGTATAGTCCTTTGTCAGCGACCTGGCCTGCTCTGCCGGTTCAGCCATAATAGCTGCAGCATCCCATGGTCTGAAGAAAATAATCATACCACCGCCAAGTACCTTGAAGAAATCCCTTCTTTTAAGGTTATATATGCCGTTATCATTTTGTTCGTTATCCTTGTTATAGTCGTATACTTCATTTTTCATTATTATTTTCCTCCTTTCATTTTATTTGCAGCTGTCTCAATTGCATCCAGTATTCGCACATGTGCCCCGCAACGACAAAGGTTATCCTCCATGCCATCGATAATATCCTGTCTTGTAGCCTGTGGATTCTTAATAAGCAGTGCCACTGCCGTCAATATCATTCCGGGGGTACAAAAACCACACTGCAAAGCATCGTGATCGACAAATGCCTGTTGCATTGCATGTAGCTTTCCGTTCATCTCCAAACCTTCAATTGTTACCACCTTCTTGCCTTCAACGTCTCCAAAAGGCAACTGGCATGACCTGACAGCTTCATTGTCAATAAGGACTGTGCAGGCACCGCAGAAACCTGTTCCACAGCCGAATTTGGTGCCTGTAAGACCAAAGTGATTCCTGAGCACCCATAACAACGTTTGGGAGGGATCAATCTGAACCTCAGTTCTCTTACCATTCAGTTCAAACCGGATTGTCTGTTCCATGATCATTTAATTTGAGTTAATCTCTTTACGATATTCTGTTATTGTATCTATATCTTTAAGTATCGCATCATTAGCTATTTCAGTCTCGTATATATCACCCGGGTACCATTGTGCCAGTTGCCGCAAACCCTCATTTTCATCAAGACGGTTTATTTCACCAAACAAGTCTGATGCCACGAGTATAGGGTGCCCCCTCCTGCCCTTGCAAACCGGTATTATTATACGTTTTGCGGACGTAATGTACGAATTTATAACTTCATTAATAACATCTCCTGTGATCAAAGGCATATCTCCGGGTATTACCAGTGCTGCATCGCAGCCAGCAGGCAACGATCTAATACCGCACCTTACCGAAGAGAGCATCCCTTCACCGTAATTCTCGTTGAAGACAATATTAATATCATACCTGCCTATCACTTTTCCAATATCCTCTTTCCAGCCACCTGTTACAACGGTTGCTGAATCAACTTCCGATGCAAGAGTATTTCTGATAACGCACTCAATGATGGTCCTTCCCATAAAGGGGAGAAGCATTTTTGATGATCTCATTCGTTTTGACTCTCCTGCTGCCAGTATGACTGCTTCAATCCTCATGTTGCCTTATTTCTCTCAAGTACCAGCTGGCCTGCAATACTTATCGCAATCTCTTCAACAGATTGAGATTTAATATCAAGACCGATAGGAGCATGAACGGCAGACCACTCATCCTCACCAGCCCATTTGTTTTCAATGAAATTTCTGTGCATTTTCTCTATTTTTGTCCGGCTGCCTATCATACCTATATACTTTGCATTGCTGTTTATACAGGCTCTCAATGCTTCTGAATCATCACTATGACCCCTGGTAACTATTACAATATATGTGTTGCTGTCCTTCTCGATCTCCCCGAGTACCTCACCTATATTTCCAACAACGATTGAGTCGGCCTCCGGGAGGTTCTCACTATTTGCATATTCCGGCCTGTTATCTACGACTGTAACTTCAAAGTCAAGCCGGCTTCCGAGATGGCACAGGGCTTTCCCGATATGCCCTGCTCCTGCTATTACAAGTCTTGAGACAGGAAACAGCGGTTCGAGAAAGATCATCTTTTTATGTCCTTCCTCAGCCGGCTCTGTAATAATCAATTTACAGGCATCCTGGATATTATCAGACAGCAGCTTATCTGCATTTTCAATAATCCCGGGAGCTAAACCTAAAGGTATCTCCCCCGAACTTCCGGATGAATAAACATACCTTTCAATGGTTAAACTACCATCTCCAGCTTCACTCAAAATTGTTACTATCACGCATGGAGTGCGAGTTGTCAGAAGTCTCTCAGCATCTCTGAAAATCGCCAGGTGATCTGCTGGCCGGGCATCTATTGCCACATCTGCGGTGCCTCCGCATATTGCCTCATCGCTATTAACGATGTCCTTATCCAGGTCAAAATGATAAATCCCTGATTCTCCGGAACCAGATGCTTTCATGGCAATTTCAGTAACCCTGCCTTCAAGGACACCTCCACCGATAGTTCCATAAACCAGTCCTTTTGAATCGAAAATGGCCGAGCTTCCGGGTTTTTGAGGTGTTGAACCTCTGGTTGAAATAAGTGTTGCAATAACAAGTCTATCGTTATCCGAATGCTCACTGGCGATATACAGGCAGGGATTTTTCATTAATTAAATTATCAATAAGCAACGAACAGACAAGCCTTAACAAATATATTCAAATTGGTCTGTTTTTCATAATTAATGACAGTGATATAAACATTGTTTAAATACTCTCCATGTCAATTTTATATCGTAATTTTGATAGAAGAGTGTTCAACAAAAAAGATAGGATCATGAAAAAGAATGTCATCGCAATTCTCGTCTTTGCGGTTTTTTTTGTGCCGCTTGAAGCTCAAAAAGTCTCCAATTTCAGCTATAATTTTGATAACGGAACAGTTATTACAATGGATAAGGATTGGGGACATGTATGGGTCCAGCAACGTCAGGATGCCTTCGCTCCTAACGGTGACCCGCAATCTGTTGTTATTACAGTAAGGACCATGGGAGATCTTTCCAAAGGATCTACATTCAAGCTGACTTCTGCAGGAAAAGATGTCAGGATGAAGGATGCAAAGGCAGGAACCTATGATCTTAAAGTAACCACAGCACTTGCAGAGATGCCGGGCAGTATCTCATTTGATGTGAATGGGATTGTAGTGAAGCCTAACATGAAAACCACAGTATCAATTACGATCTATTCATACCAGATATATATTTCTGAGGCCCAGGGAAATAACAACGGCTTTGCCGGGTACGACTCCAAGGTATATAAATATAAGGGAAATGCTCAGGCAAGCCCTTCATGCGGCAGACCTGAATTTTATCCAAAAGGCAATCACCAGTCTGCAATATCTCCTGATCAGAAGACAGATGCACTTTCTGGAAAGATTAAGCCCGGAACTTACGATGTCATGTTAACTCTTGATGTTTGCGGTTCAGACCAGAAAATATGGCTGAATAATATGACATTTAAACCCAATATGAATTACAAGATAAACACTAACCTGAATGCAGGAGACATCACATACGGAGGAACAAGGAGAGATATCAGCAAAATGCACATGTATCCTTCGGGTACCGCCAACAGGATGCAGGGAGTCGCCAAACCTGACAAAACAAGGGAAATCCTATGCTATGACCCTGTAAACCAACGATATCCCTGCCCTCCGGGATCATATGACGTACTCCTGGATATCGGGAACGGATCAAGGTACGAATGGGTAAAGGATGTTATCGTCAGAACTGGAACACCGGTAAGCGTCAAATAGAGGCCGTGGAGGAGGCAACTGAGACCTCATTATTATAATAATTTTTCTTTTCAAGGAGAGATACTGTATTTTGTATTTTTCGTATTGTCTTTTTCCCTTTTCGTTGCATATTTGTTCAACTTAAATCAAGAATCATGGACACAAACTTTTTTGACTCCAACCTCTTCAGTTATCTGTTCCTTCCTCTGCTTATTTTTATCGCCAGGATCTGTGACGTAACACTGGGCACAATGAGAATTATATTTACTTCAAAAGGGAAAAGGAATATTGCCCCCGTGCTGGGATTTTTCGAGGTGCTAATCTGGATCACAGCCGTGAGTAAGATCATGCAGAACATCGATAATTATTTTAACTATGTAGCATATGCGGGTGGATTTGCAATGGGAAACCTCATTGGAATGATCATTGAGGAAAGACTT
This sequence comes from uncultured Rikenellaceae bacterium, assembly GCA_964595725.1. Taxonomy (GTDB): domain Bacteria; phylum Bacteroidota; class Bacteroidia; order Bacteroidales; family VadinHA17; genus LD21. The sequence goes on along the minus strand of CAZQRQ010000006.1, from coordinate 81,737 downwards.
GCTGTTGGGATACAGCTTATAAGGGTAATAACTCACCAGAAAGGCACAGAGCTCGTTCATGAATTGAATGAAAGAGGATTTGGAGCAACAATTGTTGAAGCTCACGGGGCTCGCGAAAAAGTACATCTTATCTATACAGTTGTTCAGAGAAACGACCTGGGCCAAGTCGTTAAAATAATCAACAGTATCAACCCCAAAGCCTTTTTCACCATCGAGGATGTGAGGTCCACCAGGGAGGGAGTCTTTCCTCCAAGAAAGAGCAATGGCGCCTTCCCCTTCAGCAACGTAATAAGAAGATGGAGAGGAGGGAAGTGAGAGTGAGAAATCAGAAATCAGAAATCAGAAATATGATGCCAGAGCTAAGTGAAGTGTGATAATTAATTACCTGTCTAAAGAGAGGTTAGATCACGTTCATTCCCGGGCGGATATTCTTTTGAGCCAGATCTACAATCTTCCCGATCCGTCTAATCCTGGTTTCATCTCTCCTGGCGCTGTTGAGCCATTGAATATACATCCTGCGCGATGATGGTGAAAAATTACTGAAATTGGTAAGAGCTTCTTCATTCAGGCTGAGCCCGGACATCAGATCCCCGGGTATCTCCGGGTCGCTATCGGACCTGTTCTCATATATAAGAGCTGGATTTTCCATTACCTCCCTGAAGGCAAAAAGGCCGGCAGGTTCCATCCGCCCCTCTTTAAGCATCTTCTCAACTCTTTCAATATTGTATTTCGACCACCTGCTGCCTTTTCTTCTCGGGGTAAACCGCTGAATGAAGTAATCGTCGTTAATCCTTTTTATTTTGCCATCGATCCATCCAAAACAAAGTGCCTCTTCCACGGCATCATCATACGGGATTCGCTTACGCCCTGAGCCTTTCTTATAATAGATGAGCCACACCTCTTCTTCTGTTGAATGGTTCAGTCTCAGCCATTCACGCCACTCCTCCCTCGTGGTTAAATATAACTCCATAATTGCTTTTGCTGAAAGGTACAAAAATCTCAAATAACCGGATCATAGAATAACCGGGTATATAGCCCGTTTAAAAGTATATTTTTACTGTTAATGTTTTCACACGTGCTGTTACGGGAATAACAGTAAAAAGCCTTAATAATTGATCAGCATGCTTATTAACAAAGAAACATAACCGAAAAATGTATGTAGGCATCTCGGTTCATTTATCAAATAATTAAGCATTTACATCACTATTCAAATTACTGTACAGAGATTTGCAAGTATACTGGAAAATCCCGCGATTGATGAGAACCGCAATAAACCAGGCAAAAATGGAGATATTTACATATACCCCGATATGCATTTATACTGATACATTTCAAGCATTATTGCTAACGATAAGTGCCTTTACAGGGCGTACTTTTGAAACAACCAAAACATACACCTATGTTAGATGTACTGATAACCAGGCCGGAGGAAAAATCATCAACTAATGAAGTCATCAGGGTCAGTGATCGTTCTGACAAACCGGTAAAAAGCGCACTGAAAGCCATTTCATGGAGGATAGTAGGGACGCTGGATACAATGATTATCAGCTATTTCATCACAGGCAAAATTACCCTTGCTCTGTCAATCGGTAGTGTTGAAGTGGTGACCAAAACAATTCTCTATTATTTCCATGAGAGGTTGTGGGCGCATATCCACAGGATAAAACTAAAAGGTTGGTTAAAAGCAGATGAGAAGCGTTACAGAGTTGAAAGAATTAAGCAGTCGGCTTAAAGGGTTACCATTAACAGACAGTCTCAGAACGATTGAACCACTTTTCCCTGGTGAAGTAATTTTTACTACAAGCTTCGGAATTGAAGATCAGGTAATTACTCATGCAATTTTTGACGACAACATCAAGATCGCAGTTGCCACTCTTGATACTGGAAGACTGTTCCCCGAGACATACAAGGTTTTTTCCAATACCATAATTAAGTACAGGAAAAATATTGAAGTATACTTTCCCGATCATGAGGCAGTTGAGAAAATGGTTACAGAAAAAGGGCCGTTCAGCTTTTATGAATCCAGGGAAAACAGGCTTGAATGCTGCAGGCTCAGGAAAGTGGTTCCCCTTAACAGGGCACTCAATGGGAAAAAAGTGTGGATAACCGGGATAAGGGCTGAACAATCCAATAACAGGACCGGTATGGAGAATATTGAATATGACGAAACAAAGAATTTAATAAAGATTCATCCCCTGTTTGACTGGACCTTAGAAGAAGTAGAGAAATACATTAAGGATAACGAGGTACCATATAACTCATTATATGACAAGGGTTATGTAAGTATCGGATGCGAACCTTGCACACGGCCTATAATAAAAGGCCAGGATTTCAGGGCCGGAAGATGGTGGTGGGAAAATGACGGACCCAAAGAATGCGGGTGCCATGTTAAATAGCAAAAGGCTCATAGCACAGAGCTAATTAAAGAAATTATTTACTGACTATTTTGTAAAATGAATATTAACGACCAGCATTTACTGGAGCTTGAGAATGAAGCCATTTACATCATGCGAGAAGTGGCAGCTCAGTTTGAAAGGAAAGTGATCCTGTTCTCGGGAGGAAAAGACTCTATCGTTCTCGTGCATCTTGCGAAAAAGGCTTTCTGGCCCGCCAAGATACCTTTCAGCCTTATGCATATTGATACAGGTCATAATTTTGAAGAAACCCTGAAGTTCAGGGACGACCTTGCCAGGGAGCTTGGTGTGGAAATGATAGTCAAACTTGTGCAGGACTCTATCGACAACGGAAGGGTGACTGAGGAGCAGGGAATAAATGCCAGCCGCAATAAAGCACAGTCAGTAACCCTTCTTGATGCAATCGAAGAGCTTAATATCGACGTGGCAATAGGTGGTGGCCGAAGAGATGAGGAAAAGGCAAGGGCTAAAGAGAGGTTCTTTTCACACCGTAATGAATCCGGACAGTGGGACCCTAAAAACCAGAGGCCCGAACTGTGGAATATCTTCAACGGCAGGAAGAACCAGGGAGAACATTTCAGGGTATTCCCGATAAGCAACTGGACCGAACTCGATGTATGGCAATATATAATGAGCGAGAACATTAAATTACCTGAACTATATTACACCCATCGCCGAAAAATATTCAAGAGGAACGGTGTATACCTTGCCTGGGCACCCTTTATGAAGCTGAAGCCTACGGAAAACGTTTTTGAAGCTGATGTACGCTGTCGTACTATCGGTGATATAACCTGTACCGGTGTTACTCTTTCAGAAGCCAGGTCGCTGGATGAGATCGTTACGGAAATAGCAGCAACCAGGGTCACCGAACGGGGAGGAAGATACGACGACAAGAGATCAGAAGCTGCAATGGAAGACAGGAAAAAGGAAGGATATTTTTGAGGCAGTAGAGGCTATGGTGAAGAATAACGAAATAACGAAATAATAAAATAACAAAAACCTCCTCACAACGCAACTAAAGATCGAAACACTTTACAAGCTGTATAATAAGGAGAATATTAAAATTGTGATTATATAATAGATGGGTATCAACGGTAACGGATATAGCAGGAGCCTGCTCAGGTTTACTACGGCAGGAAGTGTGGATGATGGGAAAAGTACTCTTATCGGCAGACTGTTGTATGACAGTAAGTCAATCTTTGAAGACCAGATGGACCATATAGCACAGTCGAGCAAGAGGCTTGGAAAAGAGGAAATCGACCTCTCGCTGCTGACTGACGGATTAAGAGCTGAACGTGAACAGGGAATCACGATCGATGTTGCTTACAGGTATTTTGCAACCCCGGAACGTAAATTCATAATCGCCGATACACCAGGGCATATTCAGTACACCCGCAATATGGTTACCGGTGCAAGTACTGCCGACCTCGCGGTGATCCTGGTCGATGCCCGGAAAGGTGTCCTGGAGCAAACACTGAGACATTCATATATAGCAACACTTCTTGATATCAGGCACATAGTGTTTTGCATCAACAAGATGGACATGGTTAACTATAATGAATCAGTCTTCCTGGCAATAAAATCGAACCTTGAAGGCATCGCAGGAAAACTGAAAATCGAAGATCCCTGTTACATCCCCTTAAGTGCAAAGTACGGTGATAACGTAGTAACGAAGTCGCTCAATATGCCATGGTACAACGGGGATACTTTCCTGACCTATATTGAGACTTTAGATATTAAGAAGGAAAAGAACACCATTAACGGTAGATTCCCGGTACAAACCATCATCAGGCCGCAATCGGATAAATTCCACGATTACAGGGGCTATGCCGGCAGGGTTGCCGGGGGCTCATTCAAACCCGGTGATGAAATTATTGTTCTGCCTTCCCTGCTGAAATCAAAAATAAGGGAAATAAACACCTTTGAAAGAAACCTCAGTGAGGCATTAACCGGCGACTCGGTTACCATCACCCTTGAAGACCAGATAGATATCAGTCGAGGTGACCTTATAGTAAAGCCAGATGATCTCCCCCGGGAAGGCCAGGAAATAGGGATAATGGCTTGCTGGTTCAACAAAAAGTCTCTCCAAGAGAACTGCAGGTATATTGTCAGGAACCACAGCCTCGAGACCGGGTGTGTTATCAAGTCGGTTGATTATAAAGTAAACATAAACACCCTGGAGCTTGAAAAGTCAGATCCGGAAGTAAAAATGAATGACATTGCCCATATAACCATCCGAACCACCCGGTCTATCTATTACGACACATACAAGAAGAATAACATAACCGGCAGCCTGGTTCTTATCGATGAAGCGACAAACGAGACTGTAGCGGCAGGAATGATTGTTTAGACCGAATGGTCGGCAATTCCCTGTTTACAGTTCCTCAAAGAGGTGAAGCTGAGGATCGTCGGTATCATCATTTTCAAGATTAGACACTGTTACTCCCAGTAATCTTATCCGTGATCCTTTCAGATCAAGTTTTTTACGGATATTGGTTACTTCTTGATGCAGGGAATCGAATTTCCTTATATAGTAAGGGAGGGTTTTACTCCTGGTGATCTGCCTGAAATCGGCGAACTTGACCTTCAGGGTCACTGTCCTTCCGGTAGTCCCGGCATCTTCAATTCTGTTCATTAACTCCTTTTCAATTTTATATAACTCGGCCACAATCTCAAATGTAGTGACCAGGTCTTTCTCAAAAGTGTATTCAGTACCTATTGATTTCCTTTCCTGCGACACTTCAACGGGCCTGTTGTCTATCCCTCTGACAATATCGTAAAAGAAGAGTCCGCTCTTTCCGAAATTACGTATAAGAGAAAGACGATCCGCCATCCTGAGATCATTTCCCGTATGAATACCGAGCCTGTGCATTTTTTCAGCGGTAACCCTTCCAATGCCGTAAAATCGCTCGACAGGAAGAGTCTCAATGAATTTTTCCGCATCCTCAGGCAGGATAACATATAATCCGTCGGGCTTGTTAATATCAGAGGCGATCTTGGCGAGGAATTTGTTTACAGAGACACCTGCAGAGGCAGTCAGCCCGGTCTTCTCCTTTATCTCTTCCTTTATAGCCCCTGCAATAAGTGTCGCTGAACCAATATTCTTCCTGTCTGTAGTAACATCCAGGAATGCTTCATCAATAGATAATGGCTCAACCAGATCAGAATACTCTCTGAATATATCAAATACCTGCTGTGATAATTCCTGGTATCTGTCGAAATGATGACGGACAAAGATCAGTTCCGGGCATAACCTCTTTGCAGTTACGGATGGCATTGCAGATCTCACCCCGAATTTCCTGGCTTCATAGCTTGCAGCAGCCACGACACTCCTCTCGCTGCTCCCTCCAACAGCGACAGGCTTACCCCTGAGCTCCGGGTTGTCAAGCTGTTCAACAGAAGCAAAGAAGGCATCCATGTCAATATGGATTATTTTCCTCATAGCAAGTGCATGGGCTGACTAGAATGCTTAAAGTTAGGAGTTTTTAACAGACCAGGAATCAACCTTCAGAACCTGTAATTTTTAATCATTTACTATTTGGAAATCACGGTGGCATTTAGCATCTTGCATGAATATACTTTTTCAAGACTTTTGGAAACGGTTTCCCAGAAAAAAAACAGGCTCTTTGCACTGATACTGACCCAACACAGGCTTTGGGGTACAATACTTGTTCCGTATATAGTAGTCAATGATACTAACAGGACATACTACAGGCTTTTCGAGGTATTGACCCCTTTCCCGAATATTGATACTTTAAGCACACTCGCGCCCGAAGAAAGGGAAGTTGTCTCTGTCATAAACGAATATACCGATCGCAATCTCTTTAAGCTTTTCTCTAAAAACAAGACAGTTAAGGAATTTCTTGAGAAGGTCGATACTGAAAAAATTGAAAGTGATATCCGTCCTTATATTGAGACCCGTCTTTACAAATGTTTCAGTATTGCCAGGGATGAAGCGCTGCCGGTTTACCTCCAGAAGTCAAAGATAAGTACAATTCACGAAGAGGATATGCTCGATCTGACCGGGGAATCCGCTCACCCTCTTTTTGTATTTAACAGGAATGACACACAGAGCACTTACAGCCTTAAGATTGATTTCGGCGGTATTATTATAAGCCTGAAAAAAGGGACAAGTGAAATACTGTGCGATAACCCGTGCATGATAAGGGACGACAACAAGGTAATATTCATAAATGATATCGACGGGTCCAAACTCAGGCCCTTCTTTAACAGGGAGAATATTTTAATTCCCAAGAATGCAGAGATAAAGTACTTTTCCAGTTTCGTACTTAATGCTATCAACAGGTTTAAGGTTGAAGGTACCGGGTTTGAGATAAAAGAACTTCTACCCGAAAAAGAAGCGATGCTGGATCTCGAGATCGGCATGGATGGAACACCTGTTGTCATATTGAGTTTCAATTACTCCGGGAGTATTATATATCCGAATGATGATGCCCAGTCTTTCACACATTTCGAAAATGATAACGGGCATTTTGTTTTCAGCAAATACTACAGGGATTATGACTGGGAAGCAGATAAAGCAAGACTGCTGGGTGAATTCGGTTTTTTTTCTGACGATGACGTAAATTACTTTTTGGACGGATTGTCGGGAGACAGGAAAAATGACCTTTACAGGACCCTGGAGACTGTCAGCTCCAACCTTGAGGATCTGACCGGTGCCGGTTTCACAGTCAATACAACGCGGCTCGACACAAGATATAATATTAATAGTGTATCAGTTATAATTAGTCACCAGTTGATCGACGACTGGTTCGATCTTCAGGCGACTGTAAGAGTCGGGAGATTCGAAATCCCTTTCGTAAGGTTCAGGAAGAATATTCTCAATGGCATAAGGGAATATGAGCTACCCGATGGGTCGGTCTGCATACTGCCGGAAGCCTGGTTCACCAAGTATAAGAGTATCTTTGAATTCGGGATGGACAGGGACAGCTCCCTCCTAATCCACAAGCAGCATTTCTCATTGCTGTCGGATACATTTGATGAAAAGGAATGCATTGATTGCGGGCAGCTGGAAAAAATGCTGATTCCTGAAAATATTGTTACCCTTGCTACACCTTCGGGCCTTGCCTGTAAAATGAGAAAGTACCAGCTTGATGGCCTCAGCTGGATACACTGGCTACAGTCAGCCAACCTCGGTGGATGCCTGGCTGATGATATGGGTCTCGGGAAAACTGTGCAGACTATTGCCCTCCTGATCCATAACAAAGAAAATAATAACGGGACAGACGGAAAGGAAATTCCCGGCAACCAGACCCTGTTCGATGCCCCGGTGCAGAAACTCACATCACTTATTGTAGTACCGGCATCACTTCTTTATAACTGGGAGAATGAGATCAGAAGATTTGCTCCCGGCATGAAAGTATATTCTCATAAGGGTAACCAGCGACGTAAATCAGTCTCATATTTCTATCATTTTGACATAATCCTTTCAAGTTATCATACTGTTCGACAGGATATTGACATTTTTTCACAGTTCCTGTTCCACTACGTAATACTCGACGAGAGCCAGGTAATAAAGAATCCAGCATCACAGATATTCAAAACAGTCACACGTCTTAAATCAGATTACCGCCTGGTCCTTACAGGAACCCCGGTGGAAAATTCTCTCACAGACCTCTGGACGCAGCTTAATTTTGTGAATCCGGGCCTGCTGGGCAGCCTTGCATTTTTCAGGAGAGAATATGCGAAACCGATAGAAAAGAAGAAGGACGATGACAAAGAGTTACAGCTCAGGAAAATAATAAAACCCTTTATACTCAGAAGAACCAAGGAAATGGTTGCACAGGACCTCCCTCCTGTCTCGGAGCAGACTGTTTATTGCGATATGACAGATGAGCAGGGAGAGATCTACGAAAAAGAAAAATCATCGATACGGAACAGCATACTTAAAAACCATGAATCTTCAGGCCTGGAGAAATCAGCCATTGTGGTCTTACAGGGACTGATGAAGCTGAGGCAGATCTCGAACCATCCGGTAATGGCATACGAAGATTCTGCTGCCGGATCGGGAAAGTTCGAGACTGTTCTGCACGATATTGAGAGTGTGATTTCAGAAGGTCATAAGATACTGGTATTTTCATCCTTTGTAAAACACCTGGAATTATATTCCGATGTCTTGGCGAGGAAAAGAATCAGATATTCCATCCTCACCGGTGCAAGTGTAAACAGGGAAAAAATCGTTAACGGTTTTCAGAATGATTCGCTAAACAGGGTCTTTCTTATCTCGCTTAAGGCCGGTGGAGTAGGCCTTAACCTTACGGCAGCAGATTATGTGTTTATTCTCGACCCGTGGTGGAATCCTGCCGCAGAGATACAGGCACTCAACAGGGCACACAGGATAGGCCAGGACAAGAGTGTCTTCGTATATCGGTACATTTCGACTGGCAGCATAGAGGAGAAAATAATAAGGCTCCAGGAGAAAAAGTCAAACCTCGCCGACGCATTTGTCAGAAGCAACAACCCGTTAAGGGATATTGATATAGACCAGATACTTGAAATACTGGAGTAAGTAAAAGGGTCGGCGAATTTACGGGCTGACAGTCTGACGGAATGATAATCATGCTCCCGGCACCTTAGTGCCAGCTTAATTACACACCTATACCTGGCCTAACCTTTAACCTAATTTTTGTTTTATTGGTTGACAATAAAGATTATCTTTGAACCATAAAGAATTATCAGTAAAAAATGGAGCAGATAAAGGAACATCCTCTATACCGGAAACATAACATTGACAGTGCTATGAATGCCCTCTGGGAATTTTATAAGACCAGATTTGTAGCCCTATTCCTCATTTCCCTGGGAATGTCGCTGGTACAGCAATATGCCACAATGTTCATTGATTTCAAGGATCTGCAGACGACCACTGATATAGAACTTATCCTGGAGAAGTTTAAAGCAATGCTGGTTCCGATGCTGATAATAACGGTTGTAAGCCTCCTCTTTACAACCATACTTCATTATTACGTTCTTCATAAACCCATCTATCCTCAGTGTAATATTTTTATATGTATCATTAAGTCGCTTAAATACTTCCTGCCCTATATTGTATTAATGATCATTCTCGCTTTTGTGGGTTCTATAGCGGTAATACTGGGTATTTTTGTTCTTATAATAGGAGTTTTCTTTTCTATAACATACATAGCCATGATATCCATGTTTATCCTCCCGGTGATGATGGTTGAGGATACGAACATCGGGAACAGCATCACGAGAGTAGTGAAGCTATCGCATACCAATTTCTGGTTAAACATGGGATGGACGGCTGTTTTCCTGATACTGATGATCATAGTATCAATAGTCCTGTCCGGTATCGTCCTGATACCTTTCGCAGGGAGTTTCATCAAGACCATGGCAAACCCGGAAGACACATCCAGGATCATGAGTCTGACGACTGATCCGATCTTCCTTTTCCTGTCATCGGCAGTTAATGCACTTACTCTTCCGCTCCTTCCGATCTTTGCCTATATTCTGTACTTTAACGGTAAAGCACGCGAAGATGATGTCGTACTTCCTGTTTATGGAGAGGACAATGGGGGCAGGGTCCGGGTTGAGGATCTATATGCAAAGCCGAGGCTGGACGAAGAACTTGAGAGCTCCGGTGATGATTCTTAAATCGTCCCATCTACTCTTTTCCCTCTCTTTTCTCAATATTGTTGTATATTCGCAAGAAACTAAATATTCATGAAGGCAGTTGCATTTAACGGAAGTTCAAGAAAGGGCGGCAATACAGAATTACTCCTTGGCGAAGTTCTCAAAGTACTTGAAAACAAGGGCATCACTACAGAAATAATACGTATTGGAGGCAAGGATGTACACGGGTGCGTTGCCTGCATGAAATGCCGGAAGAAGGGTGACGGGCAATGTCATCAGGAGAATGATTTCCTGAACAAATGCATAAAAAAAATGCTTAAGGCAGACATCATACTTATCGGTTCACCTGTCTACTTTTCAGATGTCACGACCGAGACCAAAGCCCTGATAGACATTGCCGGGTATGCGATCCGGGGAGCAGGTAATGCCCTGAGAAGGAAGATAGGCGCCGCGGTAATAGCAGTAAGACGAACAGGTGCCATGCATGCACTGGACACAATCAATCATTTCTTCCTTATAAACGAGATGATAATACCTGGCTCCTCCTACTGGAACATAGGAATAGGACGGGAAAAAGGAGAGGTACTCAGTGACGAGGAGGGAATAAAGACCATGCAAAAGCTGGGCGAAAATATTGCATGGCTGGCAGAAAAGATACAATAGCCTCAAACCAGTAAACCAGTAAACCATAAGATAAAGAAAAGCCGGTTCCCCGGCTTTTTTCAGTACTGTTCCCTCTCCACATAATGTGTATGGAGAAGCTCATGAGCCTTATGGCTGTTTGGCTTTTCAAGGAAATCCCTGTAAACGGCTATCACTTCAGGATTTTCATGCGATTTGCGAAGTGTCATATTTTCATCCTCGGCATATATGGCCTTGATACGTTTCTCCCTTATTTCCTGGCTGGTAGGAATAGGCTGACCACCTCCACCTATACACCCCCCGGGACATGCCATTATCTCAATAAAATGGTAAGATGACTTACCTTCCTTAACACGTTTCATTATTTTATTGGCATTCGTCAGGCCATGCGCAATTGCTACTTTGAGTTCAGCTCCCTCGAGGAATTTCCAGTCTTTTGTGCATCCCTCGATCTTGAGGGTAGCCTCCTTAACTCCCTCAAGACCTCTCACCGGTGTAATATTAAGGTTCTTAAACGGAACTTCCTTGCCGGTAACGATCTCATAAGCCGTTCTGAGAGCTGCTTCCATAACACCTCCCGTAGCGCCAAATATTACTCCTGCTCCTGTTGAATCGCCCATCAGTGAATCATAATGAGTCGGCTCAAGGGTTCTGAAGTCGAGACCTGCCTGCTTTATCATTATTGCCAGCTCACGGGTGGTGAGGACATAATCGACATCCTTATAACCACTTGCCCTCATCTCGGGCCTGTCAGCCTCATATTTCTTGGCCGTGCATGGCATTATCGACACTGATACTATCTTTGAAGGATCGATTCCCTTTTTCTGGGCAAAATAGGTTTTTGCCAGTGCACCGAACATCTGCTGGGGTGATTTGCAGGTAGAAAGGTTTGGAAGGAATTCCGGGTATTTGTGCTCGACAAACTTAATCCATCCGGGAGAACATGAAGTAAACATTGGTACTGATGTCTTGGTATCGCCGACAACCAGCAGTCTCTTAAGCCTTGTCAGCAGCTCTGTCCCCTCCTCCATAATTGTTAGGTCTGCGGAAAAATCAGTATCGAGTACTGAGTCAAAACCAAGTTGTCTGAGGGCTGTAACCAGTTTGCCTGTAACCCTCTCACCGGGATCATACCCGAGATCTTCACCAAGTGCAACCCTTACTGCCGGAGCTGTTTGAACCACCACATGTTTGTCTGAATCATAAATTGCATCCCAGACATAGTCGATATAAGTTTTCTCGACGAGTGCTCCAGTAGGACAGCGAATTACACACTGGCCGCAGTTAGTGCAAACGACATGACTCATCGGCCTGTCGTGGAAGGAAGATATCTTCTGGTGAGCTCCCTTTTTTGACACCGAGATAGCTGAAATATACTGAAGTTCTGAGCATGTTCTCACACATCTCTGGCATCTGATACACTTACTGTCGTCCTTTATAAATGCTGCAGATGACCTGTCTATCGTGTAATTATGGTCTTCAACCAGGTCGAGCAGGACATGGTCGCCGAATGCAAATTCGTTTGCCAGTTTCTGAAGCTCACACTTCTGGTTCTTGTAGCACTTTGTACAGTCACTGTTATGTTCGGCAAGAAGGAGTTCAACTATATGCTTACGTGCGTTACGCACTTTCAGTGAGTTGGTCATTATATTCATCCCTTCAGAAGCCGGTGTTGCGCATGCTGCGATAAGCGTTCTTGCACCTACCTGCTCGACAACACACACGCGGCAGTTACCCGCGACACAGAGGTCAGGATGGTTGCATAATGTAGGAATAGTGATATTCAGTCTCTTGGCTGCATCCAGGACTGTTGTTCCCGGCTCTACTGATATCTTTTGTTCATTTATAGTCAGCTTTATCATGATGTCTTCTTGTTTTAATAAATTATTTCCTCCCTGAAATTCTCAACAATTGACCTGAAGGCATTTCCCACAGACTGTCCCAGACCACATTTGGAAGCTATCTTCATGGTATCGGCCAGCTTCATCAGCTCGTTCAGGTAAAGGGAATTGACTTCCCTCTTTTTCACCTTCTGAATTCCTTTCAGCAGCTCCTGGCACCCAACACGGCATGGAGTGCATTGTCCGCACGACTCTTCAGTGAAGAAATCGAGATAGTTATGCAGTACGTTATACATGGAACGGGAGCTGTTAAAAAGCTTCATCGAGCCTCCAGTCGGCACCCCTTCAAATCCAATTATTGTGTCTCCGAACTTCTTCCTGGGCACGCAGAATCCTGAAGCGCCTCCTACCTGTACGGCCTTGGTATCCCCGTCGCCAAATTCATTTACAAACTGCTGCACCGTCATTCCCAGTTCCAGTTCATATATCCCCGGAACGGGAGTATCACCTGATACTGAAAATACTTTAGAGCCCCGGGAGTCGCGTGTCCCCAGCTGATTGTACTTTGATGCACCATGATGAATGATCATCATTGCGGTTACCAGCGTTTCAACGTTGTTAATAGAAGTGGGTTTAAAGAATACCCCTGATGAGGTAGGGTAAGGTGGCTTGTTCCTTGGTTCACCCCTCTCGCCCTGGATTGATTCGAATAAGGCACTCTCCTCGCCGCATATATATGCTCCACTACCCAGGTAATACCTTATCCTGAAATCCATACCTATATCTTTAAGGAGCTGGTGAAACCTCTCGGCTTCCGATAACAGTTTTGAAAGCATGAAACGATACTCCCCCCTGAGGTATACTATCCCTTCCTTGGCACCTATCGCTAGTCCGGCAATCGCCATTCCACTGTAAACCTTGTACGAAACACGGTCGAGGATCTCCCTGTCCTTGAATGTTCCGGGTTCACCTTCATCGGCGTTGCATACAATATATTTTTCAGGATCACTCTCTGCGGCGCAGTATTTCCACTTCAAACCTGTTGGAAATCCGGCCCCTCCTCTTCCTTTAAGACCTGATTCAAGAATCTGCCCGATTATCTCCTCAGTGGTCATCTCGTTAGCTTTCTCGAGCACGGCCCGTGCATCAACATTCTCAAATATGAGATCTACTTTAGTCAGCCCTTTTCTTGCCATGTCTGTCCTGGTATTAAATGTTTTGCATATAACCTTTGATAATCTCCACTACCTTCTCCGTAGTCAGCTCGGTATAAGGTATTTCATTTATAAGTATAGCAGGAGCCTTGTGGCACCATCCTATACAATTGGTCTCCAGCAAGCTGAACTGGTTATCCGAGGTTGTCTGTCCCACCTTGATCTTCAACATATCCTCAATAGTCTGAAGAATATCATTTTTCCCCTTCATGGAACATGTTATCGTTTTGCATACCCTAATAATATACTTTCCCCTCGGAATCGTGTCGAGGAATGTGTAGAAGGATGCTGTCCCGTAAACCTCTGCTGCAGATATGTCAAGCTCTTTTGCAATCTCGACCATGGCTTCATCAGTAAGGTAATTATGCTTGCTCACTATACCCTGCAGGATTGGCATCAGGCTTTCCCTGGTCCTTCCATGCTTTTCAGTCAGCTCCTTTACCAGATTTCCAACGTGATACATTTCGGTTAAAATTTTAAATTATTTTTATTAGAAAAACTAAAAATTTTTGAAACTGTGAATTTAAAAACAATAGGATCAATAAAAAACTTACTTATGTCATACTTTTTAATTTAGAATGAAAATAAACTATTGTAAGTTTTCAGACCGATTTTAACAAATCTTGCAGCCAGGTTCAAACTGGTAATATTGTTATAAGTTAGCAAATAATCCGTTAATAACAAAAATGATAGCCGGATTATTAATAATCATTTTTTTTTATTATCTTGTTAAAAGGTGTACCGGATCGATGGTCATCAAACAATTAGTAAATCCTTCATATTCATAAATAAAAATGGAAAAGATCCTTGAATACAGGTTACTCGAGATAGGGTCCTATACCCTGACCGTGATGAATGTTTCGGCAATTCTTCTTATAGTAATTACGGTTTGGCTGTTCCTTAAGTTGTTTAAGCGAATCATTGGTAAGAATTTCAGGATACACGAATCAAAGCAGTATGCAATATATCAGATCATAAAATACATGCTGATATTAACTGCATTCATAACTTCACTGACCATCCTGGGAGTTAACATAAAGGTGATGCTGGCAGGTTCTGCCGCTCTGCTGGTAGGTGTGGGCCTGGGACTTCAGAACCTGTTTAATGACTTTGTCTCGGGTGTCATTGTACTCCTGGACTCCTCGGTCAAGGTAAATGACATCATCGAGATAAACGGACTTGTGGCGAAGGTTCAGAAGATAAATATCCGCACTACGACGGTGCTAACCAGAGATGACAAATACATTATACTCCCAAATTCGGCACTTACCAGCAGCCAGCTAATTAACTGGACACATGGACATCTTACTTCAAGGTTTGAAATCCTGGTTGGCGTTGATTACGCATCCGATATCCATAAGGCTATGCATATAATGGATAAAGTAGCTGAGGAGCATAAACATGTTCTGAAGAAACCAAAACCTTTTGTAAGACTTGTCGACTTCGGAAATTCTTCCGTGGATCTTCAACTAATGTTCTGGTCTGATGAAGTATTCAGGGTAGAAAATGTAAAGAGCGAGATCAGGATCAGGATCTTTGATCTTTTTGCCAAGAACGGGATAACCATACCTTTCCCACAGAGGGTAATAACGATGAGAAAATCATAATATTAATACTATACAAGTTCATTTATGTTAAGAATCAGGAAGATAATCAATCCATACCTTGGATCAAATGTTGAAGCTGTAAAGAAGGTAAAGGCTATTATGGCTACACAGTTCCCGGACCTGCTGAAGGAAAAGATCGACATACTCGACGAACAGCTTATTAACCCTTTGAAATTCAGATACCAGTCTTCACTTATTATCGCTGAGAATATTTCAGATACAATACTTGGTTTTGCCCTGCTGAAAAATGTTCCCGACCTGAGCTTCTCTTTTCTTGATTTCATAGCAGTCACCCCCGGCAGGACTTCTTCCGGTGTTGGAGGGGCCCTCTACCAGAGGGTAAGGGAGGAATCTGAGTCGATGGGCGCCACAGGCCTTTTTTTTGAATGTCTTCCCGACGATCCCGAATTATGCAGGGACAGGAAATACGTTGAACAGAATGCGAAGAGGCTTGCATTCTATGAAAAGTTCGGGGCCAGGCCGATAGTGAATACCCTCTACGAAACTGTTGTCAAACCTGAGGATGACTGTCCTCCGTACCTTGTTTACGACGGGCTTGGCGTATCTGATTCTATTCCAAGGAAAGACGCCAGGAAGATAGTAAAGGCTATCCTGGAAAGGGTTTACAGCGATTATTGCCCTGAAGACTATGTAAGAAAGGTTATTGACAGTATTAATGATGATCCTGTAAAACTAAGGCCATTCAGGTATACAAAAAGTGAGAAGAAAAGGGAATTCAGGACCCATCTTTCCGACAGAAACAAAATATACCTGATATTAAACAATCACCATGCTATACACAATATACACCAGAGAGGGTATGTAGAATCGCCGGTAAGAATACCCTATATAACCAGGGAACTGGATAAAACGGGTATATTCAGGCAGGGTAAAGCTGAGGAATTCCCTGAAAAGTACATTCTTGAAATTCATGACAAGGGATATGTAAGGTATTTTAAAACAGTCTGCAGCAACCTGCCTGAGGGAAAATCTGTTTACCCCTATGTTTTTCCCATAAGGAACTCTTCCCGCCCTCCGATTGAACTTTCGGTAAGGGCAGGTTACTATTGCATCGACACTTTCACACCATTAAATAAAAACGCTTTTATGGCCGCACGTATGGGTGTGAACTGTGCCCTGACAGCCTCCAACGAGATACTCTCCGGAACATCTGCAGCGTACGTCCTTACACGTCCTCCAGGTCATCATGCGGAAAGATATGTTTTCGGTGGATTCTGCTATTTCAACAATAATGCGATAGCGGCTAATTTCCTGAGCCGTTATGGCCGGGTTGCAATCCTGGATATTGATTACCACCACGGCAACGGGCAGCAGCAGATTTTCTATTCAAGAAATGATGTACTTACAGTGTCGATTCACGGTCATCCGTCATTCGCGTATCCTTATTTCTCAGGCTTCAGGGAAGAACGGGGTCTTGATGCTGGATTCGGGTATAATATCAATTACCCCCTGGAAGAAGTGATAGACGGTGTAACGTACAGGAAAACCCTTGCGAAAGCAATTGAAAGAATAAGAAAGTTCAATCCTGCCTTTCTTGTTGTTGCTCTCGGGCTTGATACTGCCAAAGGTGATCCGACGGGAACATGGAAGCTGGGCTCCGGCGATTTCGAAAAAAACGGCACTATGATCGGAGAACTGAACCTGCCGACACTTATTGTCCAGGAAGGTGGTTACAGGACACAGACTCTGGGTATAAACGCCAGATATTTCTTCATGGGTTTTATCGAGTCTCACAACAGGCAGGGACAAAAAAAGAAAAGGGAAGTAAGCATATATTGATGCTTCTTAAAAGATCTTTTCCCTCAACCATTTATACCAGGCATCAAGGCCGGTCTTTTTTGTACATGATACCTCGAAAAGAGGTACCCTCGAATTGATCCTTGCCAGATCATTCCTGAAACTCTTCATGCTGAAGTTTGTATACGGTATCAGGTCTGTCTTGTTAAGTATGACGGCCCTGGCATCCCTGAAGATCATTGGATACTTACCCGGTTTATCATCGCCTTCTGCCGTGCTGACAACTGCGACCTTGAATTCTTCGCCAAGGTCGAATGCCGTGGGGCAGATAAGGTTCCCAACATTTTCCACAAAAAGTATTTCCAGGTTCTGAAGGTCGAACTCAGGCAGTACTTTTGATATGCTGTGCGAGTCGAGATGACAACCGCCTTCAGTGTTGATAACCACTATAGGTATATTGTACCTGGCAAGCCGTTGTGCATCCCTGTCAGTGGTAACATCGCCCTCTATCACACCAATCTTAATGCTTTCCGATAATGCCGCACATGTCCTTTCAAGAAGGGTAGTCTTACCGGCTCCCGGGGAGCTAATAAGATTGACCATCAGAACCTTGTTTTCGTGAAGTATCTTTCTCACTTCGTTTGCCTTATTCTGGTTCCTGTCCAGAATGTTTTTCATAATCTTGATTTCCATATCTATTCTCCTTCTATACTTTTTACATATATCTCCCTGCCCTGCTTCATCTCAATCTCAGATGAACCACAACCGGGACAAACAAAGGTGTTGTTCTCCAGCTTGAACTCTCTGCCGCAACTTCTGCAGAGCAGGATCGCCGGCAACACTTCTATCGCTATCTCAGCTCCATCTGCAACCGTATCACGTATTGTTTCCTCGAGGGCAAAAGTGAATATCTCGGGGACAACCTGTATCATCTGTCCAAAGCATACATCAATCTTCGTGACCTTCTCCAGGTTTTCCCTTCCGGCCACTTCATAGACTATTCCCGATAATTCCTTTGCTATTGCCAGTTCGTGCATAATTGTAGTATTAACATATCCTCGGAAGCTGGGTCCCGGAAGGTAAATCCAGTATTTTCCTGCCTCCTGTAAAAGTATTTACCACCACCCTGCCCCCTGTCTCACCGGATATCCTGCCGATTAAACCCGAGTTGCTTCCCAGAGGATTACTCCTCATTACTCTAAGCACCTTTTCAGTATCGTCTTCTGACACAACAACAAGCAGCTTTCCCTCATTGGCCAGGTATAACGGGTCAAACCCGAACATCTCGCACAGGCCTGCAACCGGTTCATCTACCGGTATAGAGCTTTCATCGACAACAATACCTTCAGATATCATATTGGCAAGCTCATTCAGCACTGACGCCAGTCCTCCCCTGGTAAGGTCCCTCATAAAATGGACATTACCGGATACCTGAAGAATATCTGAGATGAGATCTTTCAGGGATGCACAATCTGAAGTAACAGGCGTTGTAAAGGAAAGCTCCTTTCTTGCACCCAGAACCGCTATTGAGTGATTCCCCAGAGGTCCGTTAATAAGAAGGCAATCTCCCCGCTTCACCTTATCTGCTTTGCCAATATGCTCAAGTCCAGGCCTTATAATACCCGTACCGGAAGTTGTTATAAAAATCCTGTCGCACTTACCCCTTTCAACGACCTTGGTATCGCCAGTGACTATTCTGACGCCTGCTCCACGGGATTCTTCTGACATTGAATCCACAATCTGCCTCAGTTCATCAACAGGAAATCCTTCTTCAATTATAAAGGCAGCCGAAAGGTACTGAGGTGTCGCACCGGCTACGCAAAGATCGTTAATAGTTCCACACACAGCCAGCTTCCCGATATTACCACCTGGGAAGAATACAGGGTCAATAACATACGAGTCCGTTGTAAATGCCAACATTAAACCCTGAAGCTCAACGGCAGCAGAATCTGTAAGTGGTTCATCCATACCGAACCTGTCAGCAAACATCTCCCGTATGAGCTTGCTGGCAGTAAGCCCCCCGCTGCCATGATTCAAAGTAATTATATCATGCATCGGATCTGTATTTATAATAAGTATTGCATACTCCTTCATTCGAGACCATGCAGGCTCCAACAGGATTGTCAGGCTTACATCTGCTCCCGAACAGTTTACATTCATCGGGAGTTTTAAGACCTCTCAGGATTTCACCGCATATACATGCCCTGTCGTCTTCCCTGGTATTTACCTTGACAGGCATTGCCTTTTCTGCGTCAAATCTCTCATACTTTTTCCCAAGCTTTAAGCCGCTACCGGGTATAATCCCGAATCCCCTCCAGTAATCGTCAGCCTTTACAAAAATCTCATCCATGAGATTAACCGCCTTTTCGTTGCCGGAAAATGTGACTGCCCGGGAGTACTGTATCTGGATTTCAGGTTTATTCGTATTTACCTGCTGCACAAGCATATAAACAGCCTGCAACAGATCTGTTGGCTCAAATCCTGTCACCACGCAGCCTAGACCATATCCCTCCGGTATAAAACCGAATATTTTTGAGCCTGTTATTGCTGCCACATGTCCGGGACAGATAAATCCATCAATCTTTACACCATCCCGTATCAGAAGTTCCATGGCTGGAGGCATAATCTTATGGGCGCTCAGCACGAAGAAATTATTTACCCCGGCTTTAAAAGCCTCCTTTATTGTAACCGCGGTACCGGGGGCAGTGGTTTCAAAACCTATAGCAGGGAACAAAACCTTTTTCCCGGGATTACCGGTTGCAAGCGAAAGAGCATCAAGGGCTGATACAACGATACGGATATCTGCCCCGGAAGCTTTCTGCTTTTCGAGTGATGTATCTGATCCGGGTATCCTGAGCAGGTCTCCAAATGTGGCCACTATTACATCCTTAAGTCCGGAACAGGCAACCACCCTGTCGATATATTCCCGGCTGGTAACGCACACCGGGCAGCCGGGTCCGGAGATAAGCCTTATGCCAGCTGGCAACAGGGAAGGAATTCCAAACCTGTGAATGGCAGCAGTATGTCCTCCGCATACCTCCATAAAAGTATATTCCCTGACTGCTACCCTGTTAATAAGGGTGGCAAGACTATGGATCAGATCGCTGTTTCGGTATTCCTCGATATACTTCATCCATCCCGCTTGTTTGCCTCGTCTATTTCCTTAAGGAGTTTCATTGTCTCAACAGCTTCCTCCTCGCTAATCTTCTGGATGGCGAATCCAGTATGAAGAAGAACGTAATCTCCCACGCTGACATCTTCTAACATGTGAAGACCCGCTTTGAATACAGTTCCTCCCACTGAGACATCCGCCATCTGTCCTTCAATCCTTATCACCCGTGCCGGTACGCTCAGACACATAATTCTCTGATTTTTGATGCCACAGCAAGCTGGCCCAGGGAAATTCCCCCGTCATTTGCCGGTACTAGCCTGTTGGTATTGATTATAAAGTTATTTTTTTCAAGCATTCCCAGGCACCTCTCAAGCAGATACCTGTTCTGGAAGACCCCTCCTGACAGCACAACATTGTTCAGGTAAGTACTTTCACGAATCTTAATGGCGGTCTGGACAATGGCTTCAGCAACCGTGTTGTGAAACCTAGCTGCAATAACCGCCACATCAGCTTTTCCCAGGTCTTCCATAACAGCTTTTATAGTGTCTGAGAAGACAATACACTCACCCAACCTGAAAGGATAATGATCCCTGACCTTGGGATCAGCAATGGATTCAAGACGCATAGGTGCCTCCGAGTCAAAGGCAGACTCAATACAAAGACCCGTGATCACTGATACAGCATCAAAAAGCCGGCCTGCTCCTGATGTAAGCGGTGTATTAATACCTTTTTCAATCATCTCGATCACCAGGGCTATCTTATCATCCGGTATTTGTTTCAGCGAGGGAACCGATTGGTAGTTAAATGCTTTGCCAAAATACTTATAAATATATGAGACAGCCATTCGCCATGGTTCATCAACCGCCTTATCACCTCCCGGTAACGGGATATAATCAAAATGCGTCAACCTTGTATAACCGGAAAGACCAGCTCTGAAGAATTCACTGCCCCAGGTATTACCATCGGCTCCGAAGCCTGTACCATCAAGGCATATACCAATTACTTCCTCGTCCAGGCTTTGTTCAGCCATGCATGACGCAATGTGTGCATGATGGTGCTGGACCTTTACAAGCGGTATTCCGAGTTGCTCTTCAAGAAGCCTGGCATGTGAGGTAGAAAGATAATCAGGATGAAGGTCACATGCAATCATTGCAGGTTCAAAGAGAAACATCTTCCTGAACCTGTCAACAGCCTCACATAGGAATGTATAAGCGGGATAGTTTTTGAGATCACCAATATACTGGCTCATAATCGCCTGGTTATCCCTTCCTATGGTAAAAGTGTTTTTTTGCTCGGCCCCCAGAGCCAGTATACCATCTGCATTCATCTTAAGATCAATGGGAGATGGTACGAATCCTCTTGATCTTCTTATCATCCCTGGTTTCTTATCGTAATATCTGATGACGGAATCATCACACCTGTTCACAATCGCCCTGTTATTTGTCACAACAGCCCCGGCAACAGGCATCAGCTTCTTAAAAGCTATATCATCATCGATAATAATAGGTTCATCAGAGAGATTACCACTAGTAAGTACTATTGCCGGAGTATCTGTCTTCTTAAATATCTGGTAGTGAAGAGGCAGGTAAGGCAGCATTGCTCCTACGGTATTCAGACCATTATTCACAGATGGAGCCAGTGATTTCATCTGATCCAGTATGACGATAGGTCTTTTCCATGATTCCAGTGATTGTCTCTCCTCTTTTGTCAGATGACAGAACTCCCCTGCTGCCTCAATATCACGGAACATTACAGCAAATGGCTTGGCATCTCTTTGTTTCCTTAATCTCAGCTCATGCACGGCATTTTCATTCAGGGCATCACATACGAGGTTATATCCGCCTAATCCCTTGATTGCCACAGCTTCTCCCCTGTTGATCCTTAAAGCTATCAAATCCAGTATTTCACTGATTCTTTCTGCCGACCTTTCGGTATCTGTGTAAGAATAAGCCGGACCGCATTTATTGCATGCTATCGGCTGGGCATGAAATCTCCTGTCGGAAATATCATTATACTCCTTTTCACAGTCAGGGCACATCGGAAATACTTTCATTGAGGTCATTTCACGATCGTAAGGCAATCCTTCGATAATTGAAAACCTGGGACCGCAGTTTGTGCAATTTATAAATGGATAGTCTTTCCTGTTCTCATCATTGGTCATATCCGATATACACTCATCACAAACAGCTATATCAGGGCTTATTTCAGTGATCTGGTTCAGATCGTCACGGCTCCGTACTATTTCAAAGGTTGTAAATCCCGCAAGTTTCTTTTCCCTTACATCAACAGATTTTATCTGAGAAGCCGCTGGCGCTGAATTAAGAACAGCATCCCTGAACAGGAAAACATTCTCTTCTTCCCCTTCAACTGAAATCAAAACTCCATTTGTCCTGTTATCAACTTCACCTTTCAGGTGGTAGTTTGTTGCCAGCCTGTAAATAAAAGGCCGGAAACCGACCCCCTGAACCAGCCCTTTTATCATTATTTCGTATCCCCGTATAATATACTTATGTTTTTAAGACCGTCGGCTTTGAGGATATGATGCACATAGTAGATGACGCTCTCCAGCTCATCACACAGGTTTACGTTATTTACGACTATGTCGCCCGGTACTTTCAGAAGCACCGGGGCAAAATTTATTATACCCTTGATACCGTATTTTATCACCTCATCGGCGACCTCCTGTGCAGAGATTTCAGGCACGGCCAGTATGGCAACCCTTACCTTAAACCTGTCAACTATTTCTTTAAGCCTGCTCATATTATACACAGGCATACCCGATCTCATCTTCTGTTTAAAAGGGTCTATATCGAATGTGGCAACGATATTCATGTTCCGCTGAACGAACCTGCTGTACTTTGAAAGGGCCTGGCCGAGGTTTCCCATGCCGATAAGCACTATGTTATTGTCCTTGTTTCTGTGAAATATGTCTTCCATCGCATGCAGAAGATCATCAATCTCATAACCGCCTCTCTTATTTCCCCTGATCCCAAATTCAGAAAAATCCTTTCTAACCTGGTCCGGTGTCACTCCTGTTTCATTTGCCAGGGTATAAGAGAAGATCCTTTGTACTCCCATTTTCTTCAGCCTCAGAAGACTCGACCGGTAAAGGAATATCCTCTTCAGGCTGTTCTTGATTACATATTTTGTGATTTGTTTCACATCAAAATAATTTAACCAATGTATTAGTGCAAGATAATTATTTTTTTATCAAAAAAAACATTATAATTATCATACTGATATATAATTTATTAACTGGCTTGTTAATAAAATAACAATAAAAACCCTGACAATTTTCATTTAAGTAAATTATTCAACGATATACTTTTATATGTGATACTTCTCACATAAATGAAATATCATATAATTAATAGGGAGAAATGGGATAGGAA
Organism: uncultured Rikenellaceae bacterium; assembly: GCA_964595725.1. Lineage (GTDB taxonomy): Bacteria > Bacteroidota > Bacteroidia > Bacteroidales > VadinHA17 > LD21. The sequence goes on along the minus strand of CAZQRQ010000006.1, from coordinate 58,146 downwards.
TCTGGAAGGTCTGACCGGAGATTTCCTGATTTATGCTTCGGTAAATAACGGAAATACTCAAGATTATCAGATCCTGTCATCGGTAAATATAGCCGAAATAAGTTATAATAAGGCAAAGCCCGTTACTCCTCTCAAGAGCTTTTTCCTGCCTGTCAAGGAAAATGTATCGTCCCTTCCCAAAGGGGACAGGCCCAGGATAATAATTGGAGTTCCCAATTGTGATGTTGAGGCTTTGAATATTCTTGACGAGATATATCTTGATGATACTTTTGAGGATATCTTTTACAGGAACAGAAGGGAAAACACGCTGATAATCTCAACTGATTGTTTTAATATTCAGGAACATTGCCACTGTACTGCATATGGTATTAGTCCATTTGCTGAAAGAAATGCTGATATCTCGGTAATTCTGTACAATGGTTCTGTGATCCTCAGGGATATTTCTGATAAAGGTGCAGCGCTGATACAACGGCTTGAAGGTGTTAATATCATGAATGACCGTGATATTGAAGCATATATAGACAAGAAAAGAAAGGAAGTCGGGGTGCTCCTGAATGCTTCCAATACAGGTTTACCCGACTATAAAGCCACGGGGAAGCTGGTCGAGAACGCTGGTATGGGAGTCTGGGAGAAATACTCCGGCAAATGCGTTTCGTGTGGTGCATGCACGACCATTTGTCCTACCTGCAGCTGCTTCCTCCTGCTTGACAAACCCGGATTTCACAAAGTCAAGCAGATGGATGCATGTCAGTATCCGGGATTTGAAAGGGTTGCGGGAGGCGAGGATGCCCTTCATGAGCTATCTCTCAGATTCATGAACAGGTATAAATGCAAGTATGTATGGAAACCGGCGCGGTTCAGGTCAGTGGCCTGTACAGGCTGCGGCAGGTGCATTGAAGCATGCATCGGAAGGATCAACAAAAATGAAATATTCAGGGAACTGGCAAAATAAGCCGATATGCCTAATAAAAAGAACATATACAGGCCGATAAGGGCAAAATTGACAGACGTTATTGAGGAATCACCTCTGATCAGGACTTTTGTGCTCTCTCCCCAGGAGGAATTTTCGTTCGGAACAGGTCAGTTTATTGAATTATCGGTTGAAAATATAGGCGAGGCTCCCTTCACACCATCTTCATCACCACTAGTAAAAGACACGATTGAGGTCACAATCATGAAGACCGGATATGTTACTGAATACATGCACAATATGAAGCCGGGATCATATATGGGCATAAGAGGGCCATACGGGAGAGGATATCCCGTTGAGAAATTTTACGACAAGGAGGTGCTGATCCTGGGAGGAGGTTGCGGATTTGCTCCTATAAGATCATTACTGTATTCGCTTATAGCAATCTCCGACAAGCTGAGAAAGGTAACTCTTTGTTATGGATCGAAAACGCCTGAGGATTGTATCTACAAGCCATATATCTCGGTACTCCGCGATACTCCGAAATTTGAGGTACTGAGGAGCGTTGACAGAGGGGATGACACCTGGACCGAGCGTGTCGGGGTTGTTACTGTGCTGCTTGATGATGTTAAAGTCGACATTGATAACTCTATTGCCGTGGTCTGCGGCCCGCCAATAATGATGAAGTTTGGAACTCTGAAATTGCTTCAGATGGGATATCCAGAGCATGATATATACCTCTCTATGGAGAAAAACATGTCGTGCGGACTTGGAAAATGCGGACACTGCATGATGGGAAAATACTTTGTCTGCAAGGACGGGCCGGTATTTACCTATGATGAGATTAAGGATCAACCCAACATCTGGAACTGATATGGCGCAAAAGATATTGATAGATATGATAAGGCTTCGGGCAGCAATGGCAGAAAATCCGCAGAGAAAACTACCTGAAGGATTTTTCTACATTCAGCCTAACAATAACGGCCTTAAAAGTATCATTGAACTGGCGACCTTCAGGTATACATGCAGAAAATGCGAAGATGCTCCATGTATAGCTGCATGTCCTGCCGAAGCACTTGAAAAAGATGAGGAGGGTGTAATTAATCGTTATACCAATCTCTGTGTGTCGTGTAAATCGTGTGTTACAATATGCCCATTCGGGACAATGATGGTCGATTTTTTCAGTCATCACCGCAACAGGGATCTGTTTTACAATCTGAGTGATACGTCGGAGATGGAAAAATTTGTTGCTGCATGTCCCCCGGGTACAGTTACAATCACAGATGCCAGGGAAGCTCCAGGATCAAACATTTTCAAGCTTAATGATAAGGTTCTTGTCAAGGATATAATTTATAAACAGGATAATCAGTAATATATTAGTTATGGCAGCCTATCTCTTTTATTTTCTTGTCTTTCCCGGTCTCTTATTTTCCGGGATAACGGGGGGATTTCTCTCCTGGTTCGACAGGAAAATAACAGCGCGGCTCCAGTTCAGGAAAGGGCCTCCAATATTACAGCCATTCTACGATTTCTTCAAGTTGCTGCTGGTAAAGGAGACAATATTGCCAAAACAGGGATCACCCCTGATCTTCCTGCTTGCACCCATCTTCGCTCTTTTCGGGGCAACTATGGCTTCTGTCTTTATCCTGCTACCGCTTTTTAACATTGCAACAGGTTTTAAAGGAGATGTGCTCGTCGTGTTTTACCTTCTTACAATACCATCATTCTCTTATGTAATAGGAGCTTTAGCATCAGGCAATCCACTCGCGGCGGTAGGGGCATCAAGGGAAATGAAACTGATCCTCAGCTATGAGCTTACATTTATCCTGGTTGTGGCGGGCATTGTAATGAAGGCCGGACAGCATATTGATATTAATGGTATAATTGAAGCCCAGCAGAACGGGTCTCCTTTCATAGGAAGTGTTTCAGGCGTACTGCTGTTCATTGTGGCTGTTTTCTGCATACAGGCTAAGCTTGCTCTTGTTCCGTTCGATATGGCTGAGGCTGAAACTGAAATAACCGAAGGTGCTTTTATTGAGTATTCAGGTTCTGCCTACGCACTAATAAAGCTGACAAAGTACATCATGTTCTTTATTCTACCGGCTTTTATTACTGCTCTGATGATGAATGGTATCAACCTCACCGGTGTTAACATACTCTGGGCAGTGTTAAAGATACTGGGCATTGTGCTGCTTCTGACTCTTATAAGAAACACCAATCCCAGGCTTAAGATAAAACAGGCAATGAGCTTCTTCATGATATGGATGAATCTGCTTGCTGTGATTGCTATAGTGTTGATAATATTTGGATATTAAATACAGAAAGCTGTGGGTTTTAAAAGCTATTGCTTCAAAAAATCACTCTGGATTTTCCACTTCGGCGGGGCGTCCTGTAATAACTGTGACATCGAGATCCTGGACTGCCTCACCCCGAAGCACGACCTGGAAAGATTTGGAATATTGCTGGTCGGCAGTGTACGACATGCCGATGTACTCCTTGTAAATGGTTCCATTAACAGGCGCGATCGCGACAGGCTGCTGGAGATATATAACCAGGCACCGAAACCTGTTCTTGTCGTTGCAATAGGAGCCTGCGGGTGCACAGGGGGCATCTTTGCCGAGGGAAATGTTTTTGCTGGTCCAGTCGATAAAATAATACCGGTTGATGCATATATTCCGGGGTGTCCGCCAAAACCAGAAGCAATAATTGCAGGTATAGTGAAACTTGCCGGAAAATAGCACCCAGGAATCACCTCCCCGGATGGTAAATGAAAGAGGTGAGCAAGAAATGGAAAATGAATACAGATGAATACGGAAGAGATTATAAACAAGATTCAAGAGAAGTTCAGGGCTTACATCCTGAATATTGCCGTGAAAAATGAGAAGAGGGTAACCATAACTATTAATCCGGAGGCAATTACAGGCATGGCTGAGCATCTTTACAAAGACGCAGGGCTGAGGTTCATAATTGCATCTGCACTTCATACCAGGACGGGATTCGAGATACATTACCATTTCAGCAAGGACGAGACGGGGCTGGTGCTTAATATACATGTAATGCTGAGTCATGAAAACCCTCACATTGAATCTCTTTCTAACATGTTTAACGCTTCAAACTGGATAGAACGTGAGATGCATGAACTTTTCGGCATCGATTTCATAAACCATCCGAACCAGGAGAAGCTTATCTCTGAAGGCAACTGGGCAGAAGGTGTTTATCCCTACAGAAAAGAGTTCAAATGATCTGAAGTATGAGCAAACCAACATTAATACCAATCGGTCCGTATCACCCACTGCAGGAAGAGCCTGAACTTTTCAAACTTTACTGTGACGGGGAAATTGTCAGGGATATCAAGTGGGAAACAGGATACAACCATCGTGGTATAGAGAAACTCTCAGAATCCAAAACTTATGACCAGGTATTCTTCCTTGTAGAGCGGATCTGCGGAATATGCTCCACCTCCCACCCTTTCGCATTCGCCAATGCCGTGGAAGAGATAGTGAACGAGGAAATACCCGACAGGGCTAAATATATAAGGACCATAATCGGGGAGCTGGAAAGAATTCACAGCCATCTTCTATGGGTTGGGCTGGCCGGACATTTCCTCGGTTACAATACGGTCTTCATGTGGGCATGGAAATACCGCGAACCGGTGCTTGAACTTTTCGAAATGATAACAGGAAACAGGAACAGCTATGCCATGTTCAAGATAGGGGGAGTCAGGAGAGACATAGAAGCACACAAAATACCATCTGTGGAAAAAGTTCTAGGAGAACTTAAGAAAAAGACAGACCTGCTGACGGGAGCTGTGATGGATGATCCTGTAATTCATGCCAGGACTAAAGGTGTCGGCATCCTTACAAAGCAGGATATACTTGATTATGCAGCTGTTGGCCCGACAGCCAGGGCGTCGGGAGTGGCTATTGATGTCAGGAAAGATGATCCCTATGCAGCTTATGATCTGGTTAACTGGAAAGTAATAACAGCCGAAACGGGCGATGTCTATGCAAAGGCAGAGGTCAGGCTTCTCGAGATGTATGAATCGATCTCCATTATAGAACAGTGTCTTGCAGCCTTAAGGAAGCTTAAAGAGGGTGAAATAGCTGCTAAGATCAAGGAGATACCTGAGGGAATGGGAACGGGGCGTGCTGAAGCACCAAGAGGCGAAGTATTTCACTGTGTCTTCTCGGATGGGTCCAACTCACCGGCACGACATAAAATAAGGGCTCCAAGCTACGTCAATATTGCAACTTTCCGGAAATCGTGCATTGGCCAGAGTATTTCGGATGCCACCATTTCACTGGCAGCCGTTGATCCATGTTACTGCTGCACAGAGAGGATGGCTGCTGTATTTGATATTAACTCCGGGGTCAGGCTGATGAACGCCAATGAGCTTATTAGTTCATCGGCCACTTTAACCGGAGAAATAATGGAAAAGCATAATAGCAGAAAATGACAGAGTTGCTTAATATAATTACAGATCCCGTGAATGCCGGAATGTTGAATTTCGGAATTACCAGTTCCATACTTATACCCGTAATTACCGGAATGATCCTTTTCTGTATCACCGATAGGCTAAAACTCCTTAAGGGGATTACATCACTGTTAATAAGTGCATTGTCAATTTTCTTCACACTGGTTTTATTCAGGACACAAACAGAGACGATAACACTGGCAGAAATACTGGGTAAAAGCGGAAATGGCGAACAGGGGATAATCAGCGGTACAGCTGACTTTATATCATTCAGAAGTGACGGGTTGAGCAAATTGATTGTCGTTTGCATAAGTATTTTCACATTCCTTATGCTTCTCTATTCGCTTGCATATCAGAAGAAAGACCGGGTTAAGAACTACTACTCATATTTTCTTATCACACTGGGCTGTTCAACAGGAGCTGTTCTTTCTGATAACCTCCTTGTCTTCCTTTTCTTCTGGGGCATCCTTGGGATAACCCTTTACAGGCTTATCCATGGTGATGATGAAGATAGTTCGGCAGCAGCCAAGAAGACCCTAATACTTATCGGCGCATCAGACAGTGTCATGATAATTGGGATTGGTATACTCTGGAAGATGACGGGTTCATTTAATGTGAGCGAAATGTCTGTCTCCACAAGCGGTGGCCTCGCAATAGCGTCATTCATAGCACTACTTATCGGTAGTTTTACAAAAGCAGGTGCATTCCCATTCCACACATGGGTTCCTGACTACTCCAGGGAGGCACCTGCATCTTCAACTGCTTTTCTGCCTGCATCTCTAGATAAACTGCTTGGTATCTATTTTTTGGCAAGGATTACATGTAATATATTTATCCTCACCGATATTATGCAGCTGATACTTCTTATCACAGGTGTTGTTACCATTATAACAGCTGTTATGATGGCACTTGTACAGCATAACTACAAGAAGCTGCTGGGATTCCATGCAGTTTCACAGGTAGGTTATATGATAGTCGGTTTTGGTCTCGGATCGATGATAGGTGTGGCAGCAGGGCTTTTCCATATGCTGAATAATGCAATATATAAAAGTGGCTTATTCCTGGCCGCCGGTTCTGTCGAACAACAAACCGGCATTGATAATATAGAGGACCTGGGAGGATTATCAAAGGCTATGCCGTTTACTTTTTTTGCGTCACTGGTGTTTGCAATGTCTATCTCGGGGGTTCCTCCGTTCAATGGATTTGCATCAAAATGGATGATTTACCAGGGTATAATTGAATTCGGAAATGGTACAGGAATTGCCAACCAGTTATGGATAGTATGGCTTGGGCTTGCCGTGCTTGGCTCTGCTCTTACACTGGCAAGCTTTATTAAGTTGGTGGGAGGTATTTTCCTTGGCCGTAAAAAGCAGGAACTTCTGGAAATAAAAGAAGTGAAGCCTTTAATGTGGATACCTCAGGTTATTCTGGCACTCCTGTGTATTGGCTTAGGTATTTTTGCAACCCGGCTTGTTGTACCAGCATTATTTATGCCAATATCAGGCACATTCGAATTCACAGGATTCTGGGATTCAATAACTGTATCCGCTCTCGTCCTGATATCAATAATAATTGGCATCATCATCTACCTCTCAACGGCAATAAAGAAATTTCGCACCGATGACAGCTTTATAGGCGGAGAGGATCTTCGCGAAGTGACATCTTATTCCACACCTGAATTCTATAAAACAGTAAATGAGTTCAGGCTGATTTCCTGGTTTTACAGGAAGGCAGACCGCAAATGGTTTGACGTATATGACCTTTCCAGGAGGTTTGTTTTCTGGTTAGGGAAAATCTTCAGCGATGCCCATAACGGTGTTCTGACAGGATACATACTGTGGGTATTCGCAGGCTTGATAATAATGTTATTGATAATGATATAATTAAAAGAGGCTTCTATGGAAGTGGCTATTTCGGTTATAATTGTCTTAATGATCTTCGGGGCTCTCTATGCCATTCATGCCAGGGACCTTCTTTCGGCAGTTATATCAGGTGGTATAGTGGGCTACGGACTCGTTATATGTTTCCTTTTACTAAGAGCACCCGACCTGGCAATAGTACAGATTGTTGTGGAGACTATCTCGCTTGTAATAATGGTTGCCGTGGTCCTTGACAGCTCACGTGAGGAGGCTTTCACAAAACCTGACAGGCAGGGCTACATAAATGCCATATCAGCTGTCCTTATCCTCCTTGTACTGCTATACTTTTTCAAATCTGCCGCTTCTACCCTTGCCCCGTTCGGGGAAGGTAACCTGAGGATGGCCGAGACGTATATAGACGGAGCAGCTTCAAAAACAGGCAGTGCCAACCTTGTTACAGGAGTAATATTTGACTTCAGGGGTTATGATACTCTGGGAGAGGCTACGGTGCTTGTTACGGCAGTTATTGGTGTACTGACAGTTTTAAGGATAAAAGGTAAAAAGTAATTATTTAAAATCTGCTTAAATGAAAGGGATGACGGTAATAGTAAAGAAAACTACCCAGCTGATAGCGGGGCTTGTGTTTCTTTACGGTATTTATGTAATTGTGCACGGGCATCTTACTCCCGGAGGCGGTTTTGCAGGGGGTGTGATCCTTGCCGGTTCATTTATCCTGGTGATACTTGCATTTGGAAGTGATTTTATTAAACTTTTAAATGAAGAAACAGGTACCACACTGATAGAGAACCTGGCAATACTTATTGCATTAATGATTGCGACAGCAGGCCTGCTGGCTGGTACCGGAATTTTCTTCAATAACTGGCTGCCCAGGGGAGTTACCGGAGAGCTGGTCAGTGCCGGTACACTACCGCTTTATAATATTTTTATTGGCATAGAAGTAGCAGCATCAGTGCTTTCCATCTTCCTTGCTCTCATAATTTTCAAAGAAGAAATGTCGAAATGATAGTTTACATTTTATGCTTCATATTGTTCCTGACCGGATTGTACGGCGTGTTTACAAGAAGGAACCTGATTAAGATAGTGATATCACTAAGTATCATTGAGTTCAGCACCTTTCTTTTCCTGGCACTCATCGGATACAGGGAAGGTGGTGTTGCCCCAATAGTAGATCCGTCTGATCCGATAAAGAACTATGTGGATCCGCTTCCGCAGGCACTTGTACTTACCGCAATTGTGATCGGCCTGGCTACAACTGCAATGCTTATGGCGGTAATAATAAGGATATACAGAAAATACAAGACATTCGATATCAGGGAGATTAAAAACTTAAGAGGGTAAAAGATGAATCCGATGTTGCCATTATTTGTTGTTATACCATTAGCAGGAGCTTTCCTGATAATGATACTCGGAAAATTCTTCAGGGAGTTGAACAAGTATCTTGCCAGCCTGCTGCTTTTATCTCTTGTTGTGCTTTCTGTTTCAGCACTGGCAGGAAATACAGGAGGGTTTTCCGTATACAGGGTTGGGGGCTGGGCACCTGTAAACAATGTACCTGTCGGAATATATATGGTTCTCGACAGCTTTAATGTGATCATTCTCTGTATTATAAATGTACTCGGATTCCTGGCTGTAATATACTCCATCTCATATATCAGCCGGTACACTTCAGGAAATTATTTCTATTCTCTTTTCTGTCTTATGATAGCAGGAATGAACGGGGTAGTTCTTAGCGGAGACATTTTTAATATTTTTGTATTTGTTGAAATATCAGCTATTTCTTCTTATGCCCTGGTTGCTTTTGGTGTGGAGAAGCCTGAACTGGAGGCAACTTTCAAATACCAGGTTCTCGGGGGACTGGCATCCTTCCTGATTCTTTTTGGCATAGGCCTTATCTACTGGAAAGCAAAAACTCTGAATATAGCTGATATCAGGGAAGCCTTCTCTCAAGGTTACGAGAGGAAATATTATCTTTTTGTACAATTACTGATTCTAAGCGGCTTTGGACTAAAGGCAGCGATAATACCGTTTCATTCCTGGCTTCCTGACGCCCATTCATCAGCCCCCTCCCCCATTTCAGCCATGCTTTCAGGTGTATTGATTAAGGCTATAGGTATCTATGTAATTATACGGCTATTCTTTAACATGTTCGAGATAAGTACTCCAATGGCAGTCCTTTTGACAACCCTTGGAGCAGTTTCGATGGTGATAGGTGTCTTCCTGGCTATTGAACAATGGGATATCAAGAGGCTCCTGGCTTATCACAGCATAAGCCAAATGGGATATGTTGTACTAGCTGCAGGAATGGGCATGATACTGTTATCAAAGGGAATAAAGCATGAAGTGGCAGTTCTTGCACTTACAGGAGGTCTTTTTCATCTTATCAACCATGCTGCTTTCAAAGGTTTGCTTTTCCTAAATGCAGGTGCTATAGAGTATTCGACAGGTGCCCGTGATCTGAAAGAAATGGGAGGCCTGGCAAAAGCTATGCCGGCCACATCATCAACATCGATGATTGCCTCACTCTCTATAGCAGGAATTCCACCATTTAACGGGTTTTTCAGTAAACTGATTATTATTATTGCTGCCGTAATGGCAAGGTTCTATCTTCTTGCTGCACTGGCAGTCCTGGCAAGCATTATCACACTAGCATCTTTCATGAAGTTCCAGAGGTATGCATTCCACAACCAGGACCAGGAGGCAAAACGCAGCAAAGTTAAGGAAGTTCCGTTCCCGATGGTATTCAGCATGATAATCATGGCTTTGATGTGCCTGCTTCTCAGCCTTCTGGCAATACCGTCATTACGTGAAGATATACTCACCCCTGCAATTAATGTACTGTTAAATCCAGGTGATTATTCATCGGCAATACTAGGTATGTGATATGAGATATATAGCGATTTTTGTATTGGGAATTATATTCTGGCTGCTGATCACATTCAGTTTCACGGCCTCAAATATTATTGTCGGGGCGATAGCTTCCCTGATATGTTCCTTAATATTTGCCAGGTATTATTTCCATGATGTTAAGAAGTTCCTTCAACCTCACAGGTACTTCTGGTTCATTATTTACCTGTTTGTGTTTACATGGTCATGCATCAAGGCAAATATTGATGTTGCATACAGGGTTCTTCATCCCGCGATGCCGATAAAACCTGGAATTGTTAAGGTAAGGACAACCCTTACTTCAGGCTTTGCAAGAACACTTTTAGCCAATTCAATCACTATGACGCCCGGGACTCTTACAGTCGATATTATCGGGGACTATTTTTATATACACTGGATATATATCCGTTCGGACGACCCGGAGGTATATACAGGGATGATAATGGGTGCATTTGAAAAATATATTAAAAAAATTGTCGAATGAGTGACTATCTGAATATACTGCTTTATATCCTTATAGGCTTGTCAGCCATATGCCTTTACAGGATCGTAAGAGGCCCGACAATCCCAGACCGGATGGTTGGCATAGATATTTTCGGAATTCTTGTTGTAGGGATCTGTGCTATAATCTCGGTGCAAACCGACAGATCCTTCATTCTTGATATAGGTATTGCCTGGATTATACTGAGCTTCATCGGTACTATCACGCTGGCAAAATATTTAAGCGGGAAAAAACTAAACGAGTGATATGGTTTCATTAATATTAATAAGCATAGGTGTACTGTTCAACATTTTCGGCTGCATAGGATTGTTGCGTCTGCCTGATGTTTACAACAGGCTCCAGGCTGCAACAAAATGTGTCACGCTGGGTACCTGCAGCATTCTGCTCGGGGTTCTGTTTCACTTCGGTATAAACAATGGAGGAATGAAGGCCCTCATTGCAATACCGCTTCTCTTCTTTACCTCTACAGTAGCAGCACATGCACTGATAAGAGGAACTTACCTTTTCGGAGTGAAAATGAGCGACCGGAGTGTGAAGGATGATTATAAAACCAGGTGAAATGAAATATCCAAAAATAAGAGAGCTCAAAGAGGCTGTTACATCACTTGTAACACCTGCCTATACTTCCAAGTTTCCCAAGAAACCTCATATCCCATACAAGGATTTCAGGGGGAAACCGGTTGTTGACGACGGAAACTGTGTGGGATGCGAAACATGTGCCAATGTTTGTCCTTCGGAAGCAATTACATTCATTGATGATCCTGTCAACAGGTTACGGACAATAACCAGGGATTTTGGCAAGTGTATTTTTTGCGGACAATGCCAGGAACATTGTATTACAGGAAAGGGAGTCATACTTTCGGACACGATTTATGATATGGCTCAGTTCGATCGTTCTCTCAATGTAGAAAAACAGGAAAAGGAACTCATTGTATGCAGAAACTGCAACACTGTCATTACAACTGTCGATCACCTTAATTATCTTCACAATAAGCTGGGTCCGAAGGCCTTTTCATCAATTCTGAATCTCAACACACTAAATGACAGGTTGAAGCTGGCCGAAGGCAATGACGTGGAGGTGGATATCAAAGATGATCTTAAGAGAAAGGATATGTTCAATATTCTTTGCCCTAACTGTTTAAGGCTTGTCCTGGTAAAATATATCTAAAAGTGTCGGCCGATCTTGAAAACCTCCTTAGAGGTCCCTGGAAAAGAATCTTATTCGTGGGAGTTGGAAATGTCCTGAGGCAGGATGACGGCGTTGGAGTATATATAAGTTCCAGAATTAAGGAAAACGTAAGAATAAAATCTCTTACAGTAGAAGTTAGCCTTGAAAACTACCTCGGAAAGATAAATTCCATCAACCCGGATATACTTGTAATCTTAGATTGTGTGGATATGAAAACCACTCCGGGAGAAAGCGCTCTAATTGAGGCGGGTAAGACAGCGGACCTTACATTCAATACTCATAATATCTCTATCAGCAAACTGACGGGCTTCTTCAAGTTCCCTTCCTGCATACTGGGGATTCAGCCATTTAGTATTGATTTCGGAGAAAATATTTCATATCTTGTAATGGAAGAAGCAAACAAAATTGTTCAATTAATTAATAAACAGGAGGTGCAAAATGGCTACTGAGTTTTTATGTAAAGCTTGCAGGGGTGTGCTCAATGTAAAAACATCCATTGTGCTGGCTGCACAGAATTTAAAAAACGCAAAAAGAGGATTGGTATATCTTAATCCTGAGCTTGGAAACTATACAATAACAACTCATCACTCATTTTCAATAGAGCAGGGAGAGGAGTTTTTGTATACATGCCCGATCTGTCATTCAAGGCTTAACAGTGCTAAGTATGATCACCTCGTCAGGATTATAATGGTGGATGATAACAGGAAAGAATATGACATTTACTTTTCCGATATAGCCGGAGAAAAATGTACCTATAAGATAAGTGGTCATCAGATTGAAAAGCAGGGCCCTGACGCCAATCTCTACAATAAATACTTCGACCTGCCTGAAGAAGACAGGAAGTATTTGTAGATATTCTGGTTAACGTGTTAATGGTTTTTTAGATTCAGGATATGATTGTGTTGCATGGGAACCACTGAGTCATACAAAGAATTTTTCCCGCAGGACCACAAGACCGCAGGACCAATTAATCTTTCTGTATTATAGCATCTGTAAATACTATTGTCTGTTGCAACATATGACACATGTTGCCTTTATAGTCATTATAGCTTTTAAAAATATTCGCTTTGTAATCAAATAATTCTATTTTTGCCACTAAATTAATTTCCATCAAAATATTATATGAATAAAGAATTAAGTTTAAGGGCTGCCGATAACATCCGCATCCTTTCAATGTCAATGGTCGAAAAGGCAAAATCGGGTCATCCAGGAGGAGCCATGGGAGGCGCCGATTTTATACACATTCTTTTCTCGGAGTACCTCAGGTTTGATCCTGATAATCCTTCGTGGATCAACCGTGACAGGTTTTTCCTCGATCCGGGACATATGTCCCCAATGCTCTATTCAATCCTTACGCTGACTGGTCATTTTTCCATCGACGACCTGAAAAACTTCAGGCAATGGGGCAGCCCGACTCCTGGTCATCCTGAACTCGACCTGAGCAGGATGATAGAAAACACTTCCGGGCCCCTGGGCCAGGGACATACGATGGCTGTGGGTGCAGCTATAGCCGAAAGGTTTCTCTCATCCAGGTTTGGTGACCTGTTTGAGCACAAAATATATACTTTTATTTCTGACGGGGGAGTGCAGGAAGAGATTTCCCAGGGAGCCGGTAGGCTTGCAGGATTCCTGGGCCTGAAAAACCTTATCATGTTCTATGATTCCAATGATATCCAGCTTTCAACAGAAACAAAGGCAGTAACAATTGAAGATACCGCGATGAAATATACTTCGTGGGGATGGAATGTACTGACTGTTGAGGGTAATAATCATGATCAGATCAGATCAGCCCTTGCAAAGGCAAATGAAGAGGCTGAGAAACCAACCCTCATAATTGGCAAAACCATTATGGGGAAGGGATTGCTTGACAATGACGGAAATAGTTTCGAGAGGAAGACATCGACGCATGGTATGCCTGTCGGAGAAGCCGGAGGATCATTTGAAAAATCACTCCTCAACCTCGGTGGTAATCCTGCAGATCCGTTCAAAATATTTGAAGATGTCAAGGAGTATTATACTCAAATCCTGAAAACAAAGAAAGAATATGCTGTTTCCTGGAATGAGAAAAAAGTCAGTTGGGAAATTGGAAACCCGGAACTGGCTGAAAAACTAAATGATTTTTACAATGGAAACCTGCCCTCAATTGACTTTTCCGGCATAAAGCAAAAAGAGGGGATAGCCACGCGCGCTGCCTCCTCTCTTATACTGGGACATCTTGCAGAGAAAGTTGAAAACATGATCGTGGCATCTGCCGACCTTTCCAATTCCGACAAAACGGATGGTTTTCTTAAAAAGACCAGGCCTTTTGTCAGGAATGACTTTTCAGGTGCTTTTCTGAATGCCGGCGTATCAGAACTGACAATGGCGGCAGTAATGAATGGGATGGCTCTTCACGGTGGAGTGATCCCGGCATGCGGGACATTTTTCGTATTTTCCGATTATATGAAGCCCGCTGTAAGGCTGGCGTGCCTGATGAGGCTACCCGTCAAATATATATGGACTCATGATGCATTCAGGGTCGGTGAGGACGGCCCCACTCACCAGCCTGTTGAACAGGAAGCACAGATCCGTCTCATGGAACACCTCAAAAACCACCACGGAGAAAATAGTATGATCGTGCTCAGACCAGCCGACGCAACAGAAACAACAGTAGCCTGGAAATTAGCCCTTGAAAACAAAAACACTCCTACTGCTTTGTTACTTTCAAGACAAAACATTAAAGACCTGCCTTCGGAAAGCGGTAAAAGGTATAACGATGCCCTTAAGTCTGAAAAAGGAGCCTATATTGTACAGGACTGTAAAGGCAACCCTGACATTATACTGGTAGCCAGCGGGTCAGAGGTCGCTACGCTGGTTGAAGGTGCGGATTTTCTCAAAGCAGATGGCATAAAAGTACGGATCGTTTCTGCACCATCAGAAGGACTGTTCAGACAACAGCCTCAGGAATACAGGGAATCTGTAATACCGGATAATGTGCCGGTCTTCGGATTAACAGCAGGCCTGCCGGTCACTCTACTCGGACTTGCAGGACACAAAGGCAGGATATGGGGATTAGAGAGTTTTGGCTATTCAGCATCCTATAAAGTCCTGGATGAAAAATTCGGATTTACAGCTGAGAATGTTTATCGCCAGGTCAGGGATTACCTGGATCAATATAAATGATAAACATTATGCTCATTCGAAGGAGCCGTTCCTGAAAATCAGGAACGGCTTTCTTAATAGTTTTCAATACCTTTGCATTTTTATTTCAGAATATGAAATTTGATATCAAAAACGGGGTAAAAGGACTTATTTTCGATCTTGACGGGACGCTGGTCGACTCAATGCCATATCATTTTTTGTGCTGGAAGAAGGCATGTGATAGATTCGGAGTTAAAATGGATCCGTCTTTCCTGAGAAACCAAAGCGGAATCCCGGGCTGGGAAATTGCATCAACAATAATTAAAACCACAGGCCTGAACGGGAACGTCTCTATCGATGAAATAATGAACGTTAAGCTGGAAGAATTTTATAAGATACAGGATCAGATAAAGCCCATTGAACCAGTAGTTGATATTGTAAGAAAATACTATGGAAAACTACCAATGGCTGTTGGAACCGGTGGACATCGGGAAGCCGTAGAAAGGATCCTCTCAGCGACCGGCCTGAAAAAATACTTCGACATAGTTGTTACTGCAAATGATGTAAATAAATTCAAGCCACATCCGGAAACTTTCCTGAGATGCGCTGAAATGATGGATATAGAATCCCGTTTCATCGAAGTTTTTGAAGATGGTGTATTCGGCATGGAAGCGGCCAGAAAAGCAGGGATGAAGGTAACTGATGTGAGAAGATGGTACAACTCCAACTGGTAGTTCTTCGAACAACTGCTGTTATTCCATTTCATAAAGTATTGAATCTTCTTACGTTACATACGCCTTTTTTTTATATTTTTATTACTTGATAATGAATTATGAAAAGTGGCTGGATAATATTACTGCTGGCTGCAGCTGTTCTCTCTCCGCTTAAAGCACAGAAGGAAAACAGCGACCAGGGTCTGAATGGAATCCAGAAGCTGGAAGCGGCCGACCTGCTGTTCACAACAGATACTGCTGAGATGAGCGTTACATCGGCGTCGAGGAGTTCAAAAAAAGTAGGTGAGCTCCCAATCACCATATATGTGGTTACCCGTGAAGAAATACTACTTAATCACTACTACTCGCTTATCGACGTACTGAAAAACCTTCCTGGTATAAGGGTTTCCCAGCCTGGTACTGGAGAGCTTGGAGAGAGCTTCCAGCTTCGCGGGTTAACCGGGAATCTTTATACCATGATACTTATTAACGGATTGCCAATCAAACCAAGTGCCGTTATCGGTATGCCGATACTGGCACAGCTTCCGATACGCCAGGCAGAGAGAATAGAAATCATCTATGGTCCTGCAGCAGCTGTTTACGGTGCTGATGCCGTTTCGGGTGTCATAAATATTATTACCCGTGAAGCGGATAAGGGAACATTCGTGCTGGGGGATGTCAGCATAGGGCAGCAGGAGTTTCAGAATACCGATTTTATTATCGGCGGAAAGACCGGCAAGAATAAGAATATTTTGCAGTATTCATTCTATGGCGGCCTGAACCAGATGGGCGACCAGAACATTAAAAAAGGTTATAATGAAGTCTATAACCCGCTTCATTATCCACAGGAGCAGGGATATAAGTATTATATTCCGCCTTCTGGTTATCATGAACCAATTGAAATTACGGAAGATCTTCTTGCCAGTTCCGGGACAAGTGCACAGATGTTCATTGATAAGAATTACCCGGTCAACTATGAAGGGAATCTTACTCTGCCGGCTATGGAAGATATGCCTTCTGAAAGTAACCTCCTCGGGTTTCAGCTTAAATACAGGGGTATAAGTCTTTCGTTTAATAATATGTACCGACGCTCGCACAGCTCCCTGGGTCAATCATCATTCCTTTTTAAATATAACAACCCGCAAAATTACTGGGGAGAAAAGATCAGGTCCACGACACTAAGCTACAGCCACGAATGGACTCCAAGATTCTCTACTACTACAAACCTGTCAAACCTGGTTTATAAAATGGACAATAACTCAAGTCTCGGAGTTACTTTTATTGATTACACTGATAAAGTGTACAGGTATTCTGCCAGTAAGGATATTCTGTTTGAACAGCTTTTTTCGATACTGCCTGTGAAGGGGCTGGAGATAGTTACCGGAATTACCTATCAGCATTCCGCCCTGTTGAAACAAACAAACTTCCTCGATGCTCCTTTCAATCCCAGGGATTACAAATTCATGAGCGGGAAAGTCGGATTCTATGACCCTGTCTACAAATCATTCGGCATAAATTCAGGCTTCCACCATGATTTTTCTGTATTCTCGCAGAGTTATTATTCCCTGAAATCATTCAGGTTCATGGGAGGTGTAAGGGTCGACAATAATTCGCAATACGGATTATCAGTAAGCCCCAGGCTGGCAGGGCTTTACATATTCAGTCCCAAAACCTCTGTCAGGGGATCTATTGGATTTGCCTATAAGGCACCACCTGCATCAATGGCATGGCAATCGCTTGCATACAAAGCGGGATCAAATTACGATAGTCTGAAATATATTTTCATTCCCAATCCTGACCTGGAGCCTGAAAAATATATGTCTGTTGAGCTCGGGCTTATCAAAACATACAGGGAAAAGATTAATCTTAACATCTCCATTTATTATAATGAGATCAAAAACCTGATCCTGGACAGGAAAGTGCCACTGACAGAGACTGACCTTGCACTGGCAATAATCGAATCCGATACATCGTTCGTTTATTCCAAGATAAATAATAAGAAGGCTATCTCGCGGTTGTACGGACTTCAGGCTACAGTTAAATTCAATGACCTGATAAAATCCATTAAAATGGATGCAGAACTAAGCCTTACCTTTGCAAAATCCAGCGAGTCTTTCCCTGACATACTGGAGATAGCAGGAAACGTCTTTGATAACTTCCTTGGTAATTTTAAGCTCATGCCAAATCATTTCGGTCAGCTCAGAATTTCAATGCAACCTGCCCGGAACCTGTACCTCCAGATCTCGAGCATCTGGGAATCGAGCTGGCTCAGGCTTGTTATCCCGTTCAAGGATCTTTACAATGAGATCATAAATGATGTCGACGGTTTTTACAGTATGGATGCTGTGGCACATTACAGGTTTGGAAATAATCTGAGCACATTCGTCCGGGTATGCAATATCTTCGATGAGAAATATGGAGGACCGGTTTATTCAGGCATGAATGCTCCCCTGCCATATAATCCCCAGACGGGAAGAACAGTGCAGATCGGACTCACATACACTCTCAACTGATGAACCTGAAATCTGCGATATCATTCATTGTCATTGTAGCCTGTCAATTTTCTTTTAAGGTTGCAGGTCAGGATACTCTGCTAGTGAACAACGAGATCTCCATGAACAGGCTGAATGATTCATTGAAAGCAGTTAACCTGCTTCAGAAAGCTCAAGATTACCTGGTATCAGGCAAAACGGACTCAGCCCTGATATATGTTGATGTGTCTCTCGATGTCGCTTTACAAAACAGTTTTTACCTCATTGAAGGGGCAAATTATGAACTCGCTGGTTCAGTCTACGAGAAATCTGACGACTGGGAAGGAATGCTTTTAAACTACCTGAGGGCTTTGTCGCTTTATAAAAGAATTATTGCCACTGAAAATGAACAAAAGATAAACCGGATCCTGGCGGGAAGGTATTTTGATCTTGGAATTTACAGCAAGTCAGCCTACTATTATGAACAGGAGTTTTCCCTGTACCATGATAATGAGATAGATAATCTTGCTGCAACGGCAGAAAAGGCAGCACTGTCATATTATTATCTCCCAAATGATACACTTGCTGTGACCTGGTTCAATGCAGCAATACACTATTTTGAGAAAATACCGGATGAAGCCGGTGAAATAAGATGCCTGCAGAAACAAGCCCTGGTATTCATAAGGTTAGGAGAGTTCAGAATGGCTGAAGACATATACAATCATCTGATTGAAAAATATTCAAAAACCCGTGACCTTAATAACCTTGCTTCTGTATATAATAATCTTGGATTTTTACATTTTAAAGAGAACGATTTTGACAGTGCTCTGGAGAAGTTCCTGTCTGCTACTGAAAATTCCCTTAAAGCAGGTCCCAATGATTATTTCCTGACAGATGTCTATTCCAATACAGGAGTTTGTTACCAGAACCTCGGGCAACAAGAGGAAATGCTGGAGAGCTTTACTAAAGCTCTTAGAAGTGCCAGAAATTCAGGAAGAAAAGATGAAGAAGCAAGGATAAGCCATCTGCTTTCACTGGTATATTTCAATAAGGAAGACAACTATCATGCAGAGCTTTATTGCCAGGATTGCATCGAAGCTGCAAAAAGCGCATCAGCATACCCGGTCCTCCAGGAGTGCTATCTCACCTATTCACAGATAGAAGAAAAGGGTAATGATTTTATTTCCGCCCTTGATTACTACGAAAAGTATCTGAATATAAGAGATTCCCTTAGTTTAGAGAATAGGCTTTCAGACCAGAGCGAAATAGACAGGCAGGCTTATTATGATGACCTTGAGCAAAGACTGCGATTGGATATTGCTGACGAGGAGATAACAGGTCTTGAAATGAAGAGCCTGAAGGCAGAATCGGAAAGAAGGGAAAATGAAATGAAGCTGCTTCTGAAACAGCAGGAGCTCGACAGGTCGGAAAAATCGAGACTTGAACAGTCTCTTGCCCTTGAACGCGACAGGTTTATTCTTGCTGAGCGGGAACAACAGCTTCAGTCACTCCAGCAGCAACAGCTTATTGACAGCCTGGAACAGGAAAGACTTAGTCTTAAGGCATCAGACCTTGAAATGTCCAATAAACTCCTGGAACAAGAAAGGATACAGCAGGTGATGGAGATAGAAAAGGAAAAACAGGTGAAAAGGCTTGCAGTCGGACTTGGCGTACTTATGGTCCTCGTAGCTATCAGTATACTTGCCGGATTGATTTCAACAAGGAAAAAGAACCAGAAGCTTGCGGAAAGCAAGAGACAGATAGAGGAGATAAATGCAGATCTTGAGTTTAAGAACACCGAGGTTATGCAGCAAAAGGAAATAATTGAACAAAAAAACCAGTCAATAACCGACAGTATTCAGTATGCAAGCAGGATACAGGCAGCAGTGCTTCCACCAGCTGATTTTCTGACTGAACTGGGATTTGATAATTTCATCCTCTATAAGCCTAAAGATATTGTCAGTGGTGATTTCTACTGGGGTATGACAAAGAAGGATAAAATCATAGTTGCAGCGGCTGATTGCACAGGTCATGGAGTACCAGGAGCTTTCATGAGTATGCTCGGCCATGCATTCCTCGATGAAATAGTAAACACAACAGAAGTCAAAGATGCTGCAGGCATCCTTAACCTGCTCAGGGCCGAAGTAATTAACACTCTTAAACAGAAGGGTACGGTCGGTGAGGCAAGGGATGGAATGGATATCTCGCTCTGTATTATAAACAGGAAAGAGGGAATGATTGATTTTGCAGGGGCGAATAATCCCCTCTATCTGATAAGGGATGGTAATCTCATCAAATGCCCGGCCGATAAAATGCCAATAGGTATTCATGTTACCGACCTCAGCCCATTTACCAATAACAGGCTGGAATTTAAACCAGGCGACTATATTTACCTTTTCTCCGATGGATACTCGGATCAGTTTGGCGGGCCAAAAGGCAAAAAATTCATGTACAAACCATTCCAGAGACTTCTGCTGAAAATACACAGGGAGCCTTTGAATATACAGCGGGAGATACTCGAAACAACATTCATTGAATGGATGGGGGAAAATGACCAGGTCGATGACGTGCTGGTCATAGGAATGAGACTTTAATCCATACACCATTGCAACTGCAACTGATAATAACGGAGGATGGTTCACACACTGTTTTTGTTCCCGGTCTGGATGAACATTATCACTCTGTTAACGGCGCTGTAAGGGAATCAGAAATTGTCTTTATAAAGAACGGTTATCATTATTGCGAAGCCAATCCTTTAAGAATTTTCGAAGCTGGTTTAGGCACCGGTTTGAATGCATTGCTGACTGCGATCAGGTGTACAAAGGAAAAAAGACATGTTTATTATACGGCTGTAGAAAAACATCCGCTTTCATCTGAAATCACAGATCTCCTTAATTATCCCTCCTATACCGGCAAAGAGGGAAAACCTTTACTTGATTTAATCCATTCTGCAACATGGGGAAAAGAAATTATAATTTCTGAATACTTCCACTTCACAAAGCTGATCTGTGACCTCACTGAAAATGTCCCTTCAGGTAAATATGACCTTATCTATTTTGATGCCTTTGGCCCTGATAAGCAACCAGAAATGTGGACAGAAGATATTTTCAGAGATATATATGAGGAAATATCCGGTAACGGTATACTCGTTACCTATTCTGTGAAAGGATCTATAAAGCGTGCTTTAAGGAGCTGCGGATTCAGCATTGAGCTTCTTCCGGGTCCTCCCGGAAAGAGAGAAGTAATGCGAGCCATTAAGAATTTATAATTTGTTGAATTTAACTTTTTTACTTATGTCAAAATATTATCTTTGCGAAACTAATTTAAAAACCAGGATATGAAAATCAGAGTATTATTAATTCCAGTAGTATTGGCTCTTGTCGTTATGTCGTGTGGAAAGAGCGCTGTTATGAAAGCGAAAGTGGGTACAAAGAGCGACTCCCTTTCATATGCTTTCGGTATTAACATATATAATTCTTTGCTGTCTGACAGCGTTCAGCTCGACCCGGTCATCATTGCCAAAGCAATGCTTGATGCTGAAAAAGATAAAGCCTTTATGGATGATGACATGGCAAGAGAGAGGATATATGCCTATATTAACGAAAGGGAGCAGGTGAGGCTGGAAGAACAGGCTTCAATGAACAAAGAACTATACAAGGATATGATCGCCGAGGGAGACTCGTTCCTGCAGAAGAACAAGGAAGCTGAAGGTGTTATCGTAACTCCCAGTGGTCTCCAGTACAAAGTTATTAAAATGGGAACCGGTCCCAAACCAACGCCGGAAGATATTGTAAGGGTTCATTATACAGGCACCCTGATTGATGGGACCAAGTTTGATTCATCTGTTGATCACGGTGAACCTGCAGAATTTATGGTCAACGGCGTTATTTCAGGATGGGTAGAGGCTTTGCAGCTCATGCCTGTAGGATCCAAATTCATGCTTTATTTACCTTCTGACCTGGCATATGGTGGTAATGGTGCAGGTGATGTAATTAAACCTTATTCAACGCTTATATTTGAAGTTGAGCTTCTGGATATCGTAAAAGAGTAGAATGAAAACAGCAGAAATACATACTTCAAAAGGCATTATGAAGGTTGAATTTTACGAGGAGGATGCTCCTGGTACAGTTGACAACTTCGTAAGCCTGGCGAAACAAGGATTCTATGATGGCCTTGCATTTCACAGGGTCATTCCCGATTTTGTAATCCAGGGTGGATGCCCTTTCTCAAAGGATATGAGTGATCCAAGAGTCGGTACCGGGGGACCGGGTTACAAGATAAAATGTGAACTTACAGGAAACATGCAGTACCATGACAGGGGTGTGCTCTCGATGGCTCATGCCGGAAGAGACACAGGAGGATCCCAGTTTTTTATATGCCATAGCAGGACAAATACCAGTCACCTTGACAGACAGCATACCTGTTTCGGCAAAGTGACAGAAGGAGTTGAGATTGTGGATACAATACGTCAGTGTGACCTTATAGAGAAGATAGTAATCAATGATGTTCAATAAAAATGGCATTTGAAATTACAGGTAAAGTAGTGGATATATTTCCCGTTAACCAGGTTAGTGACAAATTCCGTAAACGTGAATTTGTTATCGAAAAGAAGGAATCAGGAGGAGGAGCAGTATTTATCGATTATGTTAAATTCCAGCTTGTCCAGGATAAATGCGAACTTATTGATGAATCATTCTTGCACCAGGACGTTAAAGTCTATTTTAATCTGAAAGGGAACAGGTGGGAGCGTGATGGAAAGGTTAATTATTTTACAAACCTTGACGCCTGGAAAATTGAAAGAGCAGGAGATGCCGGTACCGGTGATATAACTGAACAGGAACCTCCGTTTGAGGATATCCCGCCAGATAATGACGAGCTTAGTGATCTCCCTTTCTGAAAGGAACTATGGAGACTGAACCTTAAAAATTCAGTCTCTTTTTTTAACTTGTAGGCTGAACAGAGAAATTATTTACTACTTTAAGATCTTGCATGAAAATATGAAAATGAAAAAAATCACACTACTCATCGGCCTGTTATCTTTTTTCATTTTATTGAAAGCGCAACAGGAACCTGGTAATGTTCTTAAGGATCAGACCAGGGTACGGCTGCCCTATAACAGGTTTATCCAGCCAGCCGGCATTCAGATCTTCTTCGGGGACGAAAACCTCGAAAATCACGCTATCGATGCAGTACTATCGCCGGACGGGAAATGGCTGGCTGTTATGGAAAGGTATAGCATTGTTTTTATCAGCACATCTGACAACAAAGTTCATTACCGTCTTCCAAACAATGATTTAAGAGTTCTCAGAGGAGGTATGAATACTTATTCGGGAATAACATGGCATGTGAATAATGACACTTCGGAGATATGGTGGAGCGTGATCGCAGGAAACAAAAGGTCTTACATTGTATCGGCCAGATGGGATGGTAATTCTGCAACATTCGGACGAGTGTTTGAATACAGACGTGACAGCGACGCTGATATGGCATTGCCAAATGAATTCCTGATCAGAAGGGAGTCAGATAAGACTTTTCTGTATGTAGTACTCAATGGAAATAATAATGTTATTAAGCAGGACTTTTTTACAGGCGATACTATCTGGGTAACAGATCCAGGTGTCGCACCATACGGAATAGCTATGGCATCCGGGAAACTCTATGTCAGCAACTGGGCGGGAAGACATCCTGAAAACGGTGACACAGATGTTGCAGGTGTACCATGGGGCCTGGCCCGAGTTGATAACATCAATGCAGGAGGAGCTACAAAAGAGGGAAGTGTTGCTGTCATTGATCCCGCAACCGGAAAGGTACTTAAAGAAATATTGGTTGGGCTGCACCCCAATGATATTATAAGTGACAAGTCAGGAAGGTTTGTATATGTATCTAATGCCAGTTCCGATAATGTATCTGTTGTAAATACGACAGATGATACTGTTTCCGAAATAATAAGTGTAAGACTTCAGCCTGAGATTAATCCATTCTTCGGTGATTCACCTAACGGCCTTTGTCTTTCTAAAAACAATAAAATCCTTTATGTGGCAAATGGAATGGACAATGCAATCGCAGTAGTCTCCTTAGGTAATAACGCATCATCTGCTTCAAAGCGAGAAAAAAGTACTGTGCTTGGGTTTATTCCTACAGGGGCATATCCTTCTGCTATTGCCTGTCTGAGAAAATCATACCTTTTTATATGTAACCTTGAAGGTGAGGGAGTTACATTAGGTTTCAGGGATGAGGATTCAGATAACATCATATACAACAGTCATCATATGCTGGCGTCTGTATCCAGGATAAGGGCTCCGTTTAAAAAACAGCTGAAAGCATATACTGACACAGTTATAGCAGTAAACGATCTTTCAAGAGCTACCCTGGCAAGAGAAGAACCCAGAAATGGTTCAGAATCCAAACCGGTACCTGACCGAATCGGTGAGCCTTCACTGTTAAAACATGTTGTTTATATAATCAAGGAAAACCGGACTTACGACCAGATACTCGGAGATGTTAAAAAAGGTGATGGTGATCCTTCCCTTTGCATATATGGAGAGGAGATAACTCCCAATACTCATAAACTGGTTGATGAATTCATCCTTCTTGATAATTTTCATGTGTCCGGAAAATGTTCCGCTGAAGGACACCAGTGGACAGATGCCTCCATTGTCACAGATTATATTGAAAAGAACATGCGGGCCTGGTTCAGAAGCTATGCCCATGTTCAAACAGATGCCCTGGTATATGCACCCACCGGTTTTATATGGGACAATGCAATGAAAAACGATAAGTCCGTGATGATATATGGAGAGGCATCAATACCAGTCTTTAATGAAAGGATTACATGGACAGATGTGTACAGGAAATATCTTAACGGTGAAAAGGTCGACTTCTATAACAAAACTACAGTTGAGCCGGTAAAAGCTATTCTCAGTCAGGATTACCCGTCGTACGGAAACCACGAATTTACCGATGTAATGCGTGCTGATGTGCTGATCGGGGATCTTAAGAAATATGAAGTCGTGCCTGGCGATCAGCTTCCTGAGCTTATGATAGTGGCTCTTCCGAACGATCACACCGCCGGAACACGTCCGGGATATCCTACCCCTCGGGCAATGGTAGCTGATAATGACCTTGCTCTCGGAAGAATAGTGGAGGCTTTCTCAAAAAGCAGGTTCTGGGAGAATACCGTGATCTTCGTTGTAGAAGATGATTCGCAGGGAGGCTGGGACCATGTCTCGGCATACCGGACCGTAAGCCTGGTAATAAGTCCGTACTCCAGGCTAAGGTCTGTTAATCACACTTATTACACGCAGCCATCGCTTGTAAGGACGATTGAACAAATACTTGGACTGCCTCCAATGAATATCCAGGATGCAATTGCAAATCCCATGTCCGACTGCTTTGGAATGGATGCTGATCTCACTCCGTACACAGCTGTCAAAAATAAAATAATGCTGGATGAAATGAATCCACAGCTGTCATCTCTTAATGGCAGGGCACTTCACTTTGCCAGGAAAAGCATGCTTCCCGAATTCGATGGAATTGACTCGGGCAATGATGACCTACTCAACCGTATTCTATGGTTCTCCGCGAAAGGACATGCTCCTTATCCTTCAAAATACGCAGGGTCCGGGACCGATAACGACGATGACGATGATGATGATCTGTAATGATGAAAATAATAATCTATGGATAACCCCCTTCTGAGGGAATGGACTACTCCATTCAGTACCCCGCCATTTGGTGAATTTCATATTGAACATTTTAAGCCGGCAATAGAAAATTGCATTGAAAATACCAGGGAAGAAATAATAGTTATAACAGAGAATGCTTCCCCGCCTGATTTTGAAAACTGTATTGCAGCTCTTGACAGAACTGGAGAAAAACTCGATAGTATAACTGCTGTACTTTTCAACCTTAACAGTGCAGAGACCAGCAAGGAACTGCAGACTACAACGCAGGAAATATCTCCTGTGCTAACAAGGTTTGCAAACGATATCACATTAAACAGGAAATTGTTCAGCCGTATTGAAGAGGTATATAATCAAAGAAATGACAGTAACCTCGACCAGGAACAGAAAATGCTCCTTGAAAAAACATACCGGAGCTTCCTGCTAGGCGGAGCTTCTCTTTCCGAGGAAAAAAGGAAACGTTTCAGGAAGGTATCTGAAGAACTTTCCCGACTGTGTCTTAAATTCGAGGAAAATGTACTTGAGGAAACAAATTCCTTTGAACTCCATATTACTGGGCAGGAAGACCTTGCAGGATTGCCGGAGGCATTAATTGAAGCAGCTTCCATGGAGGCAGCCAAGCTAAAAAAAGAAGGCTGGGTCTTCACTCTTCACTACCCTAGTTATATACCCTTTATGCAATACTCCGAAAAAAGATGTTTGCGTGAAAAGATGCTTAAAGCCTTCAGCTCAAGGGCATTCAGGGGAAATGAATTCGATAACAGGGAACTGGTGATCAGGATCTCAAATCTAAGGCTGGAACTTGCAAATCTCCTTGGCTTTAAGAATTATGCCCAGATGGTCCTTGGAGACAGAATGGCTGAAAATCAGGAAAAAGTTGAAGCATTCCTGGATGACCTTTTCAGTTACTCTCATCCTGCTGCATTAAGGGATTTTAAGGAAATAAAGGATTTTGCTGAGAACCTGGGGCATTTTTATCCAGTTGAAAGATGGGACTGGGCATACTTTTCAGAAAAGCTTAAGAGATCAAAATATAATATCGACGATGAAATATTGAGACCTTATTTTAGCCTTGAATCGGTTCAGGAAGCCGTCTTCGGACTGGCGGGGAATCTTTACGGAATAAGCTTCAGGGAAATAACAGATATAGCTGTGTATCACCCCGAAGTAAAAACATGGGAGGTGTCAGATCATGATGGCAGTCACCTCGCCCTGCTCTATCTTGATTATCATCCACGGCCAGGCAAGAATGGAGGAGCATGGATGACATCGTTCAGGGAACAGAGAAAAAGTGGCTCAAAGGATATCAGGCCTTTCGTTTCCATAGTTACAAATTTCATTCGTGCTACCGGGAAAAACCCTTCCCTCCTCTCATTCACTGAACTTACCACTTTCCTTCATGAATTCGGCCATGCCCTTCATGCTATCTTAAGCAAATGCAATTATAAAGGTGTGTCCGGGACAAATGTTGCCAGGGACTTTGTGGAACTACCTTCACAATTTATGGAAAACTGGGCTTATGAACAGGTATGGCTTGACACATGGGCTGTACATTATAAGAGTGGTGAGAAAATCCCGTTCGAAATTATTCAGAGAATAAAAGAAGCCGCGACGTTTAATGAGGGGTATGCATGTGACAGGCAACTTGGATTTGGTTTCCTGGATATGGCGTGGCATACGATAACAAAACCGGTTGAGACGGATGTTGCCCTTTTTGAATCCGGGATATTATCAGAAATGGACCTATTCCCGGTAATCGAATCTGCTAATATGAGCTGTTCTTTCACACATCTTTTCGGAGGTGGTTATGCTGCCGGATATTACGGGTATAAGTGGGCAGAGGTACTGGACGCAGATGCATTCAGCTACTTCAGGGAGAAAGGTGTCTTCAACAAGGTACCGGCCACTGCTTTCAGGAAGAATGTCCTGGAAAAGGGGGGGTCAGATAAGCCAATCGACCTCTATGTCTCATTCAGGGGCAGGGAACCATCTGCCGATGCCTTGCTTGAGAGAAGTGGATTGAAATGACATCATAAAGGCATGGATATCTCAGCAGCTTACCAGCAGGAAAATGAAGGACCAGCTGGCTGGCACGCAGAAGAAAAAACAAATGCTATCTTTGGGAAGGCTTTAGTGCCAGCCCTTTAAAACACTAATATACTGATATACTGCATTCTAATTAAACAACAATGATTCTTTTCTTCGAAAACAAAACTAAAAATGTTATTGTCGTGGGAACATCCGGGCCTCTGGCCGGAGAAGATACTCACAAGTTGATATGGTTATTTGGCAATGCAAAGCAGCTTGAAAGAGATGAGGTGCCAGGGATTTTTGTCGGACCAAGGAAAGAAATGATTACTCCCTGGAGTACAAATGCAGTTGAAATAACTCAGAATATGGGAATCTCAGGGATTGTCCGCATAGAGGAGTTTTTCCCTTCAGAAAATGATTCTCCGGAGCATGATCGTATGCTTCAGTCGGTTTACAGCAACCTGGGACAGGATATTTTTAGCATAGACCATAAACCGGATCCGATTATATATATTGAAAACATCGAAGAGTATAATTTAAAAGAAGGTCTGGCACTGAGCAGCGATGAAATCAGCTACCTTGAAAAACTGTCTCTATCGATAGGTCGGAAGTTGACAGACAGCGAGGTCTTTGGATTCTCACAGGTAAACTCTGAACACTGCCGCCATAAAATATTCAATGGTATTTTTGTAATTGACGGGGAAGAAAAGGAATCGACACTTTTCCAGTTAATAAAGAACACTACTCATCTTAACAGGAACAGTGTTATATCAGCATATAAGGATAACTGCGCATTAATACAGGGACCCGTTGTTGAACAGTTTGCGCCTGCCACACAGGACAAACCTGATTTCTTCATCGTAAACAGCTTTGAATCAGTTCTATCACTGAAAGCTGAAACTCACAATTTTCCTACAACCGTTGAGCCTTTCAATGGTGCCTCAACTGGTACAGGTGGTGAAATAAGAGACAGGATAGCAGGAGGCAAGGGTTCATTCCCGGTAGCCGGTACAGCAGTATACATGACCGCATATCCCAGAACAGGAAATGTAAAGCCCTGGGAAGCCAAGATCAAAGAAAGGAAATGGCTTTACCAGACACCTGTGGATATACTGATCAAAGCATCAAACGGGGCAAGTGATTTTGGCAATAAGTTCGGTCAGCCTCTTATCTGCGGCTCAGTTCTCACTTTTGAACATTCGGAAAACAATAATTTATGGGGCTATGATAAGGTAATAATGCTTGCAGGAGGCATAGGTCTTGCCAAAAAGAAAGACAGCTTCAAAGACACTCCTGAAAAAGGTGACCTTATTATTCTCCTTGGGGGAGATAATTACAGGATCGGAATGGGAGGAGGGGCTGTATCGTCTGTTGACACCGGCCAGTATGACAGTTCTATTGAACTCAATGCAGTACAGAGAGCCAACCCGGAAATGCAGAAGCGTGTATATAATGCTATCAGGGCGTTGGGTGAAGCGAAAGACAATCCCATCATCTCAATTCATGATCATGGAGCGGGGGGCCATCTTAACTGCCTGTCAGAACTTGTGGAATCTGCCGGCGGAAAAATTGACATCAGCAAGATTCCTAAAGGTGATCCGACATTATCAGCACGGGAGATAATCGGTAATGAATCCCAGGAAAGAATGGGACTTATCCTTAGAAAAGATGAATCGGAGCGACTGAGAAGAATATCGGAAAGGGAAAGATCTCCTTTCTACATAATAGGTGAGGTGACCGGTGATCATAACCTCACTTTTTTAAATACGGCATCTGGAGAAAAACCAATTGATATACCCCTGGTATCATTGTTCGGGAATCCACCACGGACAATCATGAAAGACCAGTCGGTGCCGGCGGGCTTTACAGAATTAACATACAATAAAGATAACCTGAATAAGTATGTTGAGATGGTACTGCAACTGGAAGAGGTAGCCTGCAAAGACTGGCTCACCAATAAAGTGGACAGGTCTGTAACAGGCAGGATCGCCAAACAGCAATGTGCGGGCCCCCTGCAACTTCCTCTTAATAACCCTGGTACTATTGCACTTGATTACAGGGGTAAGGCAGGAATGGCTACATCTCTGGGGCACTCGCCAGTTGCAGGACTCATCGATCCGGCTGCAGGATCAATTCTGTCAATAGCCGAAGCTCTTACAAATATTATATGGGCACCCCTGAAAGAAAGCCTGAAAAGTGTTTCACTCTCTGCCAACTGGATGTGGCCTTGTAAAAACAGCGGGGAAGACTCACGGTTATACAAGGCTGTATCGGCAGCCAGCAGGTTTGCCATAGAACTTGGAATTAATATCCCGACCGGGAAGGACAGCCTTTCAATGACTCAAAAATACCGGGATCAAACAGTTCTGGCTCCCGGATCAGTAATAATTTCAGCTGCAGGTGAAGTGGAGAATATACGGAGTATAGTTGAACCCGTGATAGTAGATGATCCGTACACAAGCCTTATCTACATCGATATGAGCAGGGATCAGCACAACCTTGGAGGAAGCGCCTTCGGACAGATCATGAACAGGATTGGGAACAATACCCCAACGGTGAAAGACCCGGCATATTTCGCCGAGGTCTTTAAGACTATTCAAAAGTTAATAAAAAAAGGTAAAATTCTTTCCGGCCATGACATTTCAGCCGGAGGCATGATCACAACATTACTCGAGATGTGTTTTGCCAACACATCAGGTGGTATCAATATTAACCTTACATCTGTAAATGAGCCGGATACGGTGAAGCTTCTTTTCAGCCAGAACCCGGGAATTATCATCCAGGTAAAGGATGAGAACGAAGTGGCTGAATTCCTGCTTGAGAACGGAATCGGGTACCTTGCTGTTGGTCATCCTGTGCTTGACAGGAAGCTGTACGTTATTAACGGGGAGGAATCATATACATTTGAGATTGATGAACTCAGGAAAGAATGGTTCAGGAGCTCCTATATGCTTGACATGCATCAGTGTGCCAATAATCTTGCACATGAACGCTATACCAGTTTTGAAAACCATGCACTCAGTTTTAACATTGACCACTTTGATGGTTCTTTCAGGTCGCTTGATATCTCTCCCGAGAGACAAAAGAAAAGTGGTATAAAAGCTGCTATAATACGGGAAAAAGGCGTTAACGGCGACCGCGAGATGGCATACGCTCTCTGGCTGTCAGGCTTTGACGTGAAGGATGTTCACATGACTGATCTTATATCAGGGCGCGAAACACTCAGGGAAATAAACATGATCGTCTTTGTGGGAGGATTCTCAAACTCAGATGTTCTGGGCTCCGCAAAAGGATGGGCAGGAGCTTTCAGGTACAACAAAAAGGCAAAGGAAGCCCTTGAGGAATTTTATAAAAGAAATGATACCCTTTCTCTTGGAGTCTGCAATGGCTGCCAGGTTATGGCAGAACTTGACCTTATATATCCCGACCATGAAAAAATGCCGCGTTTGCTTATAAACAGGTCGGGTAAATTTGAATCTGGTTTCATTGGTGTAAAAATACAGGATAACGATTCAGTGATGCTTGGTAACATGGCGGGAATGGAACTGGGGATATGGGTCGCTCATGGAGAAGGAAGGTTCAGCCTTCCCCTTGAGGAGAACCGTTACAGGATTCCCATGAAGTTCAGCCATCATACCTATCCTGCCAATCCAAACGGATCAGATTATGATACAGCAGCGCTCTGTTCAGACGATGGCCGTCACCTTGTTATGATGCCTCACCTTGAAAGAACTTACTTCCCATGGCAATGTGGATATTATCCTTCCGAAAGGAGAATGGACGACGTTACACCTTGGATAAAAGCCTTTGTTAATGCCAGAAGATGGATAGAGAATAGCACGATAACAGGCTGAATCCTGCTTTTACCTTGTCATTGGGGTGAGAATAACCGACATGAGCTTTGTTGACGGGGAAGATTCTTTTTCGCCTTCTGTCGCCATTGCCTCCGAAGCCACTTTCTCACTTATTAACTGGATGGTATATTCTCCCGGATCCTGGATATAAAATGAACCCATATAAGAATCGGCCCTGAAATAAGGACGCCTCACATCACGTGTATCGAGCACTATTTTGTCTCCGACAGGTTTTACTTCCAGCCGCTCATCAAGTAAAGTGATCTTAACAGATGTATTATAATTAAGATTTAGTGTATCGGTAGTAGCGCTGGAAAGCCAGACGTTATACCTTCCTGCCCTGGAAACCACAAAGCTCCACTCAGCAGTATTTGATGAAGGATCAGCTGAGTTATTGTAGCAAGACGCCTTACTGATATCCAGAGATATCGTTCCATCATCCTGCTGAATTATCTTGTTGTCTGCTGTTTTATTCTTTCCCGACTCAACAGATCCTGAATTACCACATGAAGCTGTAATAACCATTAACACACTCAAAAAAACTAAATAAACCTTCAATTTCATATTATCCCCCTTATAATGAATAAAACTACCATAACCATTAAAGTAATGGTTGAATGTACAGTAATTTATAAACGACAAAGTAAGCGGAAAATTTTGTTCTATCGATATAAAAAATGATCTTTTGATCAAACCTGTTTGGCAAATGAACAGGACATTCCTGAAATAGAAATAATTACTGAAGCGAGATATTCATTAGCTCTTTGATATTAAGCACAGAAGCCCTGGTTTTCTTTTTCTGAACCTCTGATAGCTCTCCTGCAACTATTTCTGCAATATCAGCTACCCTGACTCCATCTATTTTCGAAAATGTCTTTTTACACAGGGGACAGGCTGTTGCCAGAACATCAGGATCACCTGATGTCATCCGGGCTATCACATCAGATGCTATTGCAGATTTCTTACGCTGATCCAGCTTTATGTTAGCTATGCTTCCTCCGCAACAGAGGGAATTTTCCCCGTCATATTCTGTGTTCATTAATTCGGCAACCCAGGCCAGGACTTCTCTTGGTTCCTTATATATACCTGAACCCCTTCCCAATTCACAGGGATCATGATAAACCACTTTCTGACGGGAATAATTAAGCCTTATCAATCCTTCTTCGATAATATTCCTGATATATTGTGAATGATGAAGCACCTGCACATCCAGGTAATAGCTTTCCTTAAATATTTTATAGCAGATGGGGCATGATGTAACAAGTGTATGAGCACCTGACTTCCATATGATCTCCGAATTGAAATTGATCAGTTCGCGGGCTTCATGGTCCTGTCCTGCCAGCATCAATGGCCTTCCGCAGCAGGCTCCTCCATCTTCGTCCATAAACAAGACATTCTCACCGGCGGTTCTGAAGATTTTCATCATTGCATCCTTTATTCCCGGTGTCAGATGGGTCATGCAGCCAGCAAAATAGATGATATCAGCCTTTCCGGATTTCATTTCCGGAAGAAACCCATAAGATGGTTCTAAAGAGTTCCTGGGTACCGGATTTATCTGATGTGACCTGAAATATCCTTTCCAGATATTTTTCATATCCATATCCGGTTCCTCTTCCCTGCGCTGAATCATCCTTATTGGAGAAAGCTCAATCCCGACAGGGCACGATTTGTCACAACGGCCGCAAAGAAGGCAATTGTGTGAAATTTCGTAGGCATCATCATTATTACGGATCGCTTTCAGCAGGTATGCTGACTGGATATTATTTATCCCGGCGCTGAAATTGAGCTGGCAGGTATCAATACAAATTCCGCAGGATGAGCATGAATAAACTTCAACTTCAGAATAGGTACCGGTTTTATCTCCTGTAGAAATACCGGAGTTCCTCATAAAGATAAGAAACAATTCTGTCGGTATATGCATGTATCTGGTAAGTGGAAGGAGAATAAAAAACGTACCCAGAGAAAGTGAATAAAGCCACCAGAAGGGATATGCAAGCTGCCGGGCTGGAAGAAATTCCGCCAGAAGTGATCCCAGTGATCCGGTAAGAAAGCTGCCTGTACCATATGCTCCGCTGGTCAGACTTTCAGCGATAAGCCTGCTGGGAAACACCAGCCAGAGAGCTGTGAGTGCAATTTTATCGCGGAGCCTAAGAACGGTAGTCTTCTTCATTCCAACCACTCCTGAGGAAAATCTTTTTATAATTGCCAGGGCTAAACCTGAAAGGATAAAGAGCAAAATAAAATCCATCAGGAAAGAGTAAGCTTTCTCAAGATCAGTTACCCCATATGCCGGATTGAAAAATTTAAAAAAGATTGATTTATAAGGTGGATTAAGATGGCTCTCTCCAAAGAAATCCGCTTCGATAGTACCAAAGACAATAAGCAGGAACCACCCGAAAGCCAGGCTCATATGCATATATCCAAGCCTTGGGTTTGTTTTCAATATCTTACGGTGAATCAGGCTTTCAAGAAATATCTCTTTCAGGCTTTGCCCGAAAGCCCGGCCGAAAAATCCTCTCTGGAGTCTCAGTTTATCTGCTCTCGATAATTCCCTGAACCAAATAACGCACCTTACAATACAGTATATAAGAATAAAGTATAGTCCAATATTGAAAGGTATTACAAAAGGGTCAAAATTCATTATTATCGAATTTTTTGAATGCTTTTTTTGTCAGAAACACGATGTTGCGCGTATTAACACCCCGTGGACAAACCAGAGAACATTTTCCGCAGAGCATACATTGTTTTATTTTAGTCCTTGCGACGTCATTTTCCCCGCGCTTAATCAGGACGTGTATCTCCCTGAGGCTGAAAGACGTGTAATTACCAGTAGTGCAGGTTGCCGCACATCCCCCGCACTCAATGCACAACCTGAAGGTCGGCTCCCTTGACAGGATATATTCTGCAATCCTCCTGTCGTTCGAATCATAATCGATTACCCTGGGCTTATTTATTGTATAGCCAAACTTGTCCATACTATGTTTTACCATTTTTTAGATAATCCAGGGCTTCAGATGCTGCAGCCCGGGCGTGCGAAATCGTTTCAGGAACACTCATAGGTGCCGTACATGTACCGGCATAGAAGATGCCGTTAATATTACTCCTGTTTGTCCTGAAATAACTGTCAGCTGATTCGAAGAAGCGATTCTTACCAGATTTCAGTCCGGAATTCTCTGCCAGTGTTCTTCCTGACTTTGAGGCCTCCATGCCAACCATAAGAACCATCATATCAAGTTCCATCTTCAGCGGCCTGCCTGCAAGGGTATCTTCTACTTTTGCAATAAGTTTCCTGTCAAAGCTGACACCTATCTCTGAGACCTTACCTCTTATAAAACTGACATTATATTTCTCCTGGGCCTCCCTGTAGAGTTCCTCATAATAGGCTCCTCCCATCCGCATATCCATATAGAAGCAATAGATTCTTGCATCTTTTATATGTTCCTTGATCTCTATAGCCTGCTTAACCGCGGTCACACAACATAATTTCGAGCAGTAAAGATTTCCGACTTTTTCATCCCTCGAACCCACACAATGTATCAGGCCTATCCTCTGTGGCTCTTCCCCGCTGGTCATCTGTATTTTGCCATTCCGGAACATTTGTTCCAGGTCGGCAGACGTAACTACATTATCATATATGCCATAACCGTATTCTTCCTTTCGCTCACTGCGAAACAGATCGAACCCCGATGCGACCACTACCGCATCTGCCTCAATTTTTTTACCATTGCCGGTTGACAGGATGAATATTCCATGTTTCTTATCTATACCTGATATTTCGGTATCATACAGAAAGCTGATATTATTGTGACCAGCCTGTTTCTCAAGATAATCCATAATATCCTTACCGTTTCGTCGGTCGGGGAAAAGCTGGTGCCAGTCAGCCAGGTGCCCTCCTTTTGAACCGGATTTTTCAGCAATAATTACTTTATAACCAGCCCTGGCAAGCTGGCCTGCTGACTCTATACCTGCCACCCCTCCGCCAATTATTGCTATAATACCGGCACTGGTCATACATTCATTAGATTCTCCGGAACCGGCAATTTCTTGCCATCCCTGGTAATGTATTTTGTTTCCTCATTGATTTCAATGCCCATTTTCCTTAGAAGAGGTTCAGACTGAACCATATGATACTGCAATCCAAGCTCCCATGGATCATATCCAAGTACAAGGCCAGCGAGTTCCTCGTATGTTAAAACAGGGATCGATTCCCCGTTATCGCCAAAAACAGTCCCTTCCATCTCCTTGATAGTATACTGCCATTTATCCATGAACATCGTGCAGCCCGGGCAGTTGGTGAGTACCAGGTCCGGCTTAAAAGGCTTCATGGAATGAAACTTCTTAACGGTATTTGAAAGTGAATAACCCCTGTTCGCCTGTACAAGATACTGCCTGAAGCCAAAGCCGCAGCAATGCCTTCTTTCGGGATAATCGACCACATCTCCTCCCCATGATTCTATCATACCTGTCAATACATGCGGGAACTCTGCCCCGCCTGCTCCCCACTTGGGGAACATTTTAGAATAATGACAACCAATATGCTCAACGACTTTTAGAGGCTCACCTGTCTGACTGTTAACAAGGCGGTATTTTGCCTTTTCAGCTATCTCATTTCTAAACTTATATATTATGTCACTGGTATGAGCCATATTCTCAGGTAAATCAAATTCCCTTCCAGTTGCTTTGTAAAGATACTCCCGGGTCTTTTCAAGTTCCTCCGGAAAGTGTTTCCATGTCTCGATTATCTCAGTATATATTCCAAATGAGGTAACACAGGAAATAGTAATGTTTTTATAGCCTGCTTCCTTCATGAGGGCAAAGTGGCGGGCAACAACGGTCTGAATTGTTGAGAACGGAACCACATCAGCATGATAGCCAATACCTGTACATGTTGTATGCGAGGGATTTTCATAAATATCCTTCCCAAGGTCTTCTTTCAGGAACCTGAGAAAAAATTGTTCCGACCCCGGAAAGAAGCTCTGCCGGATACATGACCTGACATAAAAGAAATGATCATCTGCTATCTCTTTCTGGTACTCTGCCCAGATTCTTTTTTTCCCCTCTTTATTCATAATATCCCCTTTTTACTAGGTAATGCTGTGTGTATTATTGTTTGCTGTAAAAACCTCAACAAAATACTCATTATCAATACCTTTATCATCAAACTGAAGACCCATCTGTGCTGCTTTCTTCTTCGAATGTTCTTCTATCTTGTTATAAAGATCGGTACCCCCCGTAACCTCAAATATTTTCTTCAGTTCTTCCCTGGCATCATCCGGAATTTTTCTCAGGGGCCCCTCCCCCAGTTCACCAATATTAGCTCCAAGCCTTTCGTAAATTTCTTTTGAATGTTCGATTATGTAATCCCAGATAGGGCCCTGCTCCCTGTGAAGCTCAGGACTTACCGCATAGGCAGCCACACAGTATCCATATTTAAAAATATTTTCCCCGACAGTTCTTTTAATTGCAAACTGCTGCCTTCCTTTTTCTGAATCAGTGAAATAGCCTAGCTTTTGCGAAAGTGTTCGTAACGACATCACAACAAGTGCCGGAGTATTGCCCCTTGGGCACCGGGTTTTGCACGACATGCATTCACCACAATACCAGATCGTTTCGGATCTCAGCAGTTCTTCAATGGCATTCTCATCCTTATCCTGAACCGTGTCCACGATCATCCGCGGATCGTAATTGTAAAACTCAGCTGCCGGACATATTGCGGTACAAACGCCGCAGTTCATACAGGCGTTAAGTCCTTCCCTGAATCTTACATCTTCAGTTAAAAGATCGTAGAGCTTTCCCATCTCTTCAATTCTTATGTTCTGTTATCCAGTTAACACAAAGTTATTTCATAAGGGTAAGGTTATAAATAGGCTTTAAACCTATTTTAGAAGGGGTATTTATACGTATTAAGCCACCTGCCGGTTGTCGCACACCTCTTCCTGCATGTTGCGCCGGGAGATCATCATCTGCTTTCTATAGATTGTCTGTTCCGGCGCCGATCATTTCTAAACCTCCTGCGGCTACAATAGTGTAATCCCTACGGGGTAGATTAAGTTGCAATAACTTTGTAATGGGCTCTCTAATTGTAATATGTTCTCCGCCGGCTGCTGGTGATCTTAATATCTGCGCCAATCGACGGAATCCCGACACTTTTTTTATGTTCGATGCCTCATTGCCGGGTGAAGAGCATATTTACAGATATTTCATTTAAGCTTACTCTTAATGATCATTGCCTTTTTTACCTGGACCACATCTTCGCTATCATCAATTCTTTTAGATATAGCCCTGATCTTACCATATCGCGGGCCAGTCATGAATTCTTCCTTAACCTTATCCGAAAGGTCAGATGTCAGGATCACCGGTTCAGCCTTATCTCCAAAATAAAAGGTAACTCTGAAGGTATCACTTAACACTGCAATCCAGAAAAGAGTCTTCTTCTTATGGATATACTTAAAGAGCCACCTCTTACCGTCATTATAGAAATTCCATATTCCTTCAGACCCGGGAGCAATAGCAGCAGCATGATCCATTATTTCTTTCCAGAATTTCTTTTTTTCGCCAATAACAGAAAATATCATTTCTTCTGTTGGCCTGACATTTTTGTCATCGAACATTATATTACCTGATTCAGCCATACTGGTTTACAATTTAAAGGTTAATCAAAGCAAGCATCAATAGCTAGTAATCCATAAGTCCTGCAGCTTTCAGTACTGTGAAATAATTAACAATATCCTGTAATGGAGATTCTCCTTCAAACTCCGCATCAACCATTTTCTTTATATCCAGCAGATTTCTTTTACCGTTTGCCAGTCCTGCCACCTCGCTTGTATTAACAATTGCCCGGTAGCTGTTCCCCGATACTATTTCAGGAGGTACGGAAGCCAGGTAATTTCTCTCACCTCCGTTTCCCATTGTCTTCGCTCTTTCAGTGTAGAGAGGTATTATCCCCATTGCATATTTCTCCAATTTTTCAGTATTGATACTGACAGGTTGCATGCCAAGATTCCGGCACTTGCTGGTCATAATGTCCCTGAGTGAAGCCATCTGAATATCAAGAAGATCGTCTAGTTTCTGCTTATTGGATTCAATCCGGGCTTTTACATCATTTGTGGTAGAAAGCTGGTTAACCTTATCCATTGCAGATTTTTCAGCCATTACAAATCCTTCAAGATTATATACTGCCCTTTTATAGCGGCCTGCCATTGTTATCTTGTCAGAATTCCATATCATATCCGATGCCTTCGCCATCTGTATTCCCATACGCGTGCTTGCCCCCGCCATCATTTCTGCGAGTATCCT
Source organism: uncultured Rikenellaceae bacterium (assembly GCA_964595725.1). Lineage (GTDB taxonomy): Bacteria > Bacteroidota > Bacteroidia > Bacteroidales > VadinHA17 > LD21. The sequence goes on along the minus strand of CAZQRQ010000006.1, from coordinate 19,141 downwards.
TATCGCCATGTCATCATCTGCTGATGCCATTGTGTATGCACTGGCAGCTGCAATAAAGATGATACGTCTTAACTGGGTGGGATCACATTTATCAGGATTATCTTCAGAAGTATGATAATAGTTATCCGGCCATGTTATCATTTTTACCCCGGGAACATTTATGCTCCAGTCGTTAAAAACTGCATTATCAGATGATCCGTGAAGTGAAGAAATCCGGTAATAAAAAGGGTCATCTGTACCTGTAGGGGATACTATCCTCCTGTTAAATCCCCTCCGGCCAAGACGGTCGGTAATTCCATCCACATTTGTTTCACCGACATAGCGGTAGTAGCTTTCCATGACGTCATTCACAAAATGGGCAGTAGAATAGCCGGACCGGTGCAGGTACATAAAACTCTTATTATCGCGCAGCCATATCCCCACCATATCGAGGTTAATATTGCACATGGCCTTCCTTACCTCAGCAAGGTGCATATTAACCCACGGTATAGTACCACTGAACTCGGGAACCCAGAGGAACCTGATATTCCTTACCGGGCGGCTTATTTCTCCGCTTTCGATCAGATCGTTTAACAGGTGAGCAACTTCCAGTATCACAGCCGAACCCGACATATTATCGTTTGCCCCCATTTTGTTATAACCTTCAAACAGGTGAGCTGTGAATATTATTTCGCCTGCTGATGGATCAGTACCCTCGATAATACATTGGGGTACTTTCATTTCCACAGGTTCTATCCTGCTGTCAATCTTCACCTGTACTTCAATGTTTTCGTGTCTTACCAGCCTGTCACGTAAAACAACACCTTCCCTGGGTGGCAGCAGAAATACAAATCCCCCTCCTCCAATGTTGAGGTTTGGAATCTGCAGAGGATCGATAAGTGGCCTTGGTGAATAGAAAGAGATTGTCCCTACAGCGCCTGCACCAAGTGCCCTGAAATGAACTGATGCGGGACTGGCCGAGGTTACCACTATCTTGCCTTTAACAGACGGTGAGTTTGTCTCAAAATGAGCCTGCTGGCCCTCTCCTATCCATACCAGGTCAGCTTTCAGGTCTGCGGGTTGGCTACCCGGGACAAGCATCTCAGGAAGATCATTGAAATCTGCAATCTTTGATTTGCCCGGACTGACCTCCAGCAGGGTACCTTCAATGCCACGCCATGCAGTAGTCTGTCCAACAGGGTCAAGCGAGTAATTTTTGATATGGTATTCACCCAGCTTTCCCATCATATATTCTATTTCCTTAAAATCTCCCGTGAACTCGGATTCGGGCCTTGGCCTGGTATAAGGGGCAAGTCCTATGATATGCTGCATTGCAAGCTCTCCCGATGAGGCTCCAAGGATTTTGTCTATTATATCTGGAGGCAGCAGTGTATACTGGTAGTTGACAGGATACTGGGCAAGCAGGGAAGATACTGCAATAAATAAAGTACTTACCAGTATCCTGAATTTCAAAAATCGTTTTGTTCTTTGCATTTGTTTTCCTATTTAAAAATCAGAATTTGATCAGTCCCATATCCCTGGCAAGCCTGAATACGTTCATTAACTCCTCAAGATCAGTCTCGGTTTTATTCTGAACGTCAAGTATATACTTAATATCAAGGACACTGTTTTTTCCGTTTATACAGGCCAGTGCTTCAAAAGGATCCGGTATCCCGTAGAAGCTGTACCTGTCTTTTAAATTGCCTGGCAAATCCCTGAGCTTTTCATTTAAACCTTCATAACCGAGGTCTGCCGGATCAGATTTAAATTCCGGGACAGTATTCATAGCCCGTCTTTCGTAGTTTGATTGAACAATATTTATCCGTTCCATCCTGAAATCAGAAGCCCTCATCTGTCCCGTTGTTTCCAGGTTCGATATGATTGCTTCTGCAAAGACTGACAGCGACCTTGATTTTTCTCCTATCAGGTCTTCAAGCCTTTCGCTGCCGGGTGCAAGTTCAAGGATCGAGTTTAGTGTCATTTTCTCACCAAGCACAGCTCCCCTGATATTTCCTGAAGCTCTTTTCAGTACCGAAACAAGGTCGTCGGCCCCGGTCTGGTTTACCTCATCAAACGCTTTCTCCACCTGGTAACCAATCCTCCTGATAGCATTTCCATAAATCTCACCGGCTATGTTAATTGCTTCATTTTCCCCGGCTGATGCAATAGTGTATGCTGAAAGTGAATTTATGAAAACTGCTCTTTTTAACTGGGTCGGATCACATTTGTCGTACCTGTCCTGTGAGGTATGATAGAAAGGATCTGGCCATGTTATCATCATTATCCCCGGCACCCGCACTCCCAGGTCATTAAATACCTCATGGTCAGATCCACCCGATGAGCTTTCAATCTGGTAGTAGAAAGGATCGTCAGTTCCTGTGGGGGCAACTATGCGTTTAAAGAACCTGGATCCCGATACAACTGAATTGATCTGGTTTGTCTCACCTACATATCTGAAGTAGTTCTCAACCACATCATTAACATAATGAGCATTCCCGTAAGTTGTACGATGAAGGATATAATAACTCTTATACTTTGAAAGTGAGAGACCTACCATATCGAGATTAAGATTACAGAGAGTCCTTTTTACAATATCCTTATGTGCGAGCACCCAGGGAATTGTACCGGAAAACTCAGGCACCCAGATAAAACGGATTGTTCTCCTGGGCCTTGATATTTTTCCCTGTGATATAAGGCTGGAGATGACCCTGGCTGATTCAAGTATCACTGCCGAACCGCTTGAATTATCATTTGCCCCCTGGTTGCCATAACCCTCAAAAAGGTGTGCCGAAATAATTATCTCACCTGCCTCAGGATCCGTACCGGGAATAACACAAGAAGACACCTGTATATCAAGCTCTTCTGTCCGGAACTTTATCGTTGCCCTGACCTTTATCTTCTCTCCGTGCGCTATCCTTTCGTAAAGAGCATTGCCATCCCTGGGAGACAGATTAAAAGCAGGTATCGTTGAGGTCACCGACCTGGATAAGCCGCTACCCTTATAATCCGGAATCATAAGTGATCCTTCCAGGGGGCGCGGAGAATAATATGATATTATCCCCACAGCTCCCTGCTGTAACATCATGTTATGGATGGAGGACGGCCGGGCCGATGTCAGAACAATTTTCCCTCTTAGATTCATTTTGTCAATTTCACCACTATAAGCATCTGCTATATAAACCAGGTCAGCCTCAATGTCAGCATTCGGACTTCCAGGGACCAAAACAAAAGGCAGATCGGTTAAGTCAGCTATCTTCTCAGTTCCCGGGCTGGTTTCCCAGAGTGAACCTGCAACACCTCTCCACACTTTCGTTTTTCCAAATCTCTCAATATTTATTCCTGACAGTCCGTATTCTTCAAGTTTGCCAACTATATATTGCGATTCAAAGAGTGTTGCTGAATATTCCTCCGAGGTCCTTACACGGTTGTATTCAGAAAGATCAATTATACTGTTATATGCACGCTCACCGGAAGACTCTGCTATGAAATCATCTATTGTTTTTCCCGCTACCAGTCCCCACTGGTAATACCAGGCGGTTTGCCCGGATGCTTCAATATTTAATATTACAACAAAGGCAACTGCGAGCATCGCCTTAATGCTATATTCCATCTGATCAGGTATTTAGTTTTACGATTCGCTTAATTAAATCAATTTGTTAATATAAACATTTTAAATTTTTGTCTATATATATAAAAACATGAAGAAAGTTGTAATATGTCAAATTAATATTTGCGAAGAACAAGGAAGTGGAAAAACCGGTTCTGTAAACCATCTTTTTTATAATTTTGGTTGAAATACATAATTCTGCCTGTCATGTACATGAATAAAATGAAAACCCTGTTGCAGCCTTTCACTTTGGTGATCATACTCTTTTCACTCATTTCATGTTCCAGGAATGAAATAATAAGTCTAAGGACACTCCTCATGGAGATGACAGACAGGACAAACCTTACTCTTTTTCCGGATCCGTATTATAGCCTGAAGCAGTTCAGCAGCTACGATCGTAAAACTGAGAAAGCTGACAGTGCCGGATGGTTTGCAAATACAGACTATACTCAGTTCTTAGGCATCGACTCATCCAGGGGCAGGAAGGAATACCTGCTTTTTGATGCCCGAGGGCCTGGGGCCGTTGTGAGATGGTGGATGACCTTTGCCGGTGAAGGCGCCTCTGACGGGATAATCAGGGTATATATAGATAATTCTGACAATCCGGTTATTGAGGACAATGTAGTTAAGGTACTGAGCGGGCAATTGCTTTCAGGAGAACCACTCAGCTCATCGGTATCACCGGAAACAGATCCCGCGAGAAGAGGACATAACCTGTACCTTCCGATCCCCTATTCCAGGAGCTGCAGAATAACATATGAATGCGAGGCTATCAGGATAACAGATGACACCAGAACACCCAGCATCTATTATAATATATGCTACAGAACCTATAAAGAAGGGACAAGAGTTGTCTCCTTCACAATGGATGAACTGAAAAATTCAGAATTGCTGATCAATGATGTTAACAATAAATTGCTTAATCCTGTTTTTACACGTGGGAAGAATTATTCCGTAACTGGAATAATAGAAAAAGCAGATTCAGTCACAATTAATATTAACGGAAAGAATTCTGCTGTAACCAACATATCAATTGATTTATCGGCAGATAATTATGCACAGGCCCTGAGATCTACAGTCCTGGAAATTCTATTTGATGGCAACATGACTGTGTGGGTTCCGGTAGGTGAATTCTTTGGCACAGGATATGACTCCACGTCTTCTTCAACATGGAACAGCGTTGTCTTTTACAATCATTATGAATCGTTCTGGCTGATGCCATTCCGGGAAAAATGCAGTATCAGGTTAATTAATTACGGCAGAGACGCGGTTAAGATTTCGATGGCTGCGCATACTTCAATTTACCGTTGGAAGTCGAACAGCATGTATTTCGGGGCTGCATGGCATGAATATCACAATATAAGGACTGCAGGTGCAGTTTCGACGGGAGGCACAGGGAGGCACATGGACCTGAATTTCATAGATCTTACCGGCAAAGGCGTATACTCAGGCGATGCTATTACCGTATTCAATACGGAAGAAGCGTGGTTTGGCGAGGGAGATGAAAAGATCTTCGTCGATGGGGAAGAGTTTCCCTCAAGCATTGGCACAGGCACAGAAGATTATTACGGATATGCATGGTGCAGGCCTGAATATTTTACCCATCCATTCATAGCACAACCATCGGGAGATGGTAACTTTTTCCCTGGTTTGACAATAAATATGCGCTATCGCGACCTTGACGCTATACCTTTCATTAAATCAATAAGCTCAAATATAGAGCTATGGCACTGGGTGCCTGCAACTATCAATTATGCGCTAACCACTTACTGGTATATTTTTCCCGGATTTGAACACAACATAAAACCAGTGCCTATGTCAGTAATGAATCCGGTACCAAGGAAAAGATCTGATATTATCAGCTCCCCGCCTGATAGTTTTTAACCAATGAATACCTTATTCTTTCCTGTCCGGGTACTCATTTCTTCTCCGGAACCCTTGTCAGTGTGATAGGTATTTCTCCTTCTGAGTGAATTGCTTTTCCACTCATCTTTGATTCAGATTCCAAATTTAGTGCAATGTTCACATCCATCCCCTCAACAAATATCAGGAATTTTAATGTGTTATTTTCAAATTCAACCTGTTCGCCCGGTAACTTGAAATCGATCCCTGAAAAAACCATTGTGGCTGTATACTTTTCTGCATTTAAACCAACTTCTATGGTCCCGATACTGTATTCGGGCGGAGCGTATGGCGCCTCAAACTGCCATTTTCCAACAGGATTATATTTTACTGCAGGACTTTGTGCCGATACCGCCAGAACAGTCAGAGTTACAATTAATGCAAATAGGACAGTCTTTTTCATCGAGTTAATTTTTAGGGATTTATACAGACTCGAAATATATAATAAAATTTGATAGCAATCAATGAAGAAAGAAACAACATAAATTTATTTCCAAAGATCATATCAATCAATAAGTTTTTAGTACAATCCCTCAGTACAACAAGGAATAAATGAGCTGGCCGTATCAGCAGCCTCCGGAAGCCCTCTTTTTCTTGGGAGCAGTGGTAATAACAGGCCTGGGAGGAGCATTCTGAGGCTCTGCTGCTTCGATGGTCAAACCTCCTCCAAGAGCTTGCGATGCACTCTTCCGGAAATCATACCTGGCAAATTCCTCATCAGGGCTGGTTGAAGATGGCTCCTGAGGATTGAGAATATTTTCAAACCAGTAATTCAGTCCGCCCTCGAGAACAAAATTGTTCCTGTAGCCCAGCTGCCGGGTTATCATCCATGCTTCATTGGCAGTAATTGTTCCATTTGAATAGAACACATTCATTTTAACATCCTGGTTAAGTGTAGGGGAGTATTCATCCGAAAGCAGGTCGGCAATCGGGATGTTAATCGCCCCTTCAAGACTATATTTCTCAAACTCCTCCTGACTCCTTACGTCGATGAGCTTTATCGATGGATCCTTCTTAATAATCATATCAGCCACAACATCCGGTGATACGAACTGAGTCCTTGTGGTTACTTCACCCAGGAGCTCATTAGCAGTGAGCTTATAAGGCCTGGTAGTGTTTTGTGGCACAGCTGCTATGATTATCCCCATGGGGATAATGAATAATGCCAGTAACGATCTTGGTTTCATTTTATATGAATTTATTATAAATGATTAATAATCTTCCCGTGGAAATTTCTGTTCTGCCCATTCTGCGATCCTGAACATAATAAGCGCGGCAATTATTACCAGCAATACGAACAAGCCGTCTGAGAGGCCAAGAAATTTGCTGACTTTGGGGATACCCATGAATTTTGCCATATACAATCCATTCCATAACTTAAATCCAAATCCGAATATCATGACGCCAATAAACAAGCCCCCGATAAAGACCAGGGCATCAATCTTACCGATAGAAGCTCCGCAGAAGCTCGTCCCCGGACAATAACCGCCCATTATAAAGCCCGCTCCCATAATAATTCCACCGATAATAGACGATGTGAGATAAGTCGGGTTTATATAGACAAGGTCAAGGTCAATCCATCCGAACAGGCTGAAAAAGAGTAAGCCAAGCATCCCTGTTATTGCAGCAGTAAAGAACACTTTAAGCACAACCGCATCATATCCGTAAAAGATACCTGCAAGCTTCCTGCTTGAAGAGAATCCGCTCTGTTCCAGAACAAATCCAAAGCCTATACCTATTATAAATGCCAGGAACAGGTTTGTGTTCTCAGATATTAATTCGTTAACAATCAGTGGTCCCATGTTGTTTTGTTATTTTTTTATTTTGCTATTTTTTACCTTCATACCTTCATACCTTCATACCTTCATACCTTCGCACCTTCGAACCTTCGCACCTTCGAACCTTATTTCATATCCAGTTTTTCCTGAAGAAATAAGCAAGTGCGAAAGCAGTTCCGAAGATAGCCATCATACTGATAAAGCCTCCCAGTGAGAGGACAGCCATTCCGCTAAGTGCAGATCCGCTGGTGCAACCTCTTCCCAGCTGGGATCCAAAGCCAAACAGGATACCTCCGAGGAGAGCGAATATAAGTCTTCTCTTCGACGTAATTTTTGGTGAATGTTCTACTTTTAACTTAAGCCTTCCGGCAAGAGCTCCTGAAATGAACCCCCCGACAATAACTCCAAGCATCTGGAATACAAGCCACGATTTCATAGGATTACCTGGGTGAGCACTGGTATATTCCTTTACGAATTCCATTTTTTGCCCGGCTTCCGGCGCAACTGCAGTAATGCCTGTTACTATAGCACTCTTAACTGCGCCGCTTGCTCCAAGGCCTCTTCCTGAAACATAATTTGCGGCAAGAAGGACAATACCGAGCAGTACACCCCCGATATAAGGATTGAGGTACTTTGTTTTTTTAATTGTTTTAGATTCTGTCATTTCTTTATGTATTTCAAATCAATATAACCATCTACTTACCTGGCCGGCATAAACAATGATGAACCTGAGCATCAGGCTGCCGAAAATAACCAGTACTGCCGGAATGATGGCCGGTATATGGTACTTGCGCATCTCCATTATTTCGAGAAGAGCAGGTAAAAGCATCCCAATAATGACCACAAAGATCCAGAAAGACATTGTGTACTGCCCTCCCAGGAAAAGCCGGGCAGCTTCAATCTGAACCTGGGTGCTTGCGAGGAATCCCATAAACATGTGTATGATAAGGAAAAGTTCAACACCAATAACTATAAGGTCTATTCTTGAAAATATCTTACGCTCCTCCCTGTTCCTTGACAGGATCAAAGTTGCAGCTGCGCCTGCCGATAATCCGGAAGCCAGGAACAATGGCCCAAGTATAGATGTATTCCATAAGGGCCTTGCATTAAATGCCGAGAGGAGGATACCTGTATAGATCCCCAGTATCAGTGCATATATCATCATTATCCAAGCCAGGGCTGCCTTATACCGGTTAAAGAACTTTTCAATTTCTTTCAGCCAGTTGTATTTCCAGTCCCATCTCGGAAAAATGTCCTTTATGTGCAGCGCACACCATATAAATGAAACCGGAGTGATCACCAAAAGTGTCCAGGCTCCCCACGACATGGGTGACTGCAACTTGATATTCGTATAAAGCTGCCAGAAGAAAAGCTTGTGTCTCAGGTCAAAAAAGAGGGCTGCTAATCCTATCACCAACAGGAATGGTGCCAGGAAAGGGGCAATACGCACGGCGGTCTTGTATTCTTTTTCCTTTCCCCTGATGTAATAAAATGCAGCAAAGAAAAGGATACCTGCTGCCATTCCCCCCAGGAACAGGTAGAGGGCTATCTGCCAGTGCCATATATGCAGGTGCGGATCTACCATACTGTTCATCCGGCCGCTGACGATTAATTCTTCCTTCATTTTTTTCCGTTATTTCATTAAATTAAAAAGTAAAGCTGCGGTTCAGTTCCTGCCTCCGGGATAAGGGTTTTTGACTTTCTCTTCTTCAGAATCACTGAAACATCACTGTTTGGGTCATCAAGGTCTCCGAAATAAATACACTTTGTAGGGCACACTTCCACGCAAGCCGGCATCATTCCGTTCTTTATCCTGTGCTCACAGAAAGTGCACTTGTCAACATACCCATCCGGATGTGGATACCTGGCATCATAGGGACATGAAGCTATACAGGCTCCACAACCGATACATTCATTCCTGGTTACCAGCACTATGCCTCCTTCAACTATATGACTGGCACCTGTCGGGCAACAACGGACACAGGGAGAGTTCTCGCAGTGATTGCATCTCTCCGACCTGATCTCCATCTCAAGCTGCGGATAGGTCCCATCATTAACCTCAACAACCCAGTCGCGACAATAACCAACCGGCACGTTGTTTTCTGTCTGGCATGCAACAACGCAATCGCTGCATCCGACACATTTCCTCGTGTCAACTGCCATTGCATACCTCATAATTCCACCTCACTTTCTTCTGGTTCAGTTATAAAAGTCACAAAATTACCCCGCATGCCTGTTCCTCCCATAATGGGATCAATCATAACATTTGTAATCATCTTTGTGTCGCTTCCTCCCCTCCCATACGTACGTGTAAGCTTTTTAACAGCATGCCCGAAACCATGTACCATATAAACTGAGTCCCACCTGATCCTTTCTGTGATCCTGACTTTTATCGGGAACTCACTTTTTACTCCGTCCTGGTTCATTATATGTATTTTCTGGTCATTCTCCAGATACCATTCCTTAGCCACTTTTGGATTTACCCAGAGGGAGTTTTCGTCCATCAGGTCGAACAGGTAAGGATTATTTGATGTCCGGCTGAAGGTATGCATAGGAGCCCTTCCATAAATCAGGCGGTAGTATCCCGGGGGTGGTTCAGGATGCGGTGTGTATCCCGGTATTGCATCGAATCCTTCTGCCGCCAGGGATGTTGAGTAAAGTTCTATCTTTCCTGTGTTTGTATAAAATTCAACCTCCTCGCCATCTGCATAATAGAGGTCCCCGTATTCCCTGGGGAATGATTTCACTCCTATCCTTTTCATCTCCTCCAGTGAAGAGCCAACCTGCTTAAGTTGCCAGTCAAGAAGGTCTTCAAGATTCTCATGGGGGAAATATGCTTCAAGGCCAAGTTTTATTGCCAGCTGCCGTGCCATCCAGTAAGCAGGCATCGAATTATACTTTGGCTCCGCAGCCGGCATTCTTAATGCTATCTGCGGAATCCTGTGAGGACTTGTCCGTATGGAGTCGTACCTTTCCAGGTATGTGCATTCCGGAAGGACAACATCAGCCCACCCGGTGATCTCCATCGGCATAGTATCTATAACGGCAATAAGCTCAAGGTTCTGTATTGCCTCCATTGTCTGTTTCTGGTTGGGCAGCGTCTCTATGATGTTAGTACCATCTACTATCCATGCCTTGAAGTTACAATCCCTTGTTGAAACAGGCACTGTAGCGTCACAGATCCCATTCGCAAGGGCAAGGTCGGCCAGGACATATTTTCCCGGGAATGCATCCCTCCATGTTCTGCCAGGTTCAGGAAACTCCGGATGAGGATACGATGGTAATTCATATGCCTCACTCCTGTAGAATCCTCCCCTCCTGCCCCAGCTTCCCAGAAGTGCATTAAGAATGGCTATTGCCCTTACTCTCTGGGTATCATCACCATACCATGTAACATGACGCCCGGGGTGAATAATAACTGCCGGTGAAGCATTGGCCATTTCCTTGGCTGTCTTCCTGATAAGGTCGGGTTCAATAGTGGTAATACCATATGCCCATTCAGGTGTATAATTCCTGGTCGCATTGGCCAGCTCTTCAAACCCGTAAGTATACTTTTCAACATATTCCCTGTCATACAGCTCCTCATTGATTATTATGTGTATCCATGAAAGAAGCAGGGCTATGTCTGTGGCTGGTTTTATCGGCAGCCAGTATTTTGATTTTCCCGCTGCTGTCGAGAACCTGGGATCAACTGTAATTATTGTCGCACCCTTATCGATTGCATCCGACATTTCCTGGACCTGCCCGTTATGCATATTTTCGCCTATATGAGATCCGATTAGTACAAGGCATTTAGTATCCCTTATGTCAGTTGGCTCAGGTGAATCAAGTGGTTCCCCGAATGTAGCCAGGAAAGCTACTTCCCGCGGACCTTTGCACTGGGCATACGATGGTGCTGCAATATTTGTGGAACCAAAGGCCTTAAGCAGATCTCCGAAATATTTACCGCCTGAACCATGGGTAAACAACGCGACACATTCCGGTCCATGCTCCTTAGCTATTTTCTTCATCTTGTCGGCAATATAAGTGAATGCCTCATCCCATGTAGCCTCCCTGAAAGTCTGCTTGCCCCTCTCCTCCGTCCTGATAAGCGGGGTCTTTAAGCGGTCTTCATCGTAATACATGCCGATGCCTCCTGTTCCCCTGGGACAAAACCTGCCGTTGCTGTGAAGATCTTCCTTATTACCTACTATTTTCCATATTTTGCCCTCAGACGTCTTGTAAACCCACCCGGCACATTTCCAGAAACAAACTTCACAGTATGTAGGCGTCCTGGTAAGATCAGGCTTTAGCTTGTCAGCAATACCGGGAGCGGAAAAGATCTGCATAGCTTTCAGTATACCGGGGCCGGCTGCAGCAACGCCCAAACCAAGGGCTGAGATCTTGATGAACTGCCTTCGATTGGTCATAATCTATCTTCAGTTATTAATTTTTAATTGCATCCTCTAATATATCTAATCATCCAAACCGGCTGATTTTCTCCAGCTTACCTAAATCCTTAATAGAAATGGTGCGACCGACAATTTCTATTATACCCTCATCCGAAAACCTGGCAAGAACCCTTCCTGTGCTTTCCCTGGAGGTCCCAACCATTTCGGCAATTTCGCGACGGGTCAGAGGGATCTGGAAGGTGGATGTCTTGAAAATGACATCAGAGAAATAGAGCAGTATGTCAGCCACTCTGCCGTAAATCTTCTTATGACTCTGATTGATGAATCTATGGAAATTGGTAAGGTTATCACGTCCCATCGATGTGAGTATCTCGAATGCAAAATTTCCGTTCCCTTTAATAAGATTTATAAATACGTCAATCTCGATATAGCATACTTTAAGATCGGTGAGAGCGCTGTATGAGTAGTGGTTTATCTTGTCGCCGAATATTGAAGTCAGTCCTACATATGAATGAGGTTGTATGATCTGAAGAATCTGTTCCTGGTTGTCGGGTCTCAGCAGGTATTCTTTTATGAGCCCCGATCTCAGGTATAGAATGTGAGATGTGGGTGAACCTTCGTTTATCAAAGTAGTACGTCTTTTTACGGAGCTGACATACCTGTTCTTCTGGATCAGGCCCATTTCATTGCGGTTCAGGACTGCCGTTGCACAGGACTTGTCCAGGCATTCCTGGCAACTTATTTTTGCAGCCGCATAATCTATCTCCATCCAGAAAATTAATTATGCACAAATGTATATATAGAATTAATTATATGTTGTGACGTTCATCACACATTATTGTGTATTTCGTCACTGTTTTTAAATGTAAATCAGCAGCGGGACCCAAATTAAAGCTCATAGCTCTGATTAAGTGAGCTTTACGACAGCCAATAATGGTATTTTTTTTGAATATTAATTGATTTTTAACTGTAAATAATTCCAGCTATTGTGACTATTGTCACACTAATTAAATCTGATATTATTTTATTGATAAAGTGATAATTATACAGATCATGCTAAATATCATCCAGATTAATTACCCATTACATATATTAATATGTGATTATTTATATATTTGCACTGTTAATTATTTCACAGATTAAATCAAAAAATGAAAAAACTTTTAATTCTTGGAGCGGGTACCGGAGGTACGATAATGGCAAATAAAATGCGGAAGGAATTGTCCAGGGATGAGTGGACAATAACTGTGATCGATCAGGAAAAAACCCACTATTACCAGCCCGGCTTTCTTTTCATACCATTTGGATATTACAAAAAAGGCGATGTGATTAAACCTAAGCAGAGTTTTCTGCCAATAGGTGTAAACTCTGTATACCAGCATATTGAAAATATATCTCCTGAGGAAAACAAGGTCATCCTCGCGAACGGGGAAGTGCTTTCATACGATATATTGATAATTGCTACAGGAACAAGGATACTCCCGGAAGAGACTCCAGGACTCAAAGGGGATCTCTGGCATAAAAATATTTTTGATTTCTATACGATTGAGGGTGCTGAAGCACTTGCAAGGTTTTTCAAAACATGGGAAGGTGGCAGGCTGGTCGTCAATATTGCTGACAATCCCATCAAATGTCCTGTTGCCCCCCTTGAATTTTCGTTCTTTGCTGATGCATTTTTCACAGAAAGGGGCTTGCGCGACAAAGTTGAAATCACCTATGTAACACCCTTGTCCGGGGCATTTACAAAACCAAGGTCAGCCAGACTCCTGGGCAGCCTGCTCGAGAGTAAAAACATAAAGATGGTTACAGACTATTTCCTGTCAGAGGTTAACAATGATAAAAAAGTGATAACAGACTTTTCAGGAATTGAAATACCTTTCGATTGTCTTGTTACTATTCCG
>CAZQRQ010000006.1:0-5573 GCA_964595725.1 uncultured Rikenellaceae bacterium | reverse complement strand
CGCTCCATGGTGGAGACCCGATAATAAGCACCAGCGGACTCGGTGATGAATTTGGATTCGTGAAAGCTGATAAGTTTACGCTTCAGTCGACGGTGAAAGATAACGTGTTTGTCCTGGGCGATGCAGGCAATTTCCCGACTTCAAAGGCTGGATCAGTAGTCCATTTCCAGGCTGATATACTCACCGAGAACCTCTTATGCTATATAGAAGACAGGCCATTTACAGGAAAATTTGATGGCCATTCGAACTGCTATATCGAGACCGGGCACGGTAAGGGAGCCCTGATAGATTTCAACTATGATACTGAACCACTTCCGGGTTATTTCCCGTTTCCAGGCATCGGGCCTTTCAGTCTGCTCAAGGAGAGCAGGCTCAATCATTACGGGAAATTAATATTCCGCTGGATATACTGGCATATTCTTCTCAAGGGGAAAGAGATGCCTATTGATACACACATGACAATGGCAGGTAAAAAAATTGATTAAATTTTGAATTATGCCTGAAAAAGCAATGCAAGAACAGATAAACGACATAAACAGGAAATTAGACCTGCTTATTGAAGAGGTTTCAATTCAGAGGCAAAGTCGCGAAGCGGTAGATGATCTGATAGATGATGTGGCAGTTATAGGGAAAGATGCCTTCAAACAAATGGTAATCCAGCTTGATGATGCCGGGATTGAAATGGATGGCGAAGCTCTAAGATGCCTTGTATTGAAGCTATTAAGAAATATATCTAGCTTCGGTATGGTACTTGAAACACTTGAAAGCGCTACTGACCTGGTCAAGGATGTTACTCCAATTGTAAAGCAGATCGGACTTGACAGTGTTAAAAAGTTCTATGAATTTGAACAGAAAGGATATTTTGAAATTCTCAACCAGATTGGATCTGCTCTCGACACCATAGCTTCAAGGTATTCAAAAGAAGAACTGAACAGTCTTTCAGATAACCTGGTGGCTGTGTTTGACACACTGGCTGTTGTTTCAAACCGAAGAGTGCTTGAAAAGATCGATGCAATCTTTTCAACCCTCAGGGACATTAAGGTGGACGAAGTTGAAGAATATTCTGTCTGGAGGATGATGAGAGACATGAAGAAACCTGAAGTTAAGAAGAGTATAGGCTTTATGTTTGCATTTCTCGCAATAATAAATGAAAAGAACAAATTATTATCGTAAACAACTTAAAATAAAAAACAATATGGCACAAAAAACATTCGCAGGAGTTACAGTTGATGTAAATGAAGAGGGTTATTTCACAAACCCTGAACAATGGACAAAAGAGATTGCGGCTGAGATTGCCAAGGAGGAAGGTATCGTTCTTACTGATCAGCATTATGCAATCATTGATTTTCTTCGCAAGAGGCAACTTGCCGGTGAAGCTCTTTCAATCAGGAGCATTAACCACTCCGGCGTTCTTGATGTAAAGACATTTTACCAGCTATTCCCTGGTGCTCCCCTTAAGAAAGCCACTAAAATTGCTGGGATTCCGAAACCTGCAAGCTGTGTATAAAAACTAAATACAACGATATGAACGAAGAACAGAAACATCCGATAAAAAAGGTAAACATCATCTGTGCGAAAGGCTCAGTGGAAGATGTATATGCGACACTCGTTCTTGGCAACGGTGCTGTTATGGAAGGTATTGAAACCAACATTTTCTTCACATTTTTCGGCCTTGACGCAATAATGAAGAAAAGGATGGACAAACTTCATACCTCCGTAGTAGGCAATCCGGCACTTCGTCTCCCGGGTGGGATGCGCATGCCTACCCTGCTCGGGGTGATTCCCGGCATGGAAGCAATGACATCCTCCATGATGCTTAGCCAGATGGAGAAACTTGATATACCTCCTGTAAGTGAATTTATGGATCTCATAACTGCCGGTGGAGGTAAAATTTATGCCTGCAAGCTTGCCATGGATATGTTCAAGCTCAACCGGGAGGATCTATGTGAGCATGTAACCGATGTTCTTACGGTAGGAGATTTTTATCTTCTGGCTGGAGGCGAAGGATCTCAGATTATTTTTACCTGAGCTTCAGACGATAAGAGATTACTAAAGGACTACAACCTTGTAGCCCAGCACATTCAGCAGGCTTCTGCCGGGGCAGAAAATCTTATAGGCCGATGGCCAGATCCTGGAAAGATGCTGATCCTGCCTGTTACGAATCATAATTACCAGTTCGTGAAGGGCAGGATTTTCATTTGACTTATACTTATAGTCAAGGCTCATGATCACCTGGTTGAGGTCATTGTATTTCCCCAGGTCCTGAGTAAGTGAATCGAGGGTTTTTTCAAGCTTTTTAACCACCGAAGGATTGAGGGGCCTGAAAAAATAGAGCTGGTAAAGAAAATCCTTGCAGGCTTTTCTTAGCTCGTGGATGAACGCCGGCTTAATATTGTTTCTGCACTTAAGGTATATTTCACCTGCTCCAAGGTAGGTTTTTTCGAGCTGACCCAGTATAGTTTCGGAATCCATCTTTGCATTTGATACAGGAAGAAACCTTAGCCTGAAGAGCGCCTTATGCAGGATGTCATGTATCTCAGCGCTTCTTTTTGCCTTGTCTTGAGGATCATCAGCCAGGTGATCCGGTTTTGACATCAAAGCCATTACCTTAACATCTTCCGAAAGATTTTTAAATAGCCCAGGATTAGCCTTCCTGAAGCTCTTCAGCATTTTCCTCTGAACGGTGGTATCACGCCACGTGCTCAAAAGCCGGCCCACTTCCCTGTACGATTCATATTCTTTTTTATAAATATCTCCATCAATAAAAGGATTAATCAGTTTAAGCGCTGCACGTGCCTTCTTCATATAAACCCGGATATCATGAACCGCCTTGTCATCAGGATACTTTGATCCGGACAGCAGGCCAATGGATGCAGTAATGTATCCTGACAGTTCGGGTTTAATATCCTTCAATATGACATAGTCGAAGATCATGTAAAAAACAAATGCTGTTTATCAAATTTACATATTTTTAGCCACTTGTCCCGGGCAACTGCCAGGGAAACCGGGAAGCATTCATTCATAAAGAGAAAATAAATTGCCTAAATTCATTGATTTTGATAAATTTGAGCATACACGAAAACAGCATATAATGAATCTGAATAAAAAGCCACTGAGAATAGGCATCCTGACAGCCGGCGGAGATTGTCCCGGGATAAATGCCGCGATAAGGGGAGTCGGAAAAACAGCGATTGTGAAATACGGTATGGAGGTTGTCGGAATAAGCGATGGATTCACCGGACTCATTAACAAGGAATATACCATCCTGCAGGAGTCCGATCTGTCGGGAATACTTACTCTTGGCGGAACAATACTGGGCACATCACGTGAGAAACCTTTCAAGTCGAATGGGAAAGGAAAGAACGTGATCAGTAAGCCGGTCCTGATAAAAGAGCATTATGAACAGATGGGGCTCGATTGTCTTGTCTGTATTGGAGGCAACGGCACTCAGAAAACAGCCTATCTTCTTTCGCAGGAGGGACTGAATGTAGTGGGGATACCAAAAACCATTGATAATGATGTATGGGGCACAGATATCACTTTTGGATTTGACTCGGCTGTCTATATAGCTACTGAAGCTATAGACAGGCTCCATTCCACAGCCAACTCTCACAAAAGAATCATGGTTATTGAACTGATGGGACACAACGCCGGGTGGCTGGCACTCTATTCAGGAATAGCCGGAGGAGGAGACGTGATACTCATTCCGGAAATACCTTTCAACGAAAACAAGATATGCGACTATCTTGTTAAGAGGGCAAATGAGAACAAACCCTACTCTATCCTTGTTATAGGTGAAGGTGTTGAAATTCCCGGAAAGGAAAAATCCCCCGGCAGATATATTGCAAAAAAAATAAACGAGCTTACCGGGCTTGAAACGAGGGAAACAGTGTTGGGATACATTCAGAGAGGCGGGTCGCCTTCTCCGATGGACAGGCTACTGGCAACAAGGTTCGGCGCTGCCGCTGCCAATATGATTGCAGACAGGGAATACGGAAAGATGGTGGCACAGAAAAATTGTGAGATAGTGACAGTGCCTCTCGGCGAGGTTGCTGGAAAAACAAGGCGCGTAGAACCCAACAATCCCCTTGTGAAGAAAGCAAAAGAGATGGGGACCAGCTTCGGTACATGATAAGGGAGGTTGATCTTTTAGTAAACAAATTTAACCTGGCTCAGGATGAAAAGACTGATTTTTATTCGACACGGTAAAGCCGAAGATGGTTCACTGAAGTCCATTGACTTTGAAAGATCCTTAACAACAAAGGGTAAGGACGTTTCAAGAAGGATGGCGGCGAAACTGAAGGAAAAAATCAAAGCTCCGGGTCTCCTGGTAACGAGTCCTGCCTTCAGGGCAATTGAGACAGCCCTTATCTTCGCTTCTGAATATGAAATAAATCCCGAAAAGATCATAATATCGAGTGATATATATTACAGGTTCAACGAAAAAACATTACTCAACATACTAAAAGACGTAGGCGAAGAGGTGGATACGGTGACTCTTTTCGGGCATAATCCCTCCTTTACGCAACTCTCAGACTTTTTATCAGATGAAGCCTGTTATAATATCCCTAAAAGCGGCATCATCAGCCTTCGTTTTAACACGGCCACATGGTCGGGCATAAAACCCGGGACCGGAAAACCTGAGCTATATTACAAACCAAACCAGCTGGCATGAATTCAATATACATACCTAAGGAAATAAGCTGGTTGTCATTTAATGAAAGAGTACTTCAGGAAGCCGAGAATAAATGCACTCCCGTCCTTGAGAGGCTTAAATTCCTCGGTATTTACTCTAACAACCTTGACGAATACTTCAGGGTAAGAGTTGCGACGCTGAAAAGGCTGACACTTTTCGGTGCCAAATCGAAGGACATACTTGGTTACGATCCTAAAGCAACCCTGAAAAAAATACACTCCATAGTACTTGAACAGAATGAAAAGTTCGAGAAAATATACAGCGACATTCTCAAAGATCTTGTCAGGCAGAAAATATTTATAATAGATGAAACCCAGCTTAACCAGGCTCAGACGGATTTCGTGAAGGAATATTTCAGGACTGAGGTCAGGACACGCCTTATGCCATTTATGATGGAGAAGAATTCTGAACTGCCTAATCTTACAGATGATGCCATCTACTTTGCAATAGTGCTCAGAAACAATGGAACGCATAAAGACAGACATGCCCTGATGGAAGTACCCACCAATATACTTCCAAGGTTTGTGCAGCTTCCTGACAGGGATGACGGTAAGTATTTTATTTTCCTCGACGACGTGATCAGGTATGGCCTGAAAGATATCTTCTTCATTTTTGATTTTGATGAAATATCAGCTTATACAATTAAACTAACCAAGGACGCCGAACTGGAGATTGCAGACGACATTTCAGAAAGCTATATTGACAAGCTGGCAAGGAGCCTGCAACAGAGAAAAAAAGGTGATCCTGTAAGGTTCATTTATGACAGGGAAATGCCGCCCGACCTTCTTAAGACTGTTACACACAAGTTAAGTTTTGGTCCTGACGATGTTACAATTGCAGGGAACAGGTATCATAACTTCAAGGATTTTATGGATTT